>JAHEDY010000014.1 GCA_024640985.1 Gammaproteobacteria bacterium
GTAATCACTGACAGCCAGTAAATCTGTCGGTGCGATCCAGCTTCCACCGACGCAAACGACGTTGGCACAACGCAAGTAGTCGGATGCCGTATCAGCTTGAATTCCGCCGGTTGGACAGACGCGAAATTCGGGCAAAGGTCCTGCTAGGGATTTCAGATACTTCGCGCCACCTGACGCTTCAGCCGGGAAAAATTTTCCGCACAGACTTCCCAATTCCATCAACCGCATTGCTTCGGACGCGGTCGAAAATCCTGGCAAGATCGGCACCTGTTCGAATTGGCTACATTGCCACAATGACTCTGTGGTCCCAGGACTGACAACGAAATCCGCGCCGAATGCTTTAGCATCACGCAAACGCTCCGGATTGGTCACCGTGCCTGCACCAATTAATGCATCAGGGACTGCCTGCTTCATGACGGCCATCGCCTCTAAGGCACATTCTGTCCTTAACGTAATTTCAAACACCGTCAAACCACCAGATGCCAGAGCTTCAGCCAGAGGCTCGGCCATCGAAAGCTCTGGAATGACCAGAACCGGCATCACAGGACTGCGCTCAAGCGCTTCTTTTAAAACGGGATGCATTAAGCCTCCGAGAGTAATTGTAAACCACCACCTGAGGTCGCAGGACCTGCTTGATGGCGGAGCGTTGAAAATAATGAGCGACCCCAAGGTGCTGGATGTTGGGGCTCAGGAACAATCACAGGGACGCGCGACGCCAAGGTCGTTGGATCAACTTGAAGTAAGAGTTCGCCTGTTGTTGCATCCAAACGGATCACATCGCCACTCTGAATCTTGGCAATCACGCCGCCGTCTTTCGCTTCCGGAGAGACATGCATCGCTGCAGGAACCTTCCCACTGGCACCACTCATGCGACCGTCAGTAACCAAGGCGACCCGGTAACCTTTATCTTGCAGCACCGAGAGTGAGGGGGTGAGTCCATGCAACTCAGGCATTCCGTTCGCTTTCGGACCTTGCCCGCGCACCACAACAACCAAGTCGCGATTGAGTTCACCAGCCTGGAACGCAACTTTCACATCCTCTTCGCATTCAAACACGACACAGGGTGCCTCAATGACATGACGCTCTGCATCGACAGCGGAAGTTTTGATCACCGCTTCACCTAAGTTTCCGGTGAGGTGCACAAGACCACCGGTCTCCTGAAAAGGCATCGTCACCGGTTTTAAAATACTGGTATCCAAAGACTCTGACTGAGGCGCAACCCACTGTAACGCTCCGCCAACCAAGGTTGGCTCAGAGATACTCTCACCCAGTGTTTTTCCAGTCATTGACAAAGCATCACCAAGCAGGAGCCCTGCATCGAATAACTCACTCATCACATAACCCATACCGCCGGCTGCGTGGAAGTGATTCACGTCTGCCGAACCGTTGGGATACACACGAGCAATGAGGGGCGTGACTTTGGAAAGCGCGGCAAAATCATCCCAGGTCACCGATAAACCGGCCGCCTGAGCGATCGCAATTAAATGCATGGTGTGGTTGGTCGACCCACCTGTGGCATGTAATCCAATAATCGCGTTGACGATTGACCGAGCATCAATGACAAGCCCAAGCGGTAGGTAATGATCACCGCCGCGGCTGGCTCGTAATGCCGCGTCGACGGCAGCGTCTGTCAACAGACCGCGGATGTCTTCACCTGGATTGATAAAACTCGAGCCCGGCAGTTGGATTCCCATCATCTCAAGTAACATCTGATTTGAGTTAGCGGTCCCGTAAAACGTACAGGTCCCTGGGCTATGGTATGCCGCAGCTTCTGAACGTAGGAGTTGTTCGCGACCCACGTCGCCTGTTGCAAAGGCTTTGCGAACCTGCGCTTTATCGTCATTACTGATCCCGGTTTGCATGGGACCGGCTGGGATAAATACCGTCGGGATATGACCGAATGACAAAGCGCCCATCAATAATCCCGGGACGATCTTGTCACAGATCCCCAAACAAACCGCCGCATCATAGACATTGTGGCTCAATGCAACGGCAGTCGACATTGCAATCACATCGCGAGACAACAACGATAATTCCATGCCCGGTCGACCTTGGGTGACACCATCACACATCGCCGGCACACCGCCTGCCACCTGAGCCATTGCACCAAGCGCTCGCGCCTGCCGCTTAATCCGTTCTGGATAATGCTCATAGGGTTGGTGAGCTGACAGCATGTCGTTGTATGCAGTGACGATGGCTAAGTTTTTCGCACGACCCGCATCCACAGCCAACAGTGTCGATTGATCTTCCAGAGCACCTGCTGCTGCGTGCGCGAGATTCGAGCAACCGACCTGACCACGGTCAGAGTCAGCCGCATCAGCCATTTCCCGAATGCCATCAAGATACCGACGGCGTGTTTCAGCACTTCGACTCTCAATACCTTGCAACACCGCGCGAACTTCAGCTTCTCGATTCATTGAGTGCCTCCTCCTTGAATCGTTTCGGTGGATCCATCTGGCCATTCGATCACAATCGGATGATTGGCTGCGAGCAAATAACTCACGGGATTCATCGGATCGGGTCCTTGAAGGCCCGCTAGAACCTTCTCTTTTTTGGCCTCAGAGCTCACCAACAGCACCACCAACGATGCGGAAAGAATCCGAGTTAAGGTCATGGAAATTCGTGGAACCGATGGAGATCCAATCGCGTCAGTTGCGACAAAGCCATCCACATCATCGCCAAGCCCGGGTACTGCGGATTGCCGTGGAAATAAGCTGGCAAAATGACCATCTTCACCCATGCCAAGAATCGCGATATCGATCGAACATTCCCTTTGATTAAGCGTGCGTGCGGAATGCATTGCGTCAGACTCCACCAACAAGGTTTCAAATCGCGCATGCGATGCTTGAGCGGTGCAAAGCGTCTGCTTAACCAAGCGAGCATTGGATGCCTGATCCGTCTCAGGGACAGCTCGCTCATCCACTAAAGTGACATCAATTAAGGACCATTCGAGGGGCTTTGTTGAAAGTTCTTGCATCAATCCGACCGCACTTCGCCCACCAGGAAAGGCAATCCGCGCGCGACCCCGATCAGCGATCAAGTGCTCAAGTGTCGTGACGACAGTTTCAACGACAGTCATCCATGCACCTCAGGTTCAATCCAGCGATGCCCATGCTCAGCCATCAACTCAAACGACGATACAGGCCCCCAAGTTCCAGCCGCATATTTCTCAGGCTTTCGACGTTTTGCCTCGTTCACAATCGGATCAATAAATGCCCATGCAGCCTCAACTTCGTCTGACCGCATAAAGAGTGTCTGGTTCCCTCTGGCAACATCCATTAACAGCCGTTCATAGGCTTCTGGCAACCGCGTCTTGAAGGTTTCGTTGAATGACAGGTTGAGGCTCGCGGGAAATAACCGCATCCCTCCGGGACCCGGCTCTTTACTGGTCATGCTCAACTTAAGTCCCTCATTCGGTTGCAACCGAATGATCAGACGATTGGGCTCCATGACCTCCGAACTTCCCGGACCATCTTGGAAAATATTGTGAGGTGGCCGTTTGAAGGTAATGACAATTTCAGATGCTCGACCCGCTAACCGTTTTCCTGTTCTTAAATAAAACGGGACTCCAGACCAGCGCCAATTTGAAATCTCACAGCGAAGTGCGGCAAAAGTTTCTGTTCCAGTCCCATGACCGACTTCATCAACATAGGAAGACACCGGATTCGCTTCGATTGAGCCTTTGGTGTATTGGCCTAATTTCACTGAACGGTCAAAGTTCTCACGCGTAATTGGCTTCAACGCCCTCAAAACGCGCAGCTTTTCATCACGCACTTGGTCTGCAACAAACTTTGATGGCGGCTCCATCGCGACCAAACATAAGAGTTGCAATAAGTGATTTTGGACCATATCCCTGAGCGCACCAAAATCATCGTAGTACGAAGCCCGCGACCCAACACCCACGTCTTCCGCGACCGAGATTTGCACATGGTCAATGTGCGCATTGGACCAGAGTGATTCAAACAGTGAATTGGCAAATCGAAGCGCCATCAAGTTTTGGACGGTTTCTTTACCGAGATAATGATCAATTCGGTAAATCTGTCGCTCTTCGAACACCTGAAGAATGGAATCATCGAGTGCCTCTGCGCTTTTCAGGTCATGCCCCATTGGCTTTTCGACCACCAGACGAGTTTGCTCGGTCTTCAGTCCAGTCCGCTCGAGCGTCTGACAAGCATCGGCGAAGAGCGTCGGTGAAATGGCAAAATAGAACACTCGTGGAATCGCCGCCGTCGCCAGGCAAGCCGCTTCAATCTCAGAGGCGCCTTCTCCCGACTTGACGTCAAACGCAAGAATCTGAACGCGCTCACCGAAGGCCTGCCAATCCGATTCATTCGCCTCCGTGATCACTTCCTCACAAAAAGGTCTGAGCTGAGTCAAAAACTCATCTTTCGGCAGCGTATGGCGTGCCGCTGCGATTAACGCACAACTTTCAGGGATCTGCCCATCGAGGAAGCGATGAAACAGGGCTGGGAAAATTTTTCGAAGCGCAAGATCCCCGGTACCACCGACGATCACAAAGTCAGTGGGTGGAATTTCTGCTTCTTTCGGGATTTTCGATTCAATCACCATCTACAATTCGCTTTGCCTCTTCAACTGATACGATTTTTAAGGTGCTGGTGCCGCCTGGGGTATTCAGACGATCACCGCGTGTGAGTAGGACTTGGCTGTCATCAGGCAGTGCCAGAGACTCGGCAACCTGTCCAACCACCAACTGATCCACAATACTCATTGGTTGGTGCTCCGGTGGATCAAATGCCAAAGGCTTTACTCCACGAAATAGCGCCATCCGCGCAAGAGTGCGTGGCTTGTGAGACAGGGCCACAATCGGCAAACTGGCCCCAGAACGACTCATCCACAGGGGAGTGGACCCACTTTCTGTAATGCAGACGATAGCGGCCAGTCGCTTCAGATGGTTGGCGATATACATGGCGCCTAGAGCAATGGCTTCATCACGCCGATCATATTGCGCCTCAACCCGAGCCCCCAGCGCTTGAGCCTGATCGGTCTGCTCAGCACCCTCAGCTGTCTTTGCCATTGCCAACACGGTCTCAACGGGATAGTCACCAGCTGCTGTCTCTGCTGACAGCATCACCGCATCTGTACCATCAAGCACGGCGTTAGCCACATCGAAGACCTCGGCGCGTGTTGGCATCGAGTTCGAGATCATCGACTCCATCATTTGCGTTGCGGTAATGACCGGCCGATCTAAGGCACGCGCTCGAGTAATGATTTTCTTTTGCACACCAATCAGTCGATCGTCACCAATCTCAACGCCCAGATCTCCTCGCGCGACCATTACTGCATCACTTGCTGAGATCAATGCATCCAAAACAGAATCGGATGCTACCGCTTCAGCACGTTCAATCTTGGCCACCAAATCCGCAGTCGATCCGCGGGCTCTAAGCGCCGCCCTCGCCAAGTGCATGTCTTCGGCATCCCTTGGAAATGAGATCGCCACAAAATCCGCTTCAATCTCAGAGACCACATCCATGTCAGCATAATCTTTATCCGTCAAAGCAGAGGCTGAGAGCCCACCGCCTTGTTTATTAATCCCTTTGTTGTTCGACAATTTGCCGCCAGTGATCACTTCGGTGATGACTTGAGAGTCTTTGACGTCGACCACCTTTAAAACCACACGTCCATCGTCGAGCAACAACATATCGCCAGGACGGCAGTCCTTGGGTAGCTCCCGGTAATCGAGACCAACTTGAGTCTCATCCCCGTCAGTTGGGCCAAGCTCCGCATCGAGAATAAAAGATGCACCTGCCGTCAGTACCACAGAGTGATCTTTAAACCGAGCAATCCGAATTTTTGGCCCCTGTAGATCAGCCAAGATCGCCACGGTTCGTCCGATCTCGGTAGCGATTGCTCGAACATCCTTCGCCCGTCGTCGGTGATCATCGGCACTACCGTGTGAAAAATTCAATCGACACACATCAACACCCGCCTCCAGGAGGCGTTTGAGGACGCCGGGACGGTCTGATGCTGGCCCGAGTGTGGCTACGATTTTGGTTCGACGCATGTTTCTATCCTTGCTCTTTGGAGCAGACCCTTCAATTTGTAGTAATTTAACAAGATTCTGTGACAACCAAAAGACATCATTCGTCGGCGAGCCTTGTTCCATCGAGTGACTGCTTAATCCGTGCCAGATGCGGCTGGAAGTCCCTGCCGCGTTTTTGCGCAACACCCGTGACCAAAATGTCGAGAACCAACAATTGCATCAACCGCGAAACCATGGGGATATAGAGCTCGGTATTTTCATCCACATCCACCGGAACAGTCAGTGTTGCCGCTCGAGATAAGGGAGTATCCGAGCGCGTCAAGGCCAGCACGCTCGCGCCAGTCTCTCGCGCGAGAGTCGCCGCCTCAACCATGGTTCGAGTCCTCCCTGTGTGCGAGATGACAACGGCCAAATCACCGGTGGTCATGGCTGCAGCATGCATCCGCTGCATCAATCCATCGTCGTAGGCGACCACAGGAACGTTAAACCGAAAGAACTTATGTTGCGCGTCGCGCGCCACTGAACCACTGGCACCCATACCAAAAAAAGCCACCTGTCGAGCCTGGCAAAAGAGGTCTACCGCTCGCTCAAGCGTGACCACATCCAGCGATGCTTTCAGGTCCTGCACCGAGCGAATCGCCTTATCGGTGAGCTTCGAGAAAATCTCAGGCATGGCATCGGACTCCGATACCATCGCCGTGGTCAGCATCGGGCTACTCGCTAAACTCTGCGCAAGTTTCAGCTTAAAGTCGGGAAAACCTGTCGCGCCGAAGGTCCGACAAAATCGATTGACCGTGGGCTCAGACACCGACGCTTCCTGGGCCACGCGGGCGATCGACATCGACAATACCGAAGGCGCATCGCCCAATACATAGGCTGCCACCTTGCGCTCTGATCGACTCAATTGCTCGAGTGAAGATTCAATTTGCGATAACACCAAAATCTCCCTTGCAGATTCCGTTATTTTTTCGTAAATTTACGTAATATTACAAACATAAATGACGTATTGCACGTAAAAACACAGGCATGATGACATGATTAGAGTAGCAATTAACGGATTTGGGCGGATCGGACGCAACATCCTCCGAGCGCTTTATGAAAGAAATCTACAAAATCAGATTCAGGTGGTTGCGATCAATGATCTCGGGAGCCCCGACATCAATGCACACCTACTGCAATTTGACACCACTCACGGACGCTTCGCTTTCAATGTCGAGTTGTCCCCCGATGGATTTACTATTGATGGCCATCCGATTAAGACACTCGCTGTGACTGACCCCAATCAACTGCCATGGCGTGAGCTAGACGTCGATGTGGTCTATGAATGCACCGGACTCTTTACCAGTAAAGACAAGGCGCTCGCGCACGTCAAAGCGGGTGCCCGGAAAGTGATCATCAGCGCCCCTGGAAGCGATGTAGATGCGACCATCGTGTATGGCGTGAACGATCAACTGTTGACTGACGCGATGCAAGTGATCAGTAATGCCAGTTGCACCACCAACTGCTTAGCACCTCTCGCCAAAGCATTAGACGATGCCTTTGGCCTGGAAGACGGTCAGATCACCACAATCCATGCGTTCACCAATGATCAGAAGTTGACTGATGTTTACCATACCGACCTCTATCGTGCTCGCGCTGCTGGGCACTCAATGATTCCAACCAAAACCGGCGCTGCCGCTGCGGTTGGTCTGGTACTGCCCCATCTCAATGGACGCCTTGATGGCATGGCAGTGCGGGTTCCAACCATCAATGTGTCATTGGTGGATCTCACCTGCCGACTGAAAACCCAGGCTTCAGCGGAAGAAGTCAATCAGGCGATTCAGAAAGCGGCAGATGGGAGTCCAAACGGCATCCTCATCACCAATCGGCTGCCGCTTGTGAGTCAGGACTTTAACCACAACCCGGCGAGTTCCATTGTGGACCTGAATCACACCAAAGTGCTCGGTGATCTCACTAAAGTCTTGGCTTGGTATGACAACGAGTGGGGATTTTCCAACCGAATGCTCGACACCACTCTGGCTTGGATGAAACATCGCCTATCCAAACAAACGGCTGCATAAGCCCTTCAATTGCGATCTTTGGCGGGGTTCACCCCGCCTTTTTTTGGCACACATTTCGCTCAAACCTGATCAAGACGACAATTTCGCACCAAATCCGCGCACCCTGAACCAAGATTGTGCGCGGAGGATAGCGATCAACTCAAATTGCACCATAATGGTGCGTATTACGGAGAGACTTTATGGAGCCGACTCTGACGGGCTTAGCTGAACGCATCGACTTAATCGTTGCTGGAACGGATACGTTTTTCTTACTGATGGGTGCAATTCTGGTGCTCTTTATGCACGCGGGATTCGCCTTCTTAGAAGTTGGTACCGTTCGGCATAAGAATCAGGTCAATGCCCTGGTCAAAATTCTGACTGACTTCGGGGTATCGACACTCGCCTACTTCTTCATCGGCTACCAAGTCGCCTATGCCACCGGATTTCTCGTCAGCGCTGATCAAATGATGGATGGCAATGGATTTGCGCTAGTCAAATTCTTCTTCCTATTAACTTTTGCCGCGGCGATTCCAGCGATTATCTCAGGCGGTATCGCTGAACGCGCAAAGTTTTGGCCCATGATGCTTGCGAATGTCGTGATCGTGGCTCTGGTCTATCCTCTGTTCGAAGGCATGATCTGGAATGGGAATTTCGGGTTCCAACAGTGGATTGAAGATCTCACAGGCGCTGGTTTCCACGATTTCGCGGGCTCCATTGTGGTGCACGGCATGGGTGGGTGGCTCGCACTGACCGCAGTGCTCTTACTGGGATCACGAAGAGGCCGTGTCCGCGATGGTCGGATCATTTCTTTTGCACCGAGCTCGATTCCGTTTCTTGCCTTAGGGGCTTGGATTCTGACTGTCGGCTGGTTCGGATTTAACGTCATGAGTGCACAGGCGGTCGAGGGCATCAGCGGTTTGGTTGCTGTGAATTCGTTAATGGCAATGGTCGGTGGCACACTGGCCGCTCTCCTTATTGGCAGAAACGACCCTGGTTTTATCCACAACGGCCCTCTGGCCGGGCTGGTTGCGGTTTGCGCCGGATCCGATGTGTTCCACCCACTCGGTGCCTTGGCCACTGGTTTGGTTGCCGGCGGCCTGTTCGTCTGGTTATTTGTGTGGTGCTCCAAACAGAAACAACTCGATGATGTGTTGGGTGTGTGGGCACTCCATGGTGTCTGTGGCGCATGGGGGGCTTTGGCTTGTGGCATTTTTGGTACGACCGCCTTCGGGGGTCTCGGCGGCGTCTCGTTCATGGCCCAGCTCATCGGGACCATCACTGGAGTCGGAATCGCTGTGATTTCCGGACTCATCATCTACGGCATCATTCGTCAAACACTTGGATTACGTCTCTCTGAAGAAGAGGAATTTGATGGCGCCGATTTGGCGATCCATCGAATTAAAGCCAATCCTGAAGTGTAACGGCAAGGGCACTGCTTAGGCAGTGCCCACCTCGCCCTTCGGCAGCGACATGGCCGCAACGGATGCCATGGCAATCAACCCCGCTGACACCCACAAACAGGCCTCCAATCCCATCCATTGATAGAGAGCACCTGAGCCAACCGTCCCCGCCAATCGACCGCCCGCATTGGCCATGTAATAAAAACCAATATCAAGGCTCGCGCCTTCATCTCGCGCAAAGCGAACAATCAAGAAACTATGCAATGCTGAATTCATCGCAAACAATAATGCGAAGATCAGTAGGCCAACTGTCACGACAAAGACTGGCGACATACCATAGGAAAGTGCCAACCCGATGGCAGCTGGCGTCAGCGCCAGACACCCGCCAAACACCACCAATTGTCGACCCACTACATCAGGGGCTTGCGACTGACCTGTCAATTTGGGTGCTGCTGCTTGGATCATTCCATAAATGATGACCCAGGCTGCCAAATAACCACCCACTTGCCAGAAATCCCACCCCAACACTTCGTGAAGGAATACGGGAAGTCCGACAACAAACCAAACATCCCGAGCACCAAATAAGAAAAAACGCGCCAACGATAACCGATTGACCGCTTCCGATTTCGAAAAGATTTGACTGAATTTTGGCTTTGCTTTCATGACGCCAAGTTCGCGACGGAGCAGCAAAAGGCTCATCAGCCAAACCACCGATAACATCGCCACCATCACGGCGATTGCGCCTTGGAACTCCAGCCACGATAACAAGACGGCACCAATGAAAAAGCCCGCGCCCTTCAGCGCATTTTTCGATCCGGTCAGAAATGCAACGATCCGATATAGGCCAGCATCCTGATCGCGAGCGATCGATTTCATGGAGCTCTTTGCACTCATCTTATTCAGATCTTTAGCAATCCCAGAGATCGCCTGCGCGATCATCACCCAAATCACAGTGAGCCAGGTTTCCGGCACCAGCAACAAGGCAAGAGCACCGATCTGCAACAATAGACCGATTTGCATGGTTCGATTCAAACCAATCCTGGCGCCCAGCCAGCCACCGACAGCGTTTGTGACAATGCCAAAGAATTCATAGAACAAAAACAACGAGGCAATTTCAAAGGGCGTAAACCCTAGGGTGTGAAAATGCAGGACCACCAGCATCCTAAGCGCACCATCAGTGACAGTAAACGCCCAGTAATTCCCAGTGATCACTGCATAATCACGCAACCTAGAGTCCACGCACCGCTCCGGTATAGGCTGCCAATTCAACTAATCGGTTGGCATATCCCCATTCATTGTCATACCAGAGGTAGAGTTTCAGTTGCGTGTCATTGACAACCATGGTCGACAAAGCATCCACGATGCTTGAACGTGGGTCGGTTTTATAATCAATCGACACCAACGGGCGCTCTTCATAGCCCAAAATTCCGGACAATTCGTTATCGGCAGCTTGTTTGAGCGCCTGATTCACTTCATCCACTGTGACCGCTCGTTTCAACTCAAACACACAATCCGTGATCGAGGCATTCGCCAAAGGCACCCGAATCGCATGGCCATTTAGTCGCCCTCTGAGCTCAGGGAAGATTTCTGCGATCGCGGTAGCGCTTCCCGTGGTGGTCGGAATCAGCGACATCCCACAAGCTCGCGCGCGGCGCAGATCCTTGTGTGGAGCATCAAGAATCGTCTGCGTGTTGGTGATGTCATGCACCGTCGTAATCGAGCCATGATGAATCCCAAATGTTTGGTGGATCACTTGAATAGCAGGCGCGATACAATTGGTGGTACAACTCGCCGCCGTCACAATCGGGTGGTGATCCGGCGAAAATAATCTGTCGTTCACACCCATCACAACATTTAAAACCTCTGGCACCTTGATCGGTGCAGAAACAACGATTTGCTGCACGCCCTGATCGTGATAAGGCTTCAGCGCATCAACCGTTTTGAACTTACCGGTGCATTCCAAGACCAAATCGCAGTCTGAGAAATTTGATGCCTCGAGCGTTTTCTCTGAAGTCACTTTGATGTCTCGACCATCAATGAGCAAACGATCATCCACGCCTGAAACATCAATATCCCAGCGCCCATGGACCGAATCAAATGCCAACAAATGTGCATGAGTAGCCGCATCTCCAGCAATATCGTTCACATGCACCAACTCCATCGTTGGATGGTTCTGCAAAGCTCGAATTGCCAATCGACCAATTCGACCCAGTCCATTAATCCCTATTCGCATCATTAAGTTCCTTAGCGACAATTGTGTTCTAACTGCTGCAGTGCAGGCGAGCATAAATCCCGGCGGCCCTGGCAACAGTCGGCCAATAAAAAGTCCAATAAATCCCGGACAGCGCCAGGTGCGATTCGATACCGGATAAACCGCCCTTCCCGTTCAGCAAAACAGAGCGTTGACGCTTCCAGTTCCTTCAAATGAAAACTCACCTGCGACGGGGCAAGATCTAAGACTTCAGCAATCAGACCAGCGGTCATCCCCGTGTCACCGGCTTTTGCCAGTTGCCGAAACATCTCTAGCCGATGCGCCTGACCAATGGCCTGAAAACAACGAACTGCCGCCATCGTATCCATCGCCGAACCCCTTAATTCAATATTTCAATAATTGTGGAAATATAAGACAAAAACGCAGAATGGCAAATGAAGTTTTTGTTACATGAACCCATCAGCGCCAGGAGGACGCTTCGGCTCATCTGCACTCTCTTCAGGTGAGTCAGCGGTTTGATCAGCAAGACCCAACACATCATCCGGAGACTGGTAGCCAAGTTGCAGATACAGGCGATCAATGGTCGACCGAATCGATGCCATGGCACCTTCATCCTTGGGGTCAGTCGCCAATAACCCACCCTGAATCAGCAATGAACTGACAACATCCTGGGGTAACCAAGATCGAACAGGACCACGTAAAGTTCGGATCATAGTTTCAGAATCCAGAGAGCGTTCACCGTTCTTGGCTTTTTCGAGCACTTCAAGAAGGTGCTTTCGAATCACCAATTCGAATCGCTTCCGGGCATCCTCTGAAAACTCAAGCTCCTGATGAACATCACCGGTCATCGCGTAGAAGAGTTCTTCGCCCTCCAAATCATGGAAAATATCCACGCTCTTGTTAGCTTGAGGCGGAGCCGACGCACTCGCTTTTGCGGCTTTCTCTGATGCGATCTGGCGCTTTTTAGCCTCGAGTCGCATCACGCGCTGATTTAACTGATACAGTCCGTAGACCAACAATGCCATGGTCAGTAGAGCAGTGAATAACAACAAGCCATGCATGCGAAGCCAAACCTTTGATGAGTAAACGTCAGTACCCTATTGAATATCGACCACAGCGGTTAAATCTTTGGCGCAGATATTTAGAGATCCGATTCCAACCAACGATCTAAGGTCTGCTTTAACCAACGAGACTGCTTCGGATAATAACGCGTCAGCCCACCTCGATGATTATTGATATTCATCGCACCCGGTAAGTCCAACATATGGCCTGCTCGCGCGAGCCATCGATTCATCATACGAGGATGCATCTCCGGGTGAAACTGTGTCGCTAAGCCATGGTCACCTACCCGAAATGCCTGTTCTTCAAAATGCCCATCAACCACGCCAGATGCCAGTCGAATCGCACCATGTGGCAAATGGTAACCCTCCCGATGCCATTGATAGACGCGGCTCAAAGGACCAAAGATTTGCTTACCTTGCCCCAAGGGCTTGATTGGATACCATCCAATCTCAACCTGATCACGATGATGGGTAAATACGCGTGAACCCAAGACCCGAGCCATCAGTTGTGCACCCAAACAAATCCCCCAAACCGGGCGATCCAAATGCATCCAACGTTCGATCAATTGCAATTCCATCCGAATGCCCGACAAATGATCGTCATTCGCGCTCATTGGTCCACCAAAAACCACCAGACCGTCAAACCGCTCGATTTGTCGAGGTAATCGCTGCCCAACGAGCGGCCGTACCACTTGGACTTGGTGGCCAAGTTGTCTTAGAGCGATCCCAACTTGACCGGTCGTCGAATGCGCCTGATGTAACACACAGAGGACGCGTCGACTCATCGCTGACCCACCGACCGGAACGTGAGGTTAATCCGAGGACCCGTGGTTTGCCGCGTTTTTAACAAAGCATGTTCCCAATGATGTTGCGTCATACCGTACATCAGTAACAGATCTCCATGACCCAATTCAAATGTCATTGGATGAATCTTTGGATGTTGTCGAGACCGTAGGCGAAATCGGCGAGCATCACCCAGTGAGACTGATGCAATCACCGGCTGATCGCCGAGCTCGACTTCATTATCTCGATGCCACCCCATGGAGTCCGCACCCGATCTGTAACGATTCAGCAAACAGTGATTAAAACCAAAAGCGGTGGTAATACCTAACTGATCGATGACGGCATGCAGTTGCTCTCTCACATGCTCAAGATTCGGCGGCCAGGGTTTGACTGCTAATTGACGACGAGAATAGGTGTAGGGCACATCACCACACCAAGCGGTCAACCGAGGCTCATCAATCTCACGACCAAATATACGGATTGAACCTTGAGTCCACTGGAGCGTTTCATCGAGAGAGGCGATCAATTCGCGTTCGGTCTTCGCCGATACCCAGCGGCGAACAAGACACAGTGACAGGCCCGGACGGATGACAAATAAGGGCTTTGAAGACACTAGACTATCCGCGTACGACTAAAGACTCCATGATACGCGAACAGGCCAGAGGATTGGCAAGACCTATGAGTTCGACGATTCCGGCTCGTCAATGACCTCTGCGCGCTCAACGAGCAACTCTTCACGCAACACAGGCACATCACGAGGCGCATCCACGCCGACGCAGATTTGCTGCGTTCCTTTAATCTTGACCACTGTGATGCGGATGTTATCGCCAATACGAATCGATTCATCCACGCGTCGTGTCAGTACAAGCATATTCCACCTCAATCCGTTGAAAACTTTCATCCATGAAACGTTTTTCTCGCCCTGCGGGATGTCACGTTTCTTTTTTATCTGCGAGTCAGAATGACACACTATTCAAACAATATCGGCATTCCACAGAAAAATTGAGGGGTTCTTTGTCCTACAATATTTTGTAACTAAATTACTAAATTGGGAGCCGAAGAGGCATTGATTGTATAAATCTCGATCAATCGTTTGATCAAGGTCAATGGATTCATGAAGACTCTGTCGTATATTGATGAACAACTGATCATTAACCTTTGGGGATAGCAGAGTAGATCATGCAATCAAAGCAACCTGTCTGGGATATTTGGGTCAGACTAGGCCATTGGTCGATTGTCGCCGGCATCGTCTTCCAACAAATTTCAGGGGAAAACCTCGATTTAATGGATGCGCATGCGACAGTCGGAATTCTTCTAGCGGGCTGGGTGATGTTTCGGCTCGTCTGGGGGTTCATAGGCCCACACTATGCGAGGTTCTCAAGCTTTCCAATCCCCACACCTCAAACCGCTCTCACAAGCGTGCAAAAACTCATCCGCAAAGAAACAGAACACACCCCAGGGCATAGCGCAATTGGAGGCCTTGCTGTTTATGTCTTGATTGGACTGATTGGCTTAACAGCGCTGACTGGAATGGCTTCATCCGACGACATCTTATTCGCAGGCCCACTCGCGCCCTTGCTCCCTGGGTTCTTGGTGAATCTAGCAAGCTTGACTCACCCGGTGTTCAGCAAACTTGTCCTGATCACGGTGTTGCTGCACGTGCTCGCTGTTCTTTGGCACACCGTTTTGATGAAAGAGCCTTTGATTCAAGGGATGATCACGGGGCTAAAGCCTGGATTTGGAGCACCTGTTGGAACACCGCATCCGTTTTCAACAATCCTCGTGCTTCGCGGATTTGTGGCCATGACTCTTTGTCTCGGTGGCACCTATGCGGTCCTCGTGCTCTTCCTCGGATGGTAACGAATCACCCACCCAATGCACTCACGGACACGATATGCCAACCGTGGCCGAGCAACAGATCGATCAGGCGATGGTGACCGATTGCTGGGAATCAACCGGTCTGATTGTTGAGACCGAAGCGGCAAGCGTGTACGAAAATTCAGAGTTCCTGCAATTACCCGCATTCAAACCAGCCCTTCTTTGTTAAAGTCATACCCAGATATTGAGAGATGAGAGGTTCGAGTGAACACCGGAGAACGTTGGCTTTTTAATTTAGCCGCTTTTGTTGTGGTCTTAGCAGGGATCAAATCAGCCAGCGCAATCATCGTGACCCTGCTGGTTGCCTTGTTTGTTGCCTTAGTCTCAGCGCCGCTATCGATTGCTCTGCAACGTCGAGGCATACCCAATGTTCTCTCCGTCCTGATTGTGCTGGTGTTGTTACTGTCAGTGATTGCAGGACTCAGCGCGGTGGTTGGAGGATCGGTGAATGCCTTTAGTGCAGCGGCACCAGTCTATGAAGCACGCCTGAATGAGCAACTCGAATCGCTTTGGTTATTAGCAGCCAGCTACGAGATTCCAATCGATGCCAATCAATTGCGCCAATCCTTTGACAGTTCAGGTGTCTTTACACTGTTATCGAATTTACTGACAGCACTTGGCGCGCTGTTGACCAATGGCTTTTTGATCTTACTCATCGTCGTTTTCATTTTGATGGAAGCCGCCTCGATGCCTCAGAAAGTTCGCGTGGCCTTCGGGCGCAGCGAACACGAACCCTTTTTAGCCTTCACGCAATTCATGAAGCATTTGAATCAGTACTTAGCGATCAAGACGATGATCGGAGTGGCAACCGGTGTGGCGGTGACGCTCTTCCTCTTAGCCGAGGGTGTCGACTTCCCGTTCGTCCTAGGCCTTCTCGCCTTCCTTTTAAACTACATTCCAACACTTGGCTCAATATTAGCGGCAGTCCCTGCTGTCATTCTTGCCTTTTTAGAATTTGGTTTAGGCTCCGCCGGCCTGACAACAGCTGTCTATCTCGGCGTCAATGTCGGTCTTGGTCAAATTATTGAACCAAGACTTCAAGGACAAGGACTTGGGCTTTCTCCAATGGTGGTGTTCTTATCATTGGTCTTTTGGGGATGGATGCTTGGAATTGTCGGCATTCTCTTGGCGATTCCGCTGACAATGACCGCGAAACTGGCATTTGAGGAATCACCCAAATACCGATGGCTTGCGATTCTTTTGGGCCCAGAAAGGCCTTCACACCCCCAATCAGACTAAAGCGAGCTAGATTTTTATGCTGCAGGCGCTAAAATTCGCACCGCGGTCTAGGAGGGAATCTTTGTGACCACTGCCGAAATAGAAGAGATCATCATGCTGGTCTGTGTGACAGGCCTCGTCGGCTACATGGGATTTATTGTCGTCGATCTCGCTAAACGATCCGGTGCCGGTAAGTTAGGCATGTATATCCTCCTGGGCGTTCTGATGCTGGCGCCTGCTGTGTTTATCTTGAAAGAACTGGCGGTGCTCCTCATCGATTTGTAAACGAGAGGATGTGACCCAACATGCTGTACATTGCCCGAGCGCTGCCCCTGGTGCTCCTCCCTGGGCTTGCCTTTGCTTCCGGCCCAACCGGTGAGGTGATTGATTTAACTAACCATCTCGCAGGCTTCCTTGCAATCGCTATCTTTGTTGTTGCCTACGCGCTCGTGATGGCTGAGGAAAGTATCCACCTTCCCAAGTCAAAACCGGTCCTGATTGCTGCCGGACTCATTTGGTTAATTATTGCGGTGTCTTATCAAGGAACCGGGAAAGAGCAGTTGGCCGAGGCGGCCGTTCGCCATAATTTGCTAGAATTTGCTGAGTTAATGCTCTTTCTCTTAGTCGCGATGACGTACATCAACGCGATGGAAGAGCGTCGTTTATTCGAATGGTTGCGAGAAAAGCTGATCGCTTCAGGTCTAGGGCTGCGATCACTTTTCTGGCTGACCGGAATCCTCGCTTTCTTTATTTCGCCGATTGCAGATAATTTGACCACTGCGCTTTTAATGTGCGCAGTTGTCATGGCCGTCGGGGGCAATAATCCCCGCTTTATCGGACCGGCTTGCATCAACATTGTGGTGGCGTCCAATGCAGGTGGTGCTTTTAGTCCTTTTGGCGACATCACAACCCTCATGGTCTGGCAAAAAGGCGTGCTGAACTTCTCTGAGTTTTTCACTCTCTTCATTCCAGCGGCGGTTAACTTTTTGATACCAGCCACCATCATGTCTTTCGTGTTACCGAGCGAAAGGCCGGAAGCCTCAGGCCAATCAGTCGAGCTGAAACGTGGCACATGGCGGATCGTCTGGTTGTTTCTTGCAACCATTGCGACAGCCGTTTGTTTCCACAATTTTCTCCATCTTCCTCCAGTGATCGGAATGATGCTTGGTCTCGGTTATCTCAACATGTTTGGGTATTACCTGGTCAAGACACTGCCAAAATCTCTGGATAAGAAGCGCCGTATTTATGAGCAACGAGGCGATATCGAGGCGATTCAACGGTTAGGTGAGGTGGTCCCCTTTAACGTCTTCTCCAAAGTCGCACGTGCCGAATGGGATACGCTATTGTTCTTCTATGGAGTCGTCCTGTGTGTCGGCGGACTTGGGTTTATGGGATACCTCTCGCACGCCTCACAATTACTTTATGGTGACTTTGGACCCACGATCGCCAACATCACGGTGGGAGTCTTGTCCGCAATCGTTGACAACATTCCTGTGATGTTTGCGGTGTTGGCAATGATGCCGGACATGTCGCACGGACAATGGCTCCTCGTGACGCTGACAGCGGGCGTCGGCGGCTCATTGCTCTCCATCGGCTCAGCAGCCGGAGTTGCACTGATGGGTCAGGCCAAGGGAAAGTATACCTTTCTCGGTCACTTGAAATGGTCTTGGGCCATCGCCCTCGGCTATGCCGTAAGTATCTTGGTGCATCTGTGGATCAATGACGACTTGTTTCACGTGACCGTAGAAACAGCCCGAGTCGCCTCGGGCCATTAAAAGGATCCAACGCGAGCCTCTCAAGGGCTCGCTCGCTGAGGAGGAATGCGATGCTAATTGCACATGTCTTAATGATGCTGATCCCAGGCTTACCGACGGCGGTCTCAACTGGCCAGGTATTTGCCTCTGAAGCAGCCTGCGAAGTCGCACGTGCTGCCATGGCAGCGAATGATCCTGTGACCCAATACACATGCCTGGCATCACCTGAGAGCACTCCCAATCGATGATTGCATCGCACCAAATCAGTGCGCACTATCCACAAGTTGATGTTACCGAAAGAAACGTGAAGCATACCGGTAATCCTTGTCCAAAAAACGCAATGAAAACAGTGTTCTGACCGGACAATATTTATAAATAATTGATTTTTATAGATTAATTTTCACCTGCAGAAATTGGTTAAATTTTGATCAACTTGATGGAATACATTGAGATCAACCACTTAGTGAACTCTAAGAAAAAGAATCCCCATAGTTATCCACAGCCTTTGTGGGTATCACATTTGTCAATGGCCTCAGAAATTTTCTGCGCATTTTTTTCAGTTCAGGTATCGTCCGACCATGCCTCATCACCCGAACCGCC
The DNA here is from genome assembly GCA_024640985.1 of Gammaproteobacteria bacterium. GTDB lineage: Bacteria > Pseudomonadota > Gammaproteobacteria > Pseudomonadales > Litorivicinaceae > HIMB30. The sequence continues at coordinate 18,947 of JAHEDY010000014.1, forward strand.
CACTTCAATCGCGAGCCCTACAAGGGATGCGAGCAATGACCCCCTTACTTCCAGGTATTGTTCCCTTTGGCCTCATTGCTGGATTCACTCCGGTGTCGTTCGGATTCACTTGGTTTGATGCTTGGGCAGGCTCACTACTCATGTTCGCAGGGGCTTCACAATTAGCGGCCTATCAGTTGATGAATGAGTCAGCCTCCCTGTGGGTGATTTTGCTCACAGTTGCCGCCATCAACCTACGCTACCTGCTCTACAGTGCGTCCATCGCCCCGCATTTAGCCAACGCTGACCGACTCACACGACTTCTGGCCGGATATGGGTTAACCGATCAGATTTATGCGATTTGCCATCGAGACTACCCCACCCACGACTGGGACTTGCAGGAACGGATTGCCTATTACGCCGGGGGAAGCTTTCTTATCTGGGGGCTTTGGCAAGCATGCACAGTCTTAGGCGCCTTTGTTGGTCAGATCATTCCGGTGTTTTGGTCGCTTGAATTTATGATTCCACTGACCTTCCTGGCGTTGGCGCTCAACACCCTGAAAAGTCGATCCCATCAAACAGCTGCAGTGACCGGAGCCATTGTCTCATTCGCAGGGCTAACGCTACCTTACAACCTCGGGCTGATTCTCGGAGGAGTTGCCGGGATCATCGCTGGCGTGATGCACCAGAGGATGCGATCGTGACTGAACAATTTATCTGGACTGTGGCTCTCGCAGGGTTGGTCACGCTTTTCTTGAAAAGTGCTTTCATCGAGGGCCAGCACTATTTCCAATTACCCCAGTGGTTCATCGATGCACTGGAATTCGTGCCACCGGCGATCCTCTGCGCCCTGGTCATACCTGGGATTTTCAAGGGTGATGTTGGTCTCGTCCGTGAATTCGGCAACGTTCCCATCGACCCAAAACCGATCGCCGCTCTCATTGCAGCGATGACTTTTCTCGCCACAAAAAAAACCATCCCAACCCTCTTGGCTGGAATGGCTTCGTTATATCTTGTGTTCTGGGTGCAGATCTAAGGCAGATACACCAGCGGAACAAAATGGCTCCAAGCAATGACGCTTGCAGCCAACATACCGACTAAGGTACACAGAGCGACTGTGAGCACGGAGGACGCGAACATAAAGGCACGGTCTTCGTCGATCTTCATCACCCTTGAGGTTCCGCTATACAAAAGATACACCGAATACACCAACGCGACGCCTGCAACAGCAACATTCAGCCAGAGAATTGGCAGCAAAAACGAAATTCCAGACAAAAACAGCGGCGTCGCAGTGACTGTCGTCAACACCAGGCACTCATCCAGCGATACTTCCCCGCCGTAAGTTTTCTCCATCCAATGCATGCAAGCGGCGATAAAAGCGACAGCACCCCACATCGCGAAATAGAACAACACCGCAGACCCCAATGCGCTTGCTGACGTCAGTCGAACGGGCTCTTGACCAGCGACTGACCAGCCGACTTGAGTCACACCGATGTACAGCGCGATCGCAGGGATCGCAGCGAGAATTGAGATTTGCGTTAAAAAGACCGTCTTGGCTGAATAGTGCTCTTCTTCAATCAGAGCCCACTCGTTTTTTGGATCCTTCAATATGCCTGCAATGTGTCCGAAGTACATCATGCGTTGCTTTCCTCCCTTCAACTCAACGGTATGAGCTGTTTTCAGCGTTTGTGGTTTTTATGGTTATTTGTTGTCTGTTTTCAAAGGTCGAACAGACGGCCCATGGGCGTTCGATCACGTGTGATCAATTTTGTATCACAGCGGAATAAAGTGGTCCACCAATAAGAACAAGAAGAGCCACATGATATAACGAATCGAATACCAAAAGAGGTCCATCGCTTCTTTCGAATCCTTCGTATCTGAATGCCGTTTTAACAACATCAAAAACCGTGCATTTATCGCCGTCACACCCAAGAGATAAAGCACCCCACTCATTCCACTGAGATAAGGCAACACCGTCACAATGACCATCAAGATGGTGTACAACAACATGTGGAGACGGGTGTATTCATCACCATGGGTCACAGGCAACATCGGGATTTCTGCTTTCGCATACTCATCTTTCTTCGCGATGCACAGCGCCCAGAAGTGCGGTGGTGTCCAGGCAAAGATGATCGCGACCAACAACAACGCATGGGCGTCCACCGAACCGGTCACAGCAACCCAACCAAGCAGAGGTGGCGCAGCACCAGCAATCCCACCGATCACAATATTCTGAGGAGTCGCACGCTTTAAATAGAGCGTGTAAATGACGGCATAGCCAATGATCGATGCGAAGGTGAGCCATGCTGTGAGGGGATTGGCCACAATAGCTAACATTGAGAGCCCACTTGCTCCCAATAAAAATGCAAACATTAAGGCATAGGCAGGAGACACCTTACCGTCTGAGACAGGTCGGTGTTTGGTCCGATTCATGACCGCATCAATCCGACGATCAACCACATGATTGATTGCAGCAGCAGCCGAAGCCGCCAGGGCAATGCCCAGGTTCGCCAGCACGAAAAGCTCAATACTCGGCAATACAGGACGCGCAAGCAACATACCCACCATCGAGGTCAACACCATCACAGCCACGACCCGTGGCTTGGTCAGCGTCAGATAATCACGCCAAGACGGCGCATTCGGCCGTGCGTTAAGCGTGTTTGACAGAGCCATAGGAGACCTCCTCATATTCCACAGCCGTGGCATAGGCAATGGACCAGGCGTAAAGAAGCATCAAAACACCGAGCGCATGGTGAATGAACGCCAAACTATCGGGGACAGCGTAGACCACATTGGCATAGCCAAAACCGATTTGAGCTGCAAGCAGACCCACAAAATGCATGGCTTTCCGGTTGGCCAGCACACCCTGTTTCACCAGGTTCCATAATAAAGCTAGCCAGTAGATAGTCACAACCAATGCTCCCGCACGGTGCACCATTTGAATCGCTGCACGCGCCCCATGCTCTAATTGTCCACCTTCGTAATTCGGTCCGACTTCCGGGAACAAGTGAAATCCACTCTGGAAATCATAATTGACCTCAGCACCACCAGGGGCACAGGAGAGAATTCCTGGACACGCCCAACCAGCGTAGTTCGTACTCACCCAGCCGCCTAAGATAATCTGCGCAAATAAAAGAACGACTCCGATCATTACCGGGGTTCGCATCCGGATGAGGCTGCTGTCACCAAGCGCCAAACGTTTGAGTCGGTGCCTCAAGTACATCAGTGTGGAGACAATGATCAAACCACCCATCAAATGCAGTGTCACGATATTTGGAAGTAACTTCAGAGTCACTGTAAATGCGCCAAATGCACCCTGGACGATCACCAATCCCAATAACACTAAGGACAGCAAATAGGGATAGTTTGCTGTCTTTTCTTTTTCACGATACCCCACAAACGCCAGTGCAAGGATCAATAAGCCAAGCCCCCCAGCGATATATCGATGGATCATCTCAATCCATCCTTTATGAGCTGCGACATGAATCTCAGGATACCGTTCTTGCAGATAGGTGATGGTCTCCGTATCGGTTGTCATCACCATGCTTCCGAAACAACCCGGCCAATCAGGACAACCGAGACCCGAGTCTGTGATTCGGGTAAAGCCTCCCATCAACACGACTTCAACAGCCAGGAAAAAGGCTAACGTTGCCAATTTTAACGCTAAATTATTCGCCACTACCCTACCTTCGACAGTTTGAGAAGTTTTTTCATATCCTGAAGGATCAACGTTGGATTGATCTCAGGCTCAAAACGAAGCACCACATTCCCCAGAGGATCAATCACCCAGATCGCCGCCTGTTTTTCTTTCAGGTCAGACGCCTGTAACTCAGACACGCTGACGCGATCACGCTCGCGGCCAAGAGCGGTATGAAAGTTCTCAAGCCCCTCACTAAAGGTCTGACAGGCATCACAGTCAGGCGCTGAAGCCAGAACCACGTGCCATGTCGGCGGATCGTTCGGGGCAGGCAACCCCAAATCACTGTATTGCGTTCCCGATGCAACCAATTCACCGTGGTGCGTTCGACCATCAGGCACACCGATACCACCGAAATACATCACAAAAGCAGCCAGCATTGGGACCAACGCGATCCCCCAAATCAGCCAAAACGTCGTTCGATTACCCATGCGATAAGCCTCGACGGAAGACGTATGCGCTCAAGCCGGCTAACACCATCGACAACAAGAACCATTGCACGGCATAACCGTAGTGCGTCTCTGGGCCTAGTCGAGGTTTCGGACCTAAGGCATCACGAGTCAGCAGTCCAGATGCCAAAAACACACCAGGCAGAACACCGTCGGTTGCCACCCCGCGCAACGACTGCACACGAGAGCGACCATCGACCGTCTCCGCGAACGCATCTGACATCAAATAACTCTCTGTCACAGGCACCCAAAGGGCATCCAATTGAAACTGATCGGGAACGTCAATTGCAGGTAAGCGATCGCGCTTGGGACTTGCTGGAACCCATCCGAGATTCACCAACAGGCGCAAACCGCCATCACGCGTCGATGCTTCCGCGAAGACTTCATAGCCAGCCACTCGATCCTGAATTCGATTATCCAGATAAAACAGGCTGTCGCGGTCAATCGTGATCGGAAGCGTGACACGATAGGTTGCGCGTTCCGGATCCACCATAAGCAAGTCCGACGGCGTCGATAATCGTGACTCACCAACGGTCAGCCGCTCGATCAACTGCTCTTTCTGCTCGGCTCGATCCAACTGCCAAAATCCTGCTTTCACACATAATCCGATCACTGGAACGACCACAATTACAAACCACCATTTCTTTGTGAGCCGCATTGTGGTTTCCTGCTGTCTAAATTCATTACGAGACCGACCATGTTCAAAATACTTATCGTGATTTTATTCTTTGCCGTCGTTGGCGTGTTGTTCTCGGGCCTTTACTTCCTGATGAAGGACCCGTCAGATAAAAAGCGAGT
>JAHEDY010000019.1 GCA_024640985.1 Gammaproteobacteria bacterium
TCAATGTCAAGGGCGTTTGGAATGTTTGTAGCGCTGTTGTGCCCATCATGAAAACTCAAGGCTACGGTAAGGTCGTTAACATAAGCTCTGGTACCGCCTTGAAGGGGTCTCCTTCGCGAATTCATTATGTCACCTCGAAAGCAGCAGTGATTGGGTACACCAAGTCGTTGGCGCTGGAAGTCGGCGAGCACAATATTTACGTCAATTGTATTGCCCCTGGAAGCACACTTTCAGAAGAGGATCCAACTCCGGAAATTCTCGCAGTTCGAGAGAAAGCTGCGGCAACACGATGCATTAAACGCGTACAGAAGCCCGAGGATCTCGCTGGTCCAATCGCATTTTTTATTGGCGCAGATAGCGATTTCATCACGGGTCAAACACTGGTTGTCGATGGTGGAAGTTGCCTTCATTGATTTTTCTGAAATTCAACAAAGTCATCCAGCCAACGTGAGCCTTTTTGGTTCTGAATGCGCTCCACTTCTGCTTGAACCCCGTCAATCAGGGTTTCAAGTGCCGATTCGTGTTGGTCCGCAAATTCAACCATGTTGCACAATTGGATGTGCATATTGACTAACATATAATATGCATTATTTTCCACCATGACAGCACGCGCGCGATCAGGCGATCGACGCATTAATTCTTCTGTCATCTTGGCAAATGCTTCAAAATCGAAGATGGTAGTCATCTCATAAGTCTCCATTACAACCACTATTGAATCACACGAGGTATCTATGGCGCAGCACCCTTTTCATCTAGCGTTTCCCGTCTCAAATCTTGAGGCTACCAAAGATTTTTTCATTGATTTTCTCGGTTGTAGCACAGGACGTCAGTCAGAACGTTGGATTGATTTTAACTTTTTCGGCCATCAGGTGGTCGCTCACCTCGCTGACGATGAACATGCGCCTGCGACAACAAATCCTGTGGACGGGAAACAGGTCCCCGCAAGCCACTTTGGTGTCATTCTAGACTGGGACGATTGGCATCATTTGGCTGAAAAACTGAAGACGGCTGGGATCGATTTCCTGATCGAACCCAACATCCGTTTCGAGGGCGAGGTGGGTGAACAAGCGACCATGTTTTTTCAAGAACCCTCAGGCAATGCACTTGAATTCAAATCCTTCAAGGACATGTCGCAAATATTTGCAACCTAACCTTTGATTTGTGCACTGCGACTGCACTAACGTTGTTGAGGTCACCAATAACAATAACGAGGTGGTTGATGAAAACGGAAGCGTTAGCAGCCGAAGCAGTGCTGCTAGCCGTTGAAGACAGTGTGATTAACGGCCACTCGCAAGGGATTCATTTTGAATCTTGGGATCATGTGTTCACAGAGGGTGGACCTCTATTCGAATCCTTGATCGACTACCAAGGCTGTGAGCCTTTTACAGGCTGTGATCTTCCATCGCGCGAACAGGTGCAATTGATTTATGAGACTTACCGCTCGCGACTGCATATTTTAAGCTGGATGCCTCCAACACAAGCCTACAAACATGCGGTTGAAATTGATCAGTTTTTCCCTGCAGGGCAAGCCGCATTTGCCATTCGACCGGCATCCGTCGATGCGCTGAAACAACTACTGAAAAGCGAGTTTGCGCTTTAAGCCTGAGGTTCAGCGAGCAGGTCGGAAATATCGCCCAGCATGACATCGGCACCCTGATGTCTGACCGGGATCGGATACGCCTGGCCCTGGTGGATCAACAAGACGCTCGGATAGCCCTCCACTTGCAGGCGCTCTGCCAACTGTCGCTGTTCGTCGTGGACGGCTCTAACATCGTCTGACGCTAAGGCGTCTGCGAAACTCGATCGATGAAACCCAAACGCCTCAGCCAAATCGCAGAGTGTATCGAAGTCCCAAACGTTCTGTGCTTCGGTGTAGTAAGCATCTTGGATCCGTTCGGCGAAGGCCTCGCCACGTCCAGCGAGCCGTTCGGCGGCAATCACTGCTCGACAACTAATGAACGTGGTTCGCGGCGGTGGCGGTGTTTGATCCCAATAGGCGTGATTAAAGGGGACTCCGCAGGTGGACTCAATCTGACTCCATGTGCGCTTCAGGTACTTCACCATATCCTCAGGCATTGAAACATCACTATCGTCAGCAAGGCCACCCAACAGCGACACCACCGGAAGGCCTTCAGGTAATTGACTCTTCAAAGCTTTCCAAGTTGGACGGAAGCCATAACACCAACTGCACATGGGATCGTACACATAGATCAGCACACTTTCTGGCGACTCAGTTTCAGGGATTGTCATTGATCACTTCCATCGCATGTCTTAAGGAATCAAGGCCTGCTGGAAATCCACAGTACACTGCGATTTGCATACAGACATCACGAATCTCTTCTGGGCTCATTCCGTTGTTCAGGGCACCCCTGACATGGCCGCGGAATTCCTGTGGACGATTCAACGCGGCAATCATTCCCAGATTAATGAGCGAGCGATCACGATCGGACAGCGCGTCCCGATTCCAGATTTCGTCCCAGGCCACTCGAGTGACAAAGTCTTGCATAGGCATGGTGAGCTCATCGGCTTGACCGAGTGCACGATCAACAAAGTCATCACCCATGACCTGTCGACGCTTGGTTAAGCCTCGGTCAAAACTGTCTTTGCTCATAATTTGATCCCGATGCAACCGTATTTTGTCTCTAGGAATTCATCGATTCCGTGCGGGCCACCTTCTCGCCCCAGACCCGATTCTTTGACTCCCCCAAAAGGTGCCACTTCCGTCGAAATAATCCCGGTGTTCACACCAATGATTCCGTAATCCAAGGCTTCATAGACGCGGAATGTTCGAGACAGATCCTCTGTATAAAAATAGGCCGCCAATCCATACTGCGTATCATTCGCCAATGCGATGGCTTCGGCTTCATGGTCAAATCGATAAATCGGAGCAACCGGTCCAAAAGTCTCTTCAGACGCCATCAACATGTCTTTTGTGACGCCAACCAACACCGTCGGGCTGTAAAATAGCGGGCCAGCCTCATGCGACACACCGCCGCAGATTGCCGTCGCGCCTTTCGATAAGGCATCTTCAACATGCGCTTCAACTTTAGCCTTACCATCAGCGTTGATCAGTGGACCAACTTCGGATCCCTCAGTTTTGCCATCGGCGACTTTCATCGCTTTGACTCGTTCAGCAAACACTTCAACAAATCGGTCGTGAATCCCACTTTGGACCAGAATCCGGTTTGCACAGACACAGGTTTGTCCGGCATTGCGGAATTTACATAACATGGCTCCGTCAACCGCGGCATCGAGATCGGCATCATCAAAAACGATAAAAGGTGCATTCCCGCCCAATTCCAATGAGATTTTCTTCACACTGTCTGCGCATTGCCGATAAAGAATTTTCCCCACCTGCGTTGAACCGGTGAAGGTCACCTTACGCACTCGAGCATCACCCGTTAAGACCTGACCAATCGCTGGGGCATCCATACCAGTCACACAATTGATCACGCCATCTGGGATCCCCGCTCGTCGCGCCAATTCACACACAGCCAAGGCCGTGAGCGGCGTATCCTCTGACGGCTTGATGACAACTGTGCAGCCTGCTGCGATTGCTGGAGAGACTTTTCGGGTAATCATCGCCAGCGGGAAATTCCATGGTGTAATGGCTGCCACCACACCCACCGGTTGTTTGATCGCAAGAATCCGCTTGTCGGTCATGTGCGGAGCAATCACATCGCCATAGATTCTCCGGCCTTCTTCAGCAAACCAATCAACAAAGCTCGCCCCATAGGCCACTTCACCGCGTGCTTCAGCCAGAGGCTTACCCATTTCTTCAGTGATCAAATGCGCAAGTTCTTCAGTATGTTCGGTAATGAGATTGAACCAACGCCGCAAAATGGCAGAACGCTCTTTGGCGGTCAGTCCAGCCCAGGCCGGAAAAGCAGCTTCAGCGGCATCAATGGCGCGCACACAATCGGCGGCAGATAAATCAGCGACCGATTCAACCACTTGTCCGGTTGCTGGATTAATCACTTCAAAGGTTGCGCCTGAGGTCGCTCCGACCCACTGACCATTCACAAAAGATAAAGGTTGATATAAGGACATCATTGACTCACTCAAAACAAATAATTTGACGAACCGCTTGGCCTTCAGCCAACCGCTCCATGGCGACGTTGATTTCATCTAACTCTAACGTGTGGGAAATCATCCGATCGACTGGAAGTAACCCTTTTTTATGCAGCGCGAGAAAATTTGGAATATCTCGCGAAGGTACGCAGGAACCGACATAGGATCCCATTAATGCGCGCTCCTCAGTCACGAGTCGTGCTGCGGCGACTGACAAACGATCAGCAGGGTTGGGCAGCGCTGCTGTCACTGTTCGTCCTCCACGACGCGTGACCTCGATAGCCATATCCAATGCCGGCATGACGCCAGCGAATTCGGCAGCCAGATTCACGCCACCAGATGAGAGCGCTTTGACTTGTTCAATCGCATCCGGGTCTCGCGCATTCACGAAATGATCGGCACCCAACTCGCGAGCCAGTGCCTCCTTGTCTGGGTTGGCGTCAACGGCAATGATTTGACGCGCACCGCCAGCATGCGCTCCAAGCAATGCAGCCAAACCCACACCCCCAAGACCGATAATCGCCACTCGCTCACCCGCGTGTAAACGTGCGGTATTCAATACAGCACCACAACCCGTGAGGACAGCACAGCCGAAAACGGCTTGAACTGTCGGATCCAAATCAGAGTCAATGGGTACCAGGCTCCGACGATGACTGACGGCATAGTCAGAAAAACAAGAAATGCCCAGATGATGATTAATCACCTCGCCATTCACTGAGATACGTTTCGCGCCAGACAGCAAGCTTCCGTTGGTATTGTGCTGCAAGCCCGGCTCACAGAGTGCGGGCCTTCCCTCAGCGCAACAATCGCAATGACCACAACTTGGCACAAAAATCATCGAGACTCGTTGTCCAGGCTTTAAATCACTAGAGCCTGGGCCAGTTTTGACAACTTCCCCCACTGCTTCATGGCCCAAGGCGACGGGGGTTGGTCTTGGACGATCCCCATTGATCACTGATAAATCAGAATGACACACACCGGCGGCAAGAATTTTGACAAGCACTTCATCCGGACCTGGCTCCGCCAAGTCTGCCTCAACAATGTGCAGGGGCTTGGTGTCGGTGTAGGGGCGTGGTATGCCCATGCGTGGGAGCAATGAAATACGGATTTTCACAGGAAATTCTCCAATTTTTATCGTTTTCACCCAAATGAGAGCGGTCACATTAGGCCAGTCATGCCCTTGAATCAAGAAGTCTTACTGCGCCCGATCATCTCGATCGCATCGCTCGCAATCACGCCGGACCCACGATGATTCAAGGCTGCCAAAAAGGCTTGGCTATGTAACCAGACGCCGGTGATTGCAGGACTTTTGGAACCTTGCGCCCACAGGCTTCCGATCATCCCAGCGAGAATATCCCCAGATCCGGCCGTACCTAATGCAGGATTCGCCAGCGGATTCAGCCAAGTCGGTGTGCCGGTGACCAAGGTCCCTGCACCTTTTAAAACCCAAGTCGCCGCGTACAAGGTCTCGAGCGATTCGAGCATGCTGAAACGATCATCGAATGACTGTCCGGTTAATCGATGCGCCTCCAAAGGATGCGGCGTTCCAATCCAGGGAGCTTTTCGATTGGGTAAAGGATGTTCAGATAACCAATTCAAGGCATCTGCATCGACGACCAATGGGACATCAAGCTCCCATAACGCCTCAATCACCGGCCCTGCATCCAATCCTAATCCCGGGCCGATGACCACCGCGAGGCAATCAGTCGCACAGCCTGTGATCGCATCCACATCCCATGGAACGCGAATCAACTCGGGAACATCAAACAAGGGCGCATCGGTTGCCCAGAAAACTTTCCCGGCGCCGGTCCGCAAGGCTGCAAGTCCACAGAGCTGACCGGCCCCTTCCATTCCTTGGCGCCCTCCGACCACAAGAACACTTCCTCGGGATCCCTTGTGTGCGGTTTTCGAATGACTGGGAAGATCGATCCGCTCTTCACTAATCAATCGTGTATGCGGCGCGAGGATTTCTACCGACCAGGGCTTGAGCGCATCAAAACAGACCTCACCAGACATCGATGGTCCCTCACCTGTCAAAAGCCCCGTTTTCAGCGCCAGAAACGTCAGAGTCATGTCGGCCTCAATCGACGGATGATAGGCCTGTCCAGTCGACGCATTAAGACCCGATGGGACATCGAGCGACATCACCAAAGCGCCCTCTGCCCGTTGCGTATGAATCCAATGAATCGCGCTCGCGATCGCGCCTTCCGGTGGACGATCACATCCAGTGCCGAGAAGCCCATCAACAACCCAATCTGCAGCGTTGAGTGCCGTCACGGTGTCCAATACCTCTCCACCGACATCTTCAAAGAAATGCCGTGCTTTTAATGCATCGCCTGTTGGAGTGGTCAGCGCGACAAGTTGTGTCGGGATACCCGCCAGAACGAGCAACCCAGCCACGCCGTAGGCGTCGCCACCGTTATTCCCTGGGCCAGCCAAACAGATCACCGACTGCGGATGTTCATGCAATAGCCGATCACAGGCCGCCTTGGCCGCCCGCATCATCAAGCAAAAGCCGCTGATTCCTGAGGCGATGATCTGTCGATCCAGTACTCGCGCGCCTTGCGCATCAAAAGTCTCATCCATCACGCGAGCTTCTTACCAATATAGACTGTCAGCGCAACCAGCAGAGCAAACACCCAAACATCCCACGTCACGACTTCCCCAATTAGGATACTTCCCCAAAGTAGCGTCAAAAATAATTGAAGCAACTGAACTTGACCAACCTCGGCAATGCCGCCTAAAGCCAATCCCGAGTTCCAGGCAAAAAAGCCAAAAAACATCGAAAACAGTCCAAGCGCCAATACCGAGAGGAGTGAGCTATCTGGGCGTGCCCAGAAAAAATCGGGCCAAACCATCAGGGTTCCGACCAGAGCAATCGGCGACAGCAATACCAATGACCAACAAATGACCCAAGGACCCGGCCGGCGTTTGGCAAGATCCCCAGCAATTACATAGCCAGATGAAGCCATCAGTGCCGCTAGAACTAACCAAAGATCAGCCCAACTGACCGACCCACCCTGCTCTCGCAGGGCAAATGCGATGACCAGTGACGCGCCGGCCAGCGCACACAACCAAAATCCGAAACGCGCCCGATAGCCATGGACAAGCACTGAAAGCACAGCTGTCATCAGTGGCAGAACACCCAAAACAACGGCACCGTGGTAAGAAGGAACCGTTTGAAGCCCAATCGCCATTGCGAGTGGAAAGCCAAAGATGAGACCACAACCGCTGACCAACAGTGGCTTAATCTCATGCTGGGCAGGACGACTTGAATGGCTCATCAGAATCCAAACCAAAGCGGCAGTTGCCGCGATGACTGCGCGGAGCATGGTAATCAAGGTGGGTGAGAAATCATTGAGGGCGATAGTGGTCAGAGGGAGCGTTGCGGCAAAACACACAACGCCGACCAAGCCGAGCCCGTAGGCATAGACCAGCTGATTCTGCTTCACGGCTTTGAACACTGTTTTTTATCCCCCATATCCAAGCCTCTGCCGGAGACTTTGCGATGTCATATCGATTGACCCATGAAACACCAGACGCGTTGGAAGCCATCAATCAAGTGTTGGCGTCGTCCATCACGGCTTGGCAATTATCTGACCGACTCTACCGGCTGAGCGTTAACGCCTACCGCTATCGTCATTCTGACTGGATTGATCATCAATTCTACGGGCTTCGCGACGAGAACAACACTCTCGTCGCGATCTTAGTTGTCAATGAGGATGGCTCTGATCTACCGGATGATCATCGGTGTCTTCAGATTCAAGGCCTCTTTATCCGAAGCGAAGATCAGAGACGTCAGTTGGGAAGCCGACTGATCCATGAAACTGTACAGGTGGCCCTCAATCAGAGCCTTGAGATTGTGTTGGTGAAAGCTCATGAAAGTGCCGTGTCATTTTTTGAACATCATGGATTTCATCGAATTCCGATCACTGATGAGGTCCGCGACTATCCCTACCGTTTGGTTCGATCCGTCATATAACTGTCCACTTCAAATAGGTGTCGGTCTGCATCGAAGTAAGGCCGCATTGCATCATTCAAGCGTTCAACTTCTTGCCGAATCACCGCCTCATCGTTTGCGCTCCACTGTCTCTCTGTCTGCTCCAAATAGGATTCTGAAATGCGCTCAAGTTCAGCGAATACCGCATGATGATGAAACTGAAGTTCGGCCTCGATCGCACGTCGAATCTCTTCATTTTGTGCTTCCATCAACGCCATCTCGCGAGCCACTTCAGTTTCCCACCACGGTCGTTCTGACGCGCAAACAGTTGCAGTCTGCGTGAGAATCAATGCAAGATGCAGAGCAATTTTTTTCATGCGGACTTCCATCGATTCAAGGGCAAAACATGACTCTCACAGTAGGATTTATCGGGCTCGGCACCATGGGTCTTCCCATGGCTCGTCATATTATCAATCGGGGTTTCGCAGTGAAACTTTATGCGAGACGACCTGAAGTTTTCGAGGGTAAGGCCAAGGCCCTTGTCGAACTCGGCGCGACACCCTGTTTAAGCCTCACCGAAGTGGCAAAAAATGTTGATGTCATCATTACCAATGTGACAGGAACAGCCGACGTGGAAGCCGTTCTTCTTGGTGACAATGGGGCAGGTCGTGCAGCCAAGCCTGGAACGCTATTCATTGATCACTCAACGATTGATCCAGCGCGGACCATGGACATTGCGAGGCAACTCGGCGAGATGGGCATGATGTTTGTCGACGCTCCCGTCTCAGGAGGTGTTTGGGCCTCTGAGGAAGCTCGATTGATCGTCATGCAAGGCGGTACCGTTGAAGCCTGCGAACAAGCGAATCAAGTCATCGAGTGCTATGCCAAAGCAATCACTCGCGTGGGTGATGCAGGCCATGGACAGATCGCAAAACTCAGCAACCAGATTGCACAGACCATCACCATTGAAGGTGTCGCCGAATGTTTGACCTTTGCCAAAACCTTGGGTGCTGATCCGGGAGCGGTATTTCGAGCCATCAAAGACGGCATGGGTGGCAGTCAAATGATGTCTCTGATGGCACCTAAGATGATTGCTGAAGATTTCGAGCCGGGGATTGAAGCGCGTCTACATGCCAAAGATGTCGGTATCGCTTGCGAAACGGCCTTTGACCAGCATCTTTCGCTTCCCTGTCTCGAGTTTGTCCACCAGCAATATCAGTCGATCATGGAGCATGGGTTAGGCTCTCGAGATTCATCGATCCTCTTTGATCGTCTCAAGAACGTGGAGTCACACTAATCAACCCGTTGCATTACAAACGCGCGCTCTTGCACAAAATGGCCAGCCGCTCGATTTGTGCCGTGTAAGAAACCCTGTGACTGTAAACGGTTTCTCAATTCGTTATTAAACTCGGGAGATCCGCAAATCATGATTCGGTCGCAGGCTTGATTCCAAGGCTCGAGCGCTAAATCGTCCCATAGTGAGCCATCATCCATCCGTTGAGTGATTCGGCCTTCAGTCGCGAAGGGTTCGCGAGTCACAGTTGGATAGTAGGTAATCGGTAGCGAGCTGAGTAGCTCCCGATAGGCCAATTCACGGGTCGTCCGCACCGTATGCGTCACAATCACCTGCTCAAATCGTTCGAAAGTCATCGGGTCACGGATGATCGACAGGTAAGGAGCAAGGCCTGTCCCGGTTGCCACACACCAAAGCCGTTTCCCTGGAAGCAAATTATCGAGAACCAAGGTTCCGGTCGGACGATCACCGACCTCGATCTGATCCCCCTCTTGAATATCTTTGAGGCGCTCTGTCAGTGGCCCACCGGGTACCTTGATCGAGAGAAACTCCAAGTGATCAGCAGCCGGTGAAGAGGCTATGCTATAGGCGCGCAATACATCATTGTCGCCCATGCCAATCATTGTGAATTGGCCCGCTTTAAACGCGCGGATATCCTCACTTCGAGTTGTTTTAAAGGAAAATAACGCATCCGAGTAGTGCTGCACGGAAAGAACTGTTTCGAGATTCATCGAGTCGGATCAACCTTATTCGTTGTCGGCATTGGTGATTGGGTGAGGATCCAGTGAGCGTATAAAGGCATGTGCAAGACGATCATGAAATCGTCTCAGAAAACTCACTTCGGTGAGTTCGATTGCTTCCTCAGACAACTGATAATCCGCCGCTTCTTGCACCAGCGTGTTATCCGTTTCCAAGCGATACACCATTCCCTCTTGATTGATCATGACAGGATTCTGGTTGACATCAAAATACCGCACGAGCAAACCCTCCTAGCGCGTATATGGGGTTAAATTTCAAAATTTCAGGGTGGTGATTGCGTCTCTCAGCGCCACTGGATCATCAGTAAATACAGCTTCAATCGCTTGTCGAGGTAAATCACCTAGGATCGATAACTCATTCACGGTGTAGAGACAGACTGTCAGTCCTCGTTCTTCAACTGCCTGTAGGTGTTCTCGCGTCACAAACTCTGCCTGCAAATGCATTGACTTCAGATCGAGCTCTTCTATTGATTGATCTGCGATCTCTGGGTATTGCGACGCCGCCAAACCCAAGGAGAGTTCAGGACGTATCGACGACAAATACTTGAGTGCCTCGAGCGAAAATGACGAAAACCGAACGTGATCACTCTTCAAGCCTGATCCATCAAAAGCCGTTAACGCTGCATCAACGGCCCGCTGAAACTCCTGATCGTGAACTTTGATTTCAAGATGCACAAAAAGATCGTGGCGAGATGCTTCCTGCATCCAATCAAGCGCTTTGGGGATGTATTGTGTCGCTGATCTGAATGGTGAGATCAGTGGAATCATGCCGAGCTCTTCACTGGAGACTGAAAGCACTGAACGCGGGTCACCGGTCATGCGACGAAGTGACTCGTCATGAAAAATGACAGCAATATCATCGGATGCCACAGAAATGTCGCATTCGATCTGTTTAATATCCATCATGGCCGTGTACTTGATGCCAGCAAGCGAGTTTTCAGGTACTCGAAACGCCGAACCACGGTGTGCAATGCATTCCATAATCACCTCGTACGGGGAGTTTGCCAGAGTTATATGACAAAACGAGTGAATGACATTTCCATCCCCTCAATCGAGCTTCGTGCTGATGCTCTCGTTGCAGTCGATCGAGGGGACCCCTATCTCGACTGGGCACCACGCTTTTCTTGCCTCGATGAGCTCCAGGTCATGGATATCGGATCCAGTAGCATCATCGAGGATTCGATTCGCATCGGAAGTTGGAATCTGGAACGTGGCAAAGAGTGGCAACGTGCGGCTGAAATCATCGAGCGAGAGAATGTCGAGGTACTGTTTCTCAGTGAAATGGATCTTGGAATGAGCCGTTCTGGACAGCAGCATACCGCCGCGGAATTGGCAGCGAGGCTTGGCTGGCACGGCTTGTTTGCAGTTGAATTTGTAGAGCTCGAGCTCGGCAATCCCTGGGAAATCGCGAGCCCCGTAGAGAGCACCAACGTGGCTGGACTACATGGCAATGCTATTCTCAGCCGATATCCCTTACACAAACCTTGGCTTCATCGATTCACCCAGAGTGACGGAAGTTGGTGGCATCGACAGTTTAATGAACCCAGACTTGGCGGTCGAATGGCAGTGGGTGCTACGTTGGAAACTTCCATCGGACCGGTTGAGTTATTAACGACCCATCTTGAAAATAATCAAGGGCCCATAGAGCGAGCAGACGCCTTAAGGGAACTGTTCGCCCGCCGATTAACGCATTTGCCATCCGTTTTTGGCGGTGATCTCAATACATCGACATTGAATCCAAGATTACACACAGATCCATTCCGCGAAAGAGCCGAATTGGCGACTGCCAACCCCGATCGTTTTTTGAACCCTTGTGCCTATGAGCCGCTATTTGATCTCTGTCATCACCACGACTTTCAATGGGGGACCTGCAATACAACGGAGGTCACACAAAGACCTCGCGAGCGTGGCTATCCCAAGGCTCCGCTCGGGCGCATTGACTGGTTCTTTGTCAAACAACTCATCGCGCAACACCCGAAGACGATCCCAGCCATTGGCCAAGATGGGCTCACGATCTCTGATCATGATTTGATTGTTTGCGAGTTGTTACTTCGCTAACTGAGTCGTCTGTTCGCACTTCCACAAGGTCGTGACCATGTCCCAGTTGAGCTCCGGATCTTTTTCGGCAAGTCGACGCAAGGTCGAACCGCGGAACGTGGTTTCACCCATTCGACCGCTAAATTTGTCGAGATGGAAAAATCGCGAATAGAGAATATTCAGCCGTTGTGTCGCCATCGTGAGCAACCCATCGGAATTCACAATCAACTTGAGAGGATCCATCGTGCCCAGTTTTTGATGTTGCCACGTGACCGTGCCATCCGATTGCGGCATAAAGGTCAGATCTTCATGGTCAGGACTCTCGTGACGGCACAGCCAAGTCTCGGCATAGACCGCGGAGCTCAAACTCAAACTCAATAAAATCACCAGAAATCGCACAATCTTTCCTCCGTGCACAATCAATCGACCAAAAAAGCCAAAACATGATAGCGAAAAGACTGCATTCGACTATGCGTCACTTGCAGTCGATGAGAAACCTGTGCAGGATACTTCGACCAAGGTGGTAATAAACGACAAGGATCGTCACTAACCCGAGCAATTTGGAGTAAGTGATGAGTACAAACCACAATCAAACAGGCACACTCTACCCACATCAAATGAGCAAAGAAGAATTTGCGCACTGGTGGAGTCAAGTTAACGATCAATCTGGAGACCTCCCGGACAAAGCGCCCGGCGTGATCTACCTCGGACAGGATTCCATTGAGGAAGCTGACTCGTATTAAGGACATCGATGCTCAAACCTTTTAGAGCATCTGATGGCACCCTTCTCCACTACTTCGATCACGGGCACGGGCGGCTAGTGATCTTTCAGCATGGCTTCGCCATGGACCATCGGCAGATTCTCGAGACTTGGCCAGACCTTCAAGACTCGCGTCTGGTATGTCTGGATACTCGTGGGCATGGGTTTAGCGAACTTGGCCCCAATCAGGAATTATCATTCCAGCGAGCCGTTATGGATCTGTATGAACTCATCGACCATCTCGGTGAGCACCCAAAAATCATGGGTGGGACATCGCTCGGCGCCGCTTTAGTGATGGAGCTCAGTCAACAGATTGCGATCCCGCATCTCGTGCTTTCTCGGCCCGCCTTTGGCGTTGATCAGAATACGGATCACTTCGCCGTTTTTCGGGCGTTACAAACAATTATCCGAACAAAGCCACAATCACAATGGCTCACTGCGTTACTGGATGAACCTTGCTTTCAGGCATTGGAAGCGACTGCTCCACGAAACCAAGAGACCTACCGACGATTGCTTGATCACCCGCGACTCAATGATCTGATGACTTGGATGGATGCGCTCGAATCCGGGGCTTTGACCTTAGGTGCCTCAGATCTGCAACAGTTCAAAGGTCGCATTGATGTGATCGGTCAACATCAAGATGCGCTGCATCCAATGCATCTGGCGCAACACTTGGCCACGCTTTACCCCGATGCCAGACTTCATGAAATCGCCTCAGGTTTTGCATCCGAAACCGAATATCAAGACTCCCTGCGACGCACCCTAGCCGAGATTTTGTCTTCATCCTGATGCGCATATCCAGGAAAACGATGAAGCTTGGAATGGTTCGGCAGATAGAGTGGATGTTTTGGTTCGCCGTTCTTAGTGCTTCCAAAGCATTGAGGTTCATGAATGGATCGAACCAACCGGTAGCGGAAGTCACAACGCATGCCTCCTGCACCCCACGCCAGAATCGTTTGATCAGATTCGCCAATCGCTTGCTCAATCACCTGTCGGTTGACCATCGATAAGCGTCTGGAGTGCCGTCCCAACCGATCAGGATAGGGTGTTGACTCAGCAATGAGATTCACCAGCCAGTACCCTCCAAACCCCAGATCGCCGAGTAGACTGATCAGTCGACGGTTCGTGGGATCATCAGCGTGCGCATTCGCAACGGATGGATTCAGGCCAATCACGCAAGCGATCGGCCCGTTGGTCCAAAAACGGCCCAAGCGATAGCGCCTTCGACCGCAAGCGGACCAGTCACTGACACGCTGGACAGTCTCAAACGTCGGCTTGCAGACCTTGGGCTTCGATGGCTGCAATGGCGAGTTCTTCATCATGATCTGATGTGTCTCCAGTCACTCCAACTGCTCCAATAATAGAGCCCGTTGCATCACGGACTAAAACGCCACCTGCAACAGGAACCAATGACCCATCACACAAGGCATTCACGGCCTGAATAAAATACGCTTGCTGTTCTGCGCGCTCACCCAACTTACGGCTACTGATGCCCATCATTACCGCCCCATGTGCTTTCCCTTTCGCCAGATCAACCCGAATTGGCGATGCTCCGTCCTGACGTTGAGCGCTGATTACCGCGCCGCCGGCATCAATGACAACCGCGGTCATCGGCTTCAGATCATCACGCTTAGATGCGGCATCGATAATGTGATTCACAATTTGGTTGGCTGTTTTCAGATCTAGCATAAATAACTCCTTGTTGAGCCGTTCATTGTGCGGGTTGTTCGTCATCTTTCAATTCTTTCCATTTTTTTTGCGTCGCGTATTGACAAAATGGTTACCCAATAAAGCTGTGGATAACTTTTTGGATAAAAACTGAGATCGTCCGCCGAGCCCGCGTGACGCCTGCAAACAATGCGTCTGATTAAATTTTGAACATTAAAAATAAATATAATTAAACCATATATTTATCGATCTAACTTGACTTTATTTTTAAGTAAAAGCTCGAACCAATTATTCTCTTCCTTTTCTACGACTTGACTCTTGACCTGTGGAAAGTGTTGGAACGCTTGACGCAACACCTGCCCTTGTCAAATCACCTATGAAGCCGTGAATTCGTCAGTTCAACTCCGCAAAAGCAAGGTCTATCATTGCTGGTTCTCGACAAAACCCCACGACTCGCGAGTCTTCTGAGTGCGACACCTAACTCATCGTCAAGATCCTCGACTCGGTGAGACCAAGGGTCTGATTCGTCGAGTATGTTGTTGAAACCGATTGCTAGATTGGCGAATCCCTCAACAACCTGATCCCGCCATCGACCAATCAGCACGACATTGACCTTCGACCGGACGCATCGACGTGGCTAGTTGGATCATCCGCATGACGTGAGTATACTTCGCCTCAGGATAAGGAAAGCCCAATGAAACCATCAGAATTCAATGCATGGCGCAAACTGATGAAGTTAACGCAAAAGGAAGCAGCGTCCGCCCTCGGATTAAAGTCTCGTATCATTCAGTACTACGAGAAGGGTGAGCGAAACGGCGAGAAATTTGCAATTCCAAAAGCGATTGAACTGGCCTGTTATGCTCTCACTCTTGGCGTGGATCACTATTCAGGCCCAGAAGTCGATAAGAAAAAACTCAAAAAGAAATAATCGCCCTCAAATAATACCGTTTAGTGAATGAATTCATGACTTTGCGGGCAATTCCGGGCTAAACTCTGGGTTCGTTGACGGAGGCCAGATGTCTGCATACAGCTCTCGGATCGCATTCCTGACGGCCTTGCTTTGCATAGCATTGCTGATGACCGCGTTTTACATGGAATTCGTCACAGGCTTGGTGCCCTGTGCACTATGCGTGGCGCAGCGCGCAATGTTTGCCGTTATTGGTATCTCTTGCCTTCTCTATCTCGCTCCATTTTATGCATCGCGACTCGTCTTCGCGTCACTTGCGTTCCTGAGCTCTGGACTTGGAATTTGGTTGGCCGCACGGCAATTATGGTTGCAATCATTACCGGAAGATCAAGTGCCAGCATGCGGCCCGGATATTTATTTCATGATTGAGCGGTTTCCTTTAGCAGACAGCCTACAGACCATGCTCATGGGTTCTGGTAGCTGCGCCGAGGTGCAGTGGACGTTTTTGACCGTCTCGATTCCCGGATGGACACTTTTGTTTTACGTGTTGACTGCCTTGGCGTCAGTCTGGTTGATGCTGTTTCGAGGTCCACGTCCGTTTCGGCTATTTAAGCACTGAACTCGTCGTCCTCGGAGACAACGGTTAATTCGCCGACGCCGAGATCGAACCACCAACCATGCAGTGAAAGCTGGCCCGACTCTACCCGCTCAGTAATCCACGGGAAGGTTTTCAGATTTTCAACCGATGCACGAATCGCAGCTTGCTCCGAACAGAAAGGCTCATCACGCACATGAGGCTTAACCGCATCCGCTGCGATTGATACCCAGCGTTCGATAAAATCTCGCTCCAATCGTTCCCCTTGAAGATGTCGACACAGGGCGTGGATGCCGCCACAGTTTGAGTGCCCTAAGATAATAATGTGTGACACCTCAAGATCTCGAACCGCAAATTCAATCGCGGAGCTTGTTCCATGCAGACGAGCATCTGGCTCGTATGGCGGCACCAAATTGGCCACATTGCGGACAATAAACAAATCACCCGGCTCCGCCCCAAATAAAATAGCAGGGTCAACCCGACTATCCGAACATGAAATTAATAACGTCGAGGGTTTTTGACCTTCCCTCGACAACTGCTCGAAGAGCGTTTTGTCATTCTCAAAATAATTTTCCCGGAAACTGGAAAATCCCTGCAATAGCCGTTCAATTGTTGGCATAGTTTAACTTCCTGTAACTGAAGTAAACGATACGTTAATGCCATTGAGAGCGATATGAACAGAAGGTCTCACCCAGTCACCAGCTGACTAATCTGTAATTTTTTCTTACAGTATTTTTAAAAAAATAATGATTTTTGTTTCATTAAGATTCGCTATGATCGGCATATGAACTCAAACGCAAAAACATTAACGGTCACTGTCGATCGATTCGACGGCGACACCCACTACCAAACAACCCACGAGGTGCCGACGCGGGACAATCAAACGGTACTCGACGTCGTCACTTGGATCCAACAGCACGATGACCCTACTTTAGCCTACCGGTTCGCCTGTCGAGTTGGGATGTGTGGTTCTTGCGCAATGAATGTCAACGGCGAACCCAAATGGTCTTGTCGAACGCATGTGAGCAAAGTGGTCAGTGGTGACGCCAGTCTGTCGATCGCACCACTTCGCAATATGCCGGTCCTTCGAGACTTATCGGTCGACATGAGTGAGTTTTTCGATAAATGGACACAAGCGGTCGGTTATTTTGTGCCAACAAAAACCAAAGATGATCCGCTCTCTGAGATTACCTCGGATGACCGAGCTCGAGCGAAGGCCAACCAATCCATCGAATGCATCAACTGCGGAATCTGCTATTCGGCATGCGATGTCGTCGCAGCAAACGATGCCTATCTCGGTCCAGCGGCCTTGAATCGCGCTTGGACTCTCATGAACGATGAACGCGACGGTGCACGACAAACGCGACTGGATGCAGTCAGCGGTGATGCGGGGTGTCACAACTGCCACTCACAGCACGGCTGTTCAACTTACTGTCCGAATCTACTGGCTCCCGCCAGTTCAATTGCAGGATTGAAACGACAAACCCTCATGAATTTGTTGCCCTGGGGTCCGAGCGATGATTAATGCGCGGCTTTACCTAATGCAGCGACTGACTGCGATTGCGATGCTTCCACTGATCATCACGCATTTGGTCGTCATGATTTACGCGATCAATGGTGGACTCTCCGCAGAAGAGATCCTCGGTCGAACGCAAGGATCGATTGGGTGGGCTGTATTTTATGGCTCATTTGTGCTCTTCGCGGCCATCCATGGCGCGATCGGATTCCGGACCATTCTGTATGAGTGGTTCGTCCCAAACATTACCGTTTGCAGCGTCGCTTCGATCGCCCTCCTTGTGATTCTCTCAGGTCTCGGTTTACGCGCGGTCTATGCGGTCACCTGGCTATGATGAAACATCGGTCTCACCCGCTCTGGAAAGCGTTTTTATTGCATCGAATTTCAGGGCTTGCGTTGGCGTTATTTCTACCCATTCACTTTGTGATTTTGGGTCTCGCCCTGGAAGGGGCCTCGGCACTGAATACCGCTCTAGCCTTTTCAGACCTTCCATTCGTCAAGGCAGCTGAAGTCGGCCTCATTTTATTACTCGCAATCCATCTCCTCGGGGGAATTCGGATTTTAATTCTGGAACTGACCCACCTGAGCTGGGATCAACAAATGTTGAGTCGAAGCGCATTTGGCTTATCAGCCATCATCGCGACGATTTTTCTATGGAGCGCCTTGTAATGTCATATCAAACGATCACCACCGATATCTTAATCCTCGGCTCAGGTGGCGCCGGTTTATTTGCCGCCTTGCACGCGAAAAAACAGGCTCCGGATCTCTCAGTGACGATTGCTGTTAAAGGATTACTTGGAAAATGCGGATGCACACGCATGGTTCAAGGTGGCTACAACGTCGCTCTGGCTCCCGGAGATTCAGTCGAACGGCATTTTATGGACACCATCGAGGGCGGCAAATGGCTCCCACATCAAGAGATGGCTTGGACCCTTTGTCAAACCGCTCCTGAGCGGATTCGAGAACTTGAAAACGAACTGGGCTGTTTTTTTGATCGAAACCCCGATGGATCGGTCCATCAGAAAGCATTTGCCGGTCAAACCTTCGACCGAACAGTTCACAAAGGCGACCTTACAGGGATCGAGATCATTGGCCGCCTGATGGAACAAGTCCATGCCCGCGGGATCAATAAACTCGAAGAGCATCGCGCGATTGAACTGATTGTCTCAAGCAACGACGGGCGCATCGCGGGCGTGCTCATGATCGACATGCGAAGCGGTGAGTTTGTGTTGGTTCGCGCCAAGACAGTACTCATGGCAACCGGTGGTGGGCCGACCATGTATCGCTATCACACACCCTCCGGGGACAAGAGTATGGATGGGCTTGCCATGGCGTTACGAGCAGGCCTCACCCTACGCGATATGGAAATGGTTCAGTTTCATCCCACCGGGTTACTTGGAGGTGAAGGGACCCGAATGACAGGGACCGTCCTTGAAGAAGGACTTCGCGGTGCCGGCGGCTATTTGCTGAATGGTAATAAGGAACGGTTCATGTTCCAGTATGACGACCGAGGTGAGCGTGCCACTCGCGACATCGTGTCCCGAGGAATCTACGAAGAAATGCGCAGCGGACAGACATCACCCTTGGGTGGAGTTTATATCTCGATGGGACATTTAGGCCCAGACATGGTCGCCAGCAAGTTTTCGGGAATGGTCAAGCGATGTGCTGATTGCGGATTTGATCTCGCAGGGGGACTTGTCGAAGTCGTCCCAACCGCCCACTACCTGATGGGGGGTGTAATCGTGACACCTGACACGCGAACTGAAATTCCAGGATTATTTGTGGCCGGTGAAGATGCTGGCGGCGCACATGGATCCAATCGGCTGGGTGGCAATGGAGTGGCCAACTCCACAGTCTTTGGCGGAATCGCTGGCGACCAAATGGCTGAAGAAGCCTCATCCATACAACACCATGCAGAACCAGATCAACATTTGATCGACCAAGCCATTGAGCGCAATTTGAACCCAATGCGGTTAAACGGTGGATCCATTCATGAGATTCGTGAAGATCTTCTCAACACCATGTGGGAGCACGTGGGAGTTATGCGAAATGCTGAGGCTCTCAGCCAAGGCCTCACCAAAATCCGAGCCTTACGAACCGAATTGTATGCAACAGGCATCGCACTCAAGGCTCGATCGTTCAACATGGCTTGGCATGAATGGTTAAATCTCGAGAGTCTGATCGACACCTCAGAGGTGATTTGTCTTTCAGCGCTCGCCAGAGACAACTCGCGCGGCGCTCATTTCCGTGAGGATTTTCCCGAGGCAGGTGATCTCAATTCCTCGTTCTTTACGACTGCTCATCAATCTCGCGACACCTACGTCATCAACCGTCGTCCTGTCGAATTTAGTCGAGTGAAACCCGGTGAGTCTCTATTGGCTTCGGAAAATGCATTGCCTGAGGAGGTCATCTCTTGATTTCATTGGATCTCATTGAAAGTACAGCGAATGAGCTGATGCGTAAGGCTGCTGTTGAAATCCCTCGCGACTATTTAACAGCGCTGCAACAGATCACGACTGAAGAAGAAGCAGGTCTCTCGTGCTTTGTCTTGGAGACCATGCTGGAAAATTATGAGGCCGCAGAGACTGATGGTCGGCCGATGTGCGGAGATACCGGATGTCCGCGCTGGTACGTCAAGTTTGGTAATGAGAGTCGCGTCGAAGGCGGCGGTGTCGGTCTGGAAACCTCTTTGCGCCGTGCGACCGCAGATGCCACTCACAATATTCCATTGAGACCGAACCGAGTACACCCGCTGTCTCGAGCTGATCATAACAATAATGTGGGCATCGGAGCCCCTGAAATCGAGTATGGATTTGAACCCGAAGGTGAGTGGATCGATCTCACCACCGTCCATAAAGGAGGTTTATTCGGAACCGACTACCGTATGCTGTTTCCCAGTGACGGTATCTCAGGTATCCGACGGTTCTTCTTGGATTCACTCGCAGCATTCGGCAAGCGAGGCCTCGCTTGTCAACCGGCGATTATTGGTATTGGACTCGGCGGATCAAAGGATGCCTGCATGGTTCTTGGAAAGCGTGCGGCTTGCTTACGAACGGTGGGGGATCGAAATCCAGATCCTAAGATTGCTGAACTCGAAGACGAGCTCAAAGAACTTGGAAACAGCATCGGTATGGGACCGATGGGTTTCGTCGGTAAATCGATGGTCGTCGACTGCAATATTGAAGTGGGTTACTGCCACACAGGCGGGATGCAGATGAGTATTCATGCCTTTTGTCTATCATCCAGGCGCGCGACGGCAAGACTCTATCCTGATGGCCGTGTTGAATATCGAACCGACCCTCAGTGGTTCACACCCTATCAACGTAGAGAGACCGTGGAATGGCTAAGCAGTCCCCAAGAAAAATCCGCCTAAGTACGCAGCCTTCCGAGGATGAGCTGCGCGCGCTTCAACTGGGTGATGTGGTCTATTTACACGGGAGCGTTTACACCGCGCGGGAAGGCGCCTACATCAGAACCATCGAAGAAGGACAGCCCTTACCCTTAAATCTACCTGCAGAGAGCGCAGCCAACTTCCACTGTTCTCCGGCCGCATCAATCAACGATGATGGATCCATCAACATGGGAGCCGTTACAGCCACCGCTTCGTTCCGATTCAGTAAGTGGCTCGATCAATGGTTCAAGCTATCAGGCGCCAAACTCATCCTTGGAAAAGGTGGAATGACGTCGAATGACTACCGCCGCGACTTTGTTCCTAACGGTGCCATTTATCTCACCACTGTCGGCTACGGAACTGGAGCTTTATTGGGACGCGGCGTGAAACAAGTCCGTGATGTTTTTTGGGCCGATGACTTAGGCTTAGCACAAGCCATTTGGCTGATTGATGTGGAAGAATTTGGGCCATTCATCGTCGAGAGTGACTTCGAAGGCAACAGTCTGTTTGAACGGGAAAATGCGCGAGTAGCAGAGTCCTTGATGCGTGCCTACGAGGGCACCAAGCCTGCTGTTCTGAAGCGATTCGGTGAGACCGATGATCGCACTGACGAACTGATTTAATCCGACTCAACAGATGCGACTGTATCAAGTAGCGTGGTGGACAGTAGGTCGACCAACGGCGCTTTCGTCGTATTTCTTCGACTGATCAATCCGATATCTCGCCCGCTCGGGCCATTGTCGAGTTTGAAATGCTTCACCGGCAGAAGATCCGGTGTCGGGACGCAGCTCCTTGGAACCATGGAGACACCTAAGTTATGCGACACCATCGTCGCAATGGTATCCAGGCTTTCCAGTTCCATGGTTTCAGTCACCGGTAACCTCTGCTTTTGGAGCCATTCATCGATCACACTACCGACAAGAGCTCGCCGCGAAAACCGAATAAACGGACGACTTCGAATGATTTCAATCGGATCAGTAAGCGCCTCTTCGGCCGATGTGATCAGTTCAATGGTCTCGATTGCGACGCTTGTGTATTGAATGTTGTGCGGCAAGCGGATGGGTTTGGTGACAATCGCCGCGTCCAATGCACCTCGTTCAACCTGCGAAATTAATTCAATTGAAAGCCCCGGATACACTCGAACATGGAGGCCATCATATCGTTGTTGCAATTTTTTTAATGCAATCGGCACCAACCCACTCAAACTGGTCGGCACAGCCCCAAAGGATAATTCACCGCGAATTTCCAGGTTGAGCGATGCAGGAACCATCGCGTCATAGCGCTCGACCACGTCCCGTGCTTTTTGCAAAATCCGCTTACCGACCTCGGTGAGCGTTGGAATCCGAGTGGAGCGATCGAATAATGCAACACCGAGCTCATCTTCCAAATGTTTCATTTGTTGGCTCACAGTCGCGTGAGTCACAAAAGCCACGTTAGCAGCTGCGGTAAAACTCCCCTCTTCAGCGACTTTGATAAATGTTCGTAATCTTCGAATTGACATGAATCGACCACTCTTTTTTTATGTAAAAAAAAATTACACTATCCATGAAAAAATGCACCATTTACCTTTCGGTAATTTACGATACTATTCTGGAGTTCATTCGATTTAGAGTGTTCATCACGACAATAAGAAAGGAGAGCATCTGCGATTCCCAAAACTCAAGTAGCTAGCTGCGCTGAGATTTGGCTCGTTCGTTCAAGCAACAACAGCTGCTGACTACCCCTCAAAGCCCGTCACCATGGTCATCCCCTATGGTTCAGGTGGTGCAACCGATATTTCTGCCCGGACACTTGCTGAACCGCTGGGGGAGTTGGTTGGTCAACCGCTATTGATGGCCAACCGAACGGGTGCTGATGGCACGACAGGGTCTGTCTCAGTCAAGATTGCCAAGGCCGACGGTTACACACTGTTGTTCGCTCGTGTCGCGTCTGGTGCCAAACCGTGATCCCACTGGATTTAGCGTACTAACTGTTCGACCTCTTGAAGCGACACTTGTGAAACAGCGATCCCTTCGATTGCCGAATGTTCCCGAAGCGTCAGGCGCTTGGTTCCCGGAAGTCTAGCCCCCTCCTGCATCAAAATCTGCTCAAGCAAGACCTCGAGCCGATTGCCGAAGCTGTCATCGGAGAATAGCTGAGGATCAATACACAGTAGGGTTTGACCGACAGCCGGAGGTTCACCCTCAGCGTCGAAAAAGGAGGAGGCTTCAAAGCCAAACTGGGCTCCACAGAGGGCAGCCGATAAGATTTCAACCAATAACACCAAAGCTGCCCCTTTCGCTCCACCCATCGGTAGCATCGATCCTTGCAATACCGCCTTTGGATCTGTTGTCGGCTGACCGTTCTGATCAAGGCCCCAACCTTCAGGGATGGATTGACCTTCCTTGGCTG
>JAHEDY010000040.1 GCA_024640985.1 Gammaproteobacteria bacterium
ACATCTTGCTCTTCGACCGACGATTGGGTCGTTGCGGTTTGTTCCTTTGCGATTTGGTCGAGACTCTCATCTTTTCGTAAGCGCTGAACCCATAAGCCGATTCCTCCAGAGACCAATGCTAAGGAGATAAAGACCGTGGATGGCATTCCGGGAATAATCCCGAGGAGAAGAAGAATCGCAGCCGTGACATAAAGTGCGGTTGGGTTCGCTAATTGGCTGGTGGTTTGTTCAGTCATCGATTGACTAGTCGTCACGCGAGTAACGATGATCGCAGTCGCGAGTGAGAGAATCAGTGAGGGGATCTGTGCAACCAACCCGTCACCGATGGTCAGTAAGACGTAAATCTCACCGGCATCTTGGAACGACATGTCGTATTGGGTCATACCGATGGCCAGGCCACCGATAATGTTAATGATTAAAATGAGTAATCCCGCAACCGCATCGCCGCGAACAAATTTACTCGCACCATCCATTGATCCGAAGAAGTCTGATTCTTGGGCAATCTCTGCACGACGTATTTTCGCCTCTTCTTGGTCGATGACACCGCTATTGAGGTCTGCATCGATGGCCATTTGTTTGCCGGGCATGGCATCAAGTGTGAATCGTGCGATCACTTCCGAGACACGGCCAGCACCCTTGGTCACAACAATGAAGTTGATGATCATCAGGATGCCAAAGATGATAAAACCCACTAAATAGTTGCCGCTGATCACGAAGTTACCAAAAGCTTCGATCACTTTCCCGGCGGCGTCAGTTCCTTCATGGCCGTTGACCAAAACAATCCGCGTCGATGCCACGTTGAGGGAGAGGCGTAGCATCGTCGCGAAAAGAAGAACGGCAGGGAAGGAGGAGAAATCCAGGGGTCTTTCCGTATGAATCCCGATCATGATGACGATCAGTGCGATCATGATGTTTAAGGTAAACAGAATATCCAGTAGGAACGTTGGCAAGGGAAGAATGAGCATCGCAATAATAAGTAGGACAAGCGCAGGGATACCCATGGACTTCCAATCCAGGTTCGGGATCCGTTGACGAAAATCTGACAGCGCTAGTTGCACAAATATCTACCTATAAATCAATGTGTTATTGATGAGCCTCTGGTATTGACCTGGGACCCTGATTTAGCTTCAGCAAGAGCGATGCCAACTCGGATCTTGGTTTGGCGGTTTTGGTTAGTGATTGTGTGGTCAGTGTGTTGGTAAATATTTTTCGACAATGTCCGATATACATAGCAGATCCCAAAATTTGTTCTGGCATCAATACTGCTAGAGCTGATGGGGTGGACGAATATTCGGTCGGAGAACAAACATGCGAGCATCACTACAAACACTTGTGATATTAGGAACAGCAGTACTGACAGGTTGTACTGTGACGATGGCACCTCCGGGGCAAAATACTGCCGCTAATCCGGCAATGCCCCCGCAAACGACAGTTGTCGAAACCAAAGTGATTCCAGTTGTGGAGCGTCGGAGTGCGATTCGAGCGACAGGGTATGCGGTGATCAGCGTGCAGCCATCGGATGTTGACGCTCAACAGCGGTTGCTGGCGATTCGCGCATCGAAGCTCGATGCCTATCGTGGACTTACTGAGCAGGTCTATGGTCAGTACTTAGATGCAACAACAACTGTTGCTGACATGGCAGTGTTGAGTGATACCTTCAGAACACAGGTTGAAGGCGTCATTTATGGAGCGAAAGTCGTCAGCATTGCGCCTGTGGGTGAAGATACCTACGAAACCACAATGTCGTTAGATCAAGACGTCGTTGACGATTTGCGCGCCTTGTATTTGGCGTCGATGGCAAGCCGGTCGTAACGGATCGAACCATGCGTTATTTGCTTGGCATCATTTGTAGTCTCGCCAGCGCCTTTGTGTGCGCTGAATCGCATCAGGGATCTGATGCGAGTGAAGCCATTCTGACTGCCATCAAAGAACGCTTTGTTGCTCAAGCGCAGGATGCGGATACCCAAGTAACCAACACTGCGTGGCTTGATAGTGATGGACGATTGCATGAAAGCACGATGATTCGGTCCGATGTTCGTGTTCGTGGCGTTCAAGTCCGGCGTTATCTTGAGGAGATGCGCCGTCCCGAAGTTGAAATTGCCTTGGATGACAAATCAGGTGCGTTGCCCCAATGCTTTACGAATGACGATCATTTAATCCGCACGGTCAAAGTGTATCCAGCACTGCAACAGGGTCCATTTGATGTCAATCATGCAGGCCTTGTCCGTCAGTTGGGTGAGATTGTCACACGAGAATTCAACCAAGGACTCGAACGCAGTCCGTTTTGGCATACCTTGCCATTGACGCAACCATCCAGTGGCTATTTACAAATGGTGTCTGGGATCAGATCTCAACTCTCCCGTTTTGAGATGCAGATTGCGTTGAGTCCGAGCTTTGCTCCTGAGACGCATCAAGCGGAGCGCGTACCTGGATCGGATCCGGTCAGTAGCTTTTTTAACGGTCATCCGTCTTGGCTTGAAGAATCCTGGGTTCGTCTTGATGTTTCACTCACTGATGCTGCTGACGGCAAACTCATTTGGCAGGGGAGGAGTCATTTAAGAATCCCGGCAAGACCCATTACCTACACTGAAGGTGCACTACCAAACGCGGTGACCAAAGAAGTTAGTCAGCTCATGAGTCAATGGGTGAATGATCTTTCTGAGTTTGGACGTTGTGAGCCGATTCACTTTGCGGTCATCCCTCAAGGCGAGAATGCTTATCAAATTGACGGCGGTGCCGCGTCGGGGATCGCTGTTGGTGATCAGCTGTTATTGATCGACCGGAATACGATTCCACAGCGGACCTTTGAACCGGGTACCTTGGCTCAATTGTCTTTGGTCCAAGTAACTCAAACTTTTGAAAATAGCGCGACTATCGAGCATGTGGCTGGGGCTTCCCTAGAACAGATCGGTGGTAAAGTAGCACTACCGTTTTAACAGGGACCAATTATGTGGCGATTTGCGAGTATTTTATTGATCGGCGTCTCTTTACCGACGGTCGCTGCAGACATGTCGGTGGATCAAGCGGTTTCGCGCCTATTGAAAGACATTGAAACGGAAGTCGAAGTGCTCAGAGTGCCTGTTCCTGCCGCTAACGCGAAAGCAGAGAAAGGTGCTAGTTCCAATACAGACATCTCGGACGCCAAAATCGTGACGAATGGAACCCACCGGGTTCGTCGGGGCGAAACCCTTGATATGGTGATCCGTAAAGTGGCTCCGAATTCAGCGATCCAACCACGAATCCTCCGGCAAGCGTTTGTACGTGCCAATCCGCAGGCATTTCGTCGCGGAAATCCGAATTGGCTCTATGCAGGCGCCGTCTTGCAAGTTCCTGATATCGAGCATTTACGTCAGGTCATTTTTAAAACATCACCCAACCGGTTGAAAAAGAATATCAGTGACGAAAAGGCCGGCTGGGTTCGGTTCCCCTAAATGTTGCTTCCGGTCTCGAATCCACTGGGGTCGGAGCAGGGATCACAGAGCGTAGCGCGCATCATTCAGGCGACCTATGGTCGGCCAGTGACAATCGCTTCAGATGGTCTGAATTATCAACTGCATTACGACGCAGCCAAGCAGACCGTGGTTTTAAAGGTCAGTGGTGGTGAATCGAATCAGCAAGTGCAAGTGTCGGCAAACCGTGATTTGGTGGCGTTACTCGTTAAGTATGGGGATCTATCGTTAACACCTGTGCAGTCCGGTGCTGGTCATGTCCCCGTGCTTAAAGGATTGGTGCCGACCCCAACCCCTACACAGATCCTATTGCTCTATGAGACAACCAAAGCGTCGGTTGTCCGTGAACCTCGCGCTGATGGCCAAATACCCCCAGCAATCCGCCCACATCCAATGCTGGCTGCGATGCATCCCATTGACGCACGGGGAGTGAGCCGAATGTTGACTCAACAACCTTCGAGTGCCCTAAGTTTTCCGCTCCCAGGGGCGAGCCCGCAACCGTCGCCACTTGAAAATTCAGATCAGCTCGTTCGTTCGGTGATAGCATCAGTGTCAGCGGAGCAGGGGAATAAAAAAATGCTTATTCCAGATATTAATCCGGCGATGCCACGGCCAATTGCGCCTGATGCGTTACCCAATAGTGTGCCGATCACCCAGCCGATTGCAGCGGAACTTGGTCTCAAGTCAGGCCAGGTCGTCCAGGCGCTGGTTTCAAGTGCTGGTGATAAAATGGCACTGCAACTGAATAACCGAGAGATTCCCTTGCCGCCAGGGATGCGTTTACCTGAAGGCCAAGTGACACTCCGTGTCGCACAGGGCCAGCAGGGGATGATGTTACTGTTTAACCAGGCACCAGCTGCGCCTGCGAGTCAGGCGGCTGCCGTCGGTGGTCTTTC
>JAHEDY010000008.1 GCA_024640985.1 Gammaproteobacteria bacterium
CTCACGCGGTCACCGAGGCGTCCTTTATTCATGATCTCTGCGACCCGTTGTTGGGCTACTCGCAT
Organism: Gammaproteobacteria bacterium; assembly: GCA_024640985.1. Classification (GTDB taxonomy): domain Bacteria; phylum Pseudomonadota; class Gammaproteobacteria; order Pseudomonadales; family Litorivicinaceae; genus HIMB30. The sequence goes on from JAHEDY010000008.1 coordinate 66, forward strand.
CAGCATTCCCTTTGATAGATAGATGGAGTGTAGAGGATTTCGATGAAAAACAATAACGTATTGATCGGCGGTCTGGTTGTCTGTTTTGTCGGTTATGTCCTGGCCGCTCCAGGGCCTGCATCAGCACAGACCGCTGAGACCCACGATAACTATGCCTTCATGAGCGCCCAAGATCTTTACGATGCGTTATCCCAAGAATCTCAGGTCGCTCTTGGCTACTTGCTTGGGATTATTGACGCGAAGAAAGGGCGTCAGCCTGACGGCTCATGCTATACCGTGCCATGGCAATCTGATGCGGATGAGGTATTGGTCAGTGCTTATTTGGAAGATTGGCCGGGTGTTGCAGACTTTTCCATGACAGCGCCTGATGCATTGATTCGTATGATGCAAAAGCGATTCCCTTGTCGTGATAAATAATGCGGCGCAACAAGTCGCTGAGACTTTCGGCGCAATCATGTTGGTTCATTGAGTGTGAGGCGGTACAGTAAGATTGGTTATAACGTTAGAACGAAATCAAAGGAGTGCCTCTATGCGTGTCGATCTTCTCAAGGTCTTGGTTGTCGTGATGGGTCTCGGTTTGTTACCAATGCCTTCACTGGTAAGCAATGCTGCGGCTGAAGAGTCAAAGACCTGCGCAGATGGGGCACCTTGTCCGACGGATGCTGAACTCGAAGATTCATGTTCAGATGAAGGCGAATCGTTATAACGAGTAACCATCTTCGAAGATATAACAATCGATAAGGAAATTGAGCATGGGTATTCAAAAAACTTTCGCAGGAGCGTTAGTTGCGGTAGCAATGACGATTGCTCCATTCGCAGCACACGCAGAAAATAAGCCAGTCGATATCACTTTTGGTGGAAAAGCGACTGCACAAGTTAAGCACAACGGTAAGATCGTCACGATCCAGCGTGTGCAGGATAACGGCAACAACGTGGACGCATCATTTGCGAAAACCTCTCGCCCTTGTCCTCCATTTTGTATTCAGCCAATCAGTCTAGCACCTGGTGTTGAAACCATCGGTGAAAACGAAATGATCGACTACCTTGAGCAAATGTCAGCGGGTGACGACTCGATTCTCGTGATCGATTCCCGGACGCCAAACTGGGTTGAGCGTGGACAAATTCCTGGTGCGGTCAATTTGCCTTGGACCAAGCTCAACACTGCCAAGGGCGCTGATCCATTGTCGATCGGTGAGATCATGGAAGGCGAGTTCGGGGCGAATCAGTTCGATGGCCTCTGGAAGTTTGCTAAAGCAAAGACGTTGGTGATGTATTGCAACGGCATGTGGTGCGGACAATCTCCGGCTAACATCAAAGCGCTCCTTGACTTCGGTTACCCAGCACACAAGATCAAGTGGTACCGCGGTGGTATGCAGAACTGGGCTAACCTTGGGTTGACTACAGTCAAGCCATAATCGCCGGATAACTAAAAGAGCCCGCAGTGCTGCGGGCTTTTTTATGTTTGCCTGTTAGGTTCTTGTAACGAAAGCCTAGGAGTTGTAGTATTCGCGACCTTCCAATATGGCGCGTTGGCAGAGTGGTTATGCAGCGGATTGCAAATCCGTGGACATCGGTTCGATTCCGGTACGCGCCTCCACCGATACGGCTATCAAACTCACATGCCCGACAAATCTAGCGGTACTCAAGTGAGCTTTCAAATTCGCCCTGCCATTTTTAGGGCCGCACGCAAAGTCTCATTGATTCGAGTTTGCCAGCCGTCGCCGCTTGCCCGCAGTGCGGCCAATACATCTGCGTCGAGGCGTAACTTGACAGGCTCCTTGGTTGACGTTGACTTCGGTCTACCTCGGGTTTTGATAACTTTGCCTTCGTAAAGATCAGCCGTCTCGAAGAACTCGGAAGTCAACTCAGGTGCATCATCGGCATCAACCCAAGTACTTTGCGTAGAGTGCTTTTTCGCGGTCATTGGCTTTCCTCATACTTATGATTCGGCGGGTCTCGCCGCGGGGCGTCCAGACAACAACAATCACGTTGGAGTCTAGCCAGCCGACTGTAATGAATCGATCCTCTTTGTAGTTTTGTCGCTTGTCTTGGCCCGTGAAATGAATTCCGCTAAACACATCTCCTGCTCGAGCAAAGTCCAAGCCCCGCTCAAGCAGAGTTTTGTCTCTTTTGATCGGGTCGAATTCAAGATTCATATAATTAATGTACACCCATTAATTCTTCGGTCAAGCGCTGTTATTGGAAATAGACGATTCAGAGTCCATGAGCACCCTTTACTTCGAAGTGCATTTGCACATTGCGTAAATAACTCGAGTTCTTATTAGCACATTCGATAGCACACTTTTATTTTTCCTCATTAATACAATTGGTTATGTGGCGTGCATGCTATTGCAAATCCGTGGGCATCGGTTCGATTCCGGGACGCGCCAATCTATTTTTATGAAAGGTCCGGTCGTGATACTGAGCTTTAATTAGATTTTGTGTGACCTAGTCACAAGGGATTAAGCGGCCAACTCTCGGTTATCGACGGAAAATCACCAACCAGCGCCAAAAATTTAGCAATTGAAAGAGTGTGCCGGCGACATATGTCAGGGCGGCGGCCGTTAGGATCTGTCGAGACGGTTGAATTTGTGCCTCCGATAAATAGCCGGAGACCAACAAAGGCAGAGCCTTATTAAAGCTTGCGTCAATCTCCACAGGGAGCGTGATCAATTGGACCAAAACGCCGTAACCAAGAATTAAAAAGGCACCGGCAAACGAGAATAGTCCAACATGAGGCGATAGCGTCAGCGCTCCAAAGAGCGGGCTGACTGCCAACATCGCGGATCCGACTATTTGTGCGGTCGATGCAGACTGAGCGAGCCACTGACGCAAGTGAAAAAAAGTTTCTCCACGCGCGTGCTGGATTGCATGGCCACATTCATGGGCAGCAATCACAATCGCGGCCAATGTTTTTCCATCATATTTGTCTTGTGTCAGCGCGACCGAACGATCACGAGGGTTGTAATGATCACCGGCTTTGGTCACGACGACTTTGACGCTCTGTAAATCAAAACGATCCAATAGATGACGAGCCAGCTCACCGCCGGTTCCGGGAAAATTAGATTCCGGATTCCGATTGTATTTTTTCAGAACGTAAGAAACCCAAAGGTTCGGTCCAAATAGAATCAGCGCGCCAATAGCAATCAATACAATCAGTACCAAGGGTGTCCCTCTTCTTGGTGTTATGCCAGTGAATCACTGGTCATTTCGTTCTGTTTTCAACCTCTTTACTTAAGGACATCGCACCAAATGACAAGCAGAAGCCACGGTTAGACTGAGATTGGAATATCCGAAACACTCAATGTGGCACCGACATGTTCCCAGCCAATCTGGAGATTCGGTGACACTGTATTTTCATCAGCAAATCAGCTTGGTTCGCCGACGAACAACTGTCTGGAAATCCTCATGGCAATTCAATTCCGCTTTACCTACTACGCAAGGACAGATTCAATGGGTCCAGTCAGCTTTCCGGAAGACGGCTATGCAATTTTGGCGATGAAAGCATTGCCCGCGTCGCACGAATTCAACGATAGGCTCTAAACGACTCGACCTACAATACGCTATTGCCTTTAGGAGTCCGAATGAATCGAATCAATCCAGCGAAATTACTTCACAGTAAATGGACGGCTGTTGAGCCCAAAAATAGAGAGAAACATTTCTTGGTTGTTGAGGTTGACTACGATGAGGAGGGTATCGTGATCGACTGTCTTCTCGAAGCAGTAATCAGTCGACGCAAAACCTCGGTTAACTGGCGAGATCTAACCAATAGCGACCATTGGAAACAAGGCTGGAAATGAATCATTGATGTTGAGTACATGGTGGGCTTCGCGAGAGCGCTTTAAGGGTCAAATGAAGTTCGTCGCGCAAGAATATATTGAAAGATTTGTTCGGATCCAGAGGGTGTTCGATGTGTCCATATCTGGCTTTTGACTTCTTTCCAGTTCGCGTCCCTGAAGTCGTTTAAAATTGATATCAAAGAGTGAGCATCGTAGCGTTGAACAGGCAGCCCAGAGCAGGTTTCAGGTCCATCTAAGTGAAATGTTGCTAATAACGCATAGCCACTGGGTCGGACCGCTCGATGAAGAGAGTGCAAATACTGTTGAATGGATCTGTGGTCCATTTGGAAGTGAAATACGGCTCGATCGTGCCAGAGATCAACGAACGCTGATGGTTGCCACAGGTTGAGGTCTCCAATAAACCAGGTAATGTTAGACGCTTGATCACTCAGTTGATGTTGTAATGCCTTAGAAGCAGATTGAGACCATTCAACATGCGTTAAATCGCGATAGCCAGCCCTGAGTAGTGTGGGTAACAACAATGACCTGCCTGCACCGATGTCTGCGATTGAGGCTGATCGAGGGACGGTCTCGCGAATCCATTGTTGCGACAATGATTGCGCACTCTCTGTCCACGAGAGACTTTGATCGCCATTCTGCTTGTAGCGGCTATCCCAATGATCTTGAACGGCATGGCTTGATTGGTGAAATTGTTGCTGGACATCCTTCATGGAATTGTCTCGCGTCGGGTCGATGGCCAGATAGTAAATCGATCTATGCCTTGTTGCATGTGCGCCTGAGATGCGTTCTATAATGCAGGATTGACTCAATCGAGGATTGGATGAGTCGATTGAGCGGTTAGCGGTTGTCTTTCCGTGCCAGTTCGATCACTTGATCTTTCTTGATCGAGACACTTTGGCCTGGATTGTCCTCAAATTGAACAATAATCGTTTCGCGTTTTTTCCCGATAAAACCAGTGACGGTTCCTTTTCTTTCGGGCGCACCGACGGTGATTCGGTCACCATATTTATAGGGTGTATTGAGGCTTAAGCTTGACCAATGTTCATTAGACACCTGATGTCCCTCTGACGGATGAAAAAGCTACGCCAGGACGGCGCAGCTTTAGCAGTAAACTCAGCTTTCGAGGCTGATGTTCGTTGCAGAGGTTTTACCGCGCTCTTCTTGCAACTCGTAAGAGACTTTCTGGCCATCATTCAAAGAACGGATGCCTTTCAATGAAAGAGCTGAAATATGTACGAAGACATCTTTCCCGCCGTCATCTGGAGTGATGAATCCAAAACCTTTACTCGTGTCAAAAAATTTAACAACACCTGTGCTCATAATAATTTTCTCATATAGAAGATAGTTTTTGCCCCACGACATTGATGCCGAGAGGTCCGTAGATTTCAAAGAGGAATTCGAAGAAAAGTCAGAAACTGCGCTAGGAAGATCTAATGAAAGCGTAATTAGTAGAACATACTGTCTGCGGAATAGATACTGTTAGTTGATCATACGCGTGATCGTCCCGCTTCGAATTGGCGTTTCCATCGCCGAAATGTTACTTTGTACCCGGTACTCAGGGACGTATGTGCGACTTGCCTGTTGGACTGGATATTTGAGACAAGGTGGTTTCAATTCCGTTCAGTTCTTCAAGGGTCGAGTGGAGCCGGTCGGTGTGATTCGGTCCATCAAGCGTCACGGTTCGACTGATATCGAGTGCACAGATTCCGTTGATAGCCCTCTTGATTAATCGGTGACAAATGTCAGTCGGTGGATTCATTGACCCATCTCAAGATCGAATTTCGAGTCATCTGGCATACTACCTGATCACTGAAGGAGCGAATCATGCAAGACGTCGAACACCACTGTTTATCTCAAGAATTTCCTGAGCTCAAAGAACGTATTCACGAGATGAAAATGAGTAATGCACACTTTAAAAAAATGCATGATGAATACACGGAATTATCCAAGCAAATTGAAAATATGATTACCGAAGTGACTCCGGCTTCCAATACCACTGAGGAAACATTGAAGACTCAGCGAGTTCACCTCAAAGATCAGCTGTATGGCATGTTAACCGCATAAACGACGGGATTCTCAATGACCCAAAGGACGCTGTTGGCAAGCGTCATTCGGAAAAAAACAAAGGGGAGCAAAGCTCCCCTTAAAAGATCGATGATGTCATGATCATCGAGGGCATTGAGGGATGAGTATGCTGTCCTCTGCGGAGGAAATCTTTGACTTGTGTCAATATTTAGCGATTTGCCAGTTCATCAAAGGTCGCGAGACCCTCTGCTGAATACATCAGCGCGGGTCCACCTCCCATATACACACAAATAGCCAGAGTTTCCTCGAGCTCTTCTCGTGTCACACCGAGGCCGATCAGCGCTTTCATATGGAATGCGATGCAGGCCGAACAGTGCTGGCTAATTCCAAGGGCCAGAGCGATCAGCTCTTTATATTTTGACGTGATTTCACCGTTGGCCATTGCTGCTTTGGCCATCTCCCCAAAACCTTGCATCAGCTCTGGATTGGCCGCGCGGAATGGCGCTAAGGCATCATTCACGTCGTGCATCAGTTCGCGATGATTTTTGGTTTGCATGCGTTGAGTCTCCCAAATTTGAAAGACTCACTCTAACCAAGTTTCACGGACCGAGAGTCCTCGGCTAGCGCTTCAATTGATTCAGATCACTCAGATCAAATTTCTCATCGAGGGGATGGGCTCAAGAGCTGCTTGGCCATCCAGTCAATCACAAACTGTCTGGCAACTCGACCGCCGCGCCCGCCACGCCCAATGGCAAACCGGTTCGCTTCAATCGCCATGGTCTCGGAGAACTCAGGAAGGTCGAGATTTTGTCCTAATTCGCGATACCAGTGTTTGACAATCGTGATGTAAACCTCCTGCGAATAGGGGTAAAACGATAACCAAAGACCGAAACGATCCGATAGAGAAACCCGTTCCTCAACCGCATCGCCTTGATGAATTTCTCCATTGACAACGGTTGCCTGCTGATTGTCGCTCATCGGCTCTGAGACTAAGTGTCTGCGGTTGCTGGTGCAGACCACTAAAATGTTACTGCCAAATTCCTCAAGCGTGCCATCCAGGACGGTCTTGAGGCCCGAGTATTCGCGCTCCCCATCTTCAAAGGTGAGGTCATCGCAATAGATCAAAAATTGAAACGGTTGTGACCGCACGTGTTCGACGATTGCAGGCAAATCACTGAGGTGTGCTTTTTCGACTTCGACGATTCTTAAACCACGATCATGATAGGCGCTGAGCGCGGCCCGCACCATCGACGATTTGCCGGTTCCGCGTGCACCCCAGAGGAGAGTTGCATTGGCTGGAAGGCCTTTGAGGAACAATTCAAGGTTGGCCTTGAATTGATTGGCCTGCTGGTCGACACCGATTAAACCCTCGAACGTTTGGTCAAGTCGTGGCTTTAATGCACGCAGATGACCCATATTGGCTCGATCATGGACCCAGCGCGCGCAAAGCGTTTCCTGCCATTGAATTTCCGGTGCGGGGGCTGGAAGTGTTTCGAGGAGGCGGTTCGCCAAAGTCAGTAGCGTTGAGCGTAAGTTTGTCATCATGGGTTCTTGATCAAAGTCCTTGTGTTTCGGTGTGACAGTAGCCACATTCATAGCGAATCAAGGAGTATACAATGATTAACCTCTATTACTGGCCGACCCCGAACGGCAATAAAATTACGATGATGCTAGAAGAGTGCGGGCTCGACTACACCATTCATCCGATCAATATAACTGCAGGCGATCAATTTCAACCGAATTTTCTGAAGTTGTCACCGAACAACCGGATGCCTGCGATTGTGGATGACGATCCAATCGACGGTGGTGATCCCATCGATCTCTTTGAGTCTGGCGCTATTCTTCTTTATTTGGCTGAGAAAACGGGACAGTTCTATCCAACAGATCTCAGAGAACGTTATGTGGTCATGAAATGGTTGATGTGGCAAATGGGCGGTCTTGGACCAATGGCCGGTCAGAACCACCATTTCGGGCGCTTTGCAGCAGAGAAAATCCCCTATGCGATCGAGCGTTATCGATCAGAGACTGCTCGACTCTATGGAGTGTTAAATGGGGCGCTTGACGGCCAGTCCTTCATTGCCGGCGATTACTCCATTGCTGATATGGCCTGCTATCCATGGATTGCTCGGCATGAGTGGCAAGAGATGGAGTTGGGCGATTATCCAAATGTGAAGCGTTGGTTTGAGCAAATCGCTGCACGTCCAGCGACACAGACGGCCTATGCCAAGGGTGAAGCGGTTCGCAATGCTTGATCTTGCGCAACTCCTGACGCATCTGGTGTTGAACAGTGCAGAGAAATCCGTACATTGATGATCTGGATAAGTTCATAAGGGATAACAATGCGTTCATGGATATTCATTGCAGCTTTGATCGCTGCATCGGTACAGGCAGCTGACGAAAAGACCGCGTTAGAGCGGGGTGACTATGGTCCTTTGGATAAGGCACCAACAACCGCACTCTACGACTATCCGGTCAAAGTCAGCGATCATGTTTACAGCGCGATCGGTGCAACGCAACCGCCGACTTATGAAAATGCCGGGCACAACAACAATCTATCGTTTGTGATCGGGGCTGAAGCTGTATTGGTGGTGAACGGAGGATCGAATAATGCGTTAGCGCGAGCGCTGCATGATGAGATCAAAAGCAGAACGAACCTCCCGGTCAAATATGTCATCAGTGAAAATGGCCAGGGCCATGCCGTCTATGGGAATCACTACTGGAAGTCTCAAGGCGCAACGTTGATTGGGCACGTTGATGCGCAGCATGAGATTGATGAGAAAGGATTTGGTGGACTGACTCGGATGCGCGAGTACGCGAAAGAATTTGCGCAAGACACAGAGCTCGTCAATTTTGATGTGACCTTCGACGAACAATATGCTCTTGATCTTGGAGGTCTAGCTGTGATCGCTAAGATCTATGGATCGGCGCATTCCCCGGGTGATGTCAGCGTCTTGATCCCAGATGATCGAGTGGTTCTGGCAGGTGATATGGCTTTCCATGTGAGAATGCCGCCGATTTTTGACAACACCGACACTGCGCTGTGGATTGAGAGCTTCGATCTCTTTGCTGATGAGGTTTCAGACTGGACGATTGTTCCTGGTCACGGTGGTCCCACTGACCTCGCGACGGTGACCGCTGGCACGAAAGATTATCTGGTGTTTTTGCGTGATCAAGTGCAACAGATTCTCGATGACGGTGGTTCATTGGATGAGGCTTATCAGATCGATCAAACTGACTACAAGCATTGGCACACATACGATGAGCTCGCAGCCAGAAATGCTGGCCGCGTATTTGAGCGAATGGAATTTGAATAACGCCTAAGGGGTCAAGAAGTGGGTGATCAGCGTTTTTAACGTGGTGTCGCCCGGTTCTCCAAAATGTTTCTGCGCGCGTCCACCCAACACCAAAAGCATATCTTCGAGTTCGTTGCCGCTTTGGCGAACAAAATCAAACGACTGAATATCATTTCCGGTATATCGCTCCGGTCCTAAGATGACGCACAATTTGGATTCAACTTTTGAGAGCGTCCGACGCACTCGATAGCCATTGACGAAGACTCCTTCGTTGCGGTGACCGTGAACTTCGGTTTGCGTTGAGGGTGTGATGGCTGAAAAACTGACCGGCCGCCCGAGTTCTAATTGCATCACTCCGAGTGAGAAATCGTCGATACCGAGCGTAAAGTTGGCTTCTCCGGCAAGAAAGATGACCCAGCTTTTGATCGATGACTTGATCACATTGCTGTCCCATTCCGCCAAAACCGGGGCGTCTTTATAGGACATTGCCAATTTCTCACTGATGGCATCAGTAACGGCATCGAATTGTTTTCCAAGGAATTTCTTTCGGTCTTCAGGCCCCAATTCTTTGGCATGCGCTTCAATTTGAGCGCGTAACAAGCGCTCGCTGTGTTTGTGAAGAATCGGAACTAAGAGTGAATTAGACGGGTGCATCGCTATAATCTTGACTGTAAAGATAAAAGGATACCAGTTTGCACGAACTCCCCGATAGCCTGCCGAGCAATTTGATTTCGGTTTTAGCCTCGCCATCTCATCCAGGAAATATTGGTGCAGTGGCTCGCTCATTAAAAACGATGGGGTTGTCCTCATGCCGACTTGTCAGCCCCGATGACTACCCGTCACCGATTGCCTCCGCGAGAGCATCAGGGGCATTGGATATCCTCAATGGCGCTTCTCTTTATGAATCCTTTGATGATGCGATTGCTGATTGTCGGATAGTGGTGGGGACGTCAGCGCGATTGCGATCGCTGGCGTATCCGCACGTGACACCGCGACAGATTGCACCACTGTTGATCGAGGAAGCTGAAAAAGGGCGCGTTGCGATTTGTTATGGCCGCGAAGAATGCGGCTTACTGAACGAGCAATTGGCGCGTTGTCACTACCACATTGAAATCCCCGCCAATCCGCAATATTCGAGTTTGAATCTTGGTTCAGCGGTACAGGTCATGTCCTATGAATTGCGTCTCGCTTTTCTAGAACGTCAGGGCCGATCAGGGATTGAGTCGAAAGACAACTGGCCGCCGAGCTATGATCTTGAGCGCTTTGGTTGCGAGTCTTGGGACGAAGAACCGGCCACAGCCCGCGAGGTGGATGGCTTGATTGAACATTTTGAGCGGGCGACAGCGCACAGTGGATTTCTCGATCCGAAAAACCCGATGCTTGGCATGGCCCGATTGCGAAGGTTATTCAATCGAGCGCGGGTTGATCGCGTTGAAATTAATATTCTGCGTGGGATTTTGAATAGCATTGAAAAGATGGACCCTCCAACCAATCAACAGACTATTCAGGAGAATTACGGTTTGACCAACGGAGAGCGGGATGATGTTTAGAGGGATGCGAGAGGATGTGCGTGCGGTATTTGATCGTGATCCAGCAGCCCGCCATTGGTTTGAAGTGATCACAACGAGCCCTGGTCTTCATGCGATTTGGATTCACCGAGTATCTCACGCACTCTGGTGTTGTGGCCTTAAATGGTTGGCTCGGTTTATCGCGCAAACGGCGCGTTTTCTGACCGGCATCGAGATTCACCCTGGCGCTAAAATTGGTCGTCGATTTTTTATTGATCATGGGATGGGTGTTGTGATCGGGGAAACCGCTGAGATTGGTGATGATTGTACGCTCTACCATGGTGTGACTCTCGGTGGGACCACGTGGAACCCTGGTAAGCGACATCCAACACTGAAGGATCGCGTGGTGGTAGGTGCTGGAGCAAAAGTCCTCGGGCCGATTGATATTGGCGAAGGTGCGCGCATTGGATCAAATGCGGTGGTGACACGACCCGTGCCGCCTGAAGCCACAGCGATGGGGATTCCTGCGCGGTTTGTGACCAAAGATCAAGCGGATCCTGAGTTTGAAGTGGAAAAGCGTCGTCGTGATATGCATGAAAAAGCAGGGTTTGATTTGTATGCCCTTGGGGAAGACGTGCCTGATCCTTTGGTTCGATCCATCCATGCCATTCTTGATCAACTGCATCATGTGGATCAGAAAATGCACACGATGGGTGAGCATCTGTGCCAGGTCAATCCGAAGTACTGCGACGAGGATTTACCAACACTGGATGAAAAAGAACTCATGGGCGAGTTGGGTGTGCCTGATGGGAAGTCGGATCAATCTGTATGATGACGGTCTATTTTGACAATGCATCCACGACACCGGTTGATCCACGCGTGATGGATAAAATGTCGAAGTGTTTGGGGGCTGATGGAACCTTCGGGAATCCAGCGTCAACGACACATGGCTTTGGCTGGTTGGCATCTGAAGAAGTAGAGTGGGCCAGAGACACAATTGCGCAGACCATCGGCGCTGACCCGCGGGAGATTGTGTGGACTAGTGGTGCGACCGAATCCGATAACCTGGCGATCCGGGGTGTGGTTGAAGCGATGCGTCACTCCACGGGACGTTCAAAAATCATTACGTTGGAAACCGAGCATAAGGCAGTGTTGGACACGTGCGCGAACTTGCGTGATGTGGACGTGGTTTATCTCAAACCCGATGCTGATGGTGTATTGAACCTCAACCGGTTGGCTGAGGTTTTAGATGACAATACCTTGCTGGTGTCGGTCATGCTGGTCAATAACGAGACTGGAGTTGTCCAGCCGATTCAGGAAATTGCCCGCTTGGCGCATCAGGCGGGTGCAGTGATGCATTCAGATCTGGCTCAGTCAGTTGGCAAATTGGATTGGACGGTGGAGACACTGGGAATTGATTTGGGATCCTTGTCGGCGCACAAAATTCATGGCCCAAAAGGGGTTGGTGCGCTCTATGTGAAGCGTGGCTCTTGTCGGATTGCAGAGCAGCAGCATGGTGGACAGCACGAGCGTGGAATGCGCTCAGGGACGCTTCCGACGCACCAACTGGTAGGAATGGCTGAGGCCTATCGAATCGCAGCAGAGGAAAGCGGGTTGGAAATCCAACGAATCAACGGGTATCGAGATCGGATCGAGACCGCGATTGAAGCGATTGGAGGCATTCGGATAAATGGCGCCCGAGGTGTTCCTCATATTGTGAATGTGACGATTGATGGTGTGGATGCTGAACGGTTAATGGCCGCGATGCCCGAAGTGGCAGTGTCCACTGGAAGCGCCTGTAATTCAGCGACCCTCGAACCATCTCATGTCCTTCAGTCCATGGGACTTTCTCGGCAAGAAGGACTATCCTCTCTTCGTATCAGCGTCGGTCGGATGACCACCGATGAGGAGATTGATCTCCTGTTGGACACGTTGAGTTACGCAGTTTCTCAATTAAGGAGTGCAGCATGAATTTGTTGGTAACCCCAGAAGCCGTGGAGCATCTCAAGGCGGCTTTGGCGCGGAATACGGATGCAACCGCGATTCGGTTAGGTGTCAAGACATCGGGTTGCTCGGGCTATGCCTATGTGATCGATTATGCAAAAGCCCCGACAGAGGCGGATCAGTTGTTCGATGTGAATGGACTGACCATTGTGGTGGATCCGATTTCAGAGCCATTACTTGCCGGTACGACCGTGGATTTGAAGATCGAGGGTGTCAATCGCACGCTCCGCTTTGACAATCCCAATGTGGTCAGCGAATGCGGTTGTGGCGAGAGCTTTGCGGTTGGTGCCTCTGTTCCTCTATAATCCGCGCCCGGAATAGTCCGAACTCAGTTTTTGAAGGAGAAGCCATCGTGGCAGTCGAACGTACCCTATCTATTATTAAGCCAGACGCTGTTGGTCAAAATGTGATTGGCCAAATTGCCAGTCGTTTTGAAGCGGCGGGGCTGCAAATTGTCGCGATGAAAATGCTTCAGTTGGATGATGATCTGGCTGGTGGTTTTTATGCAGAGCATAAGGAACGTCCATTTTATCAAGATCTGGTTGGATTTATGACCTCTGGCCCTGTGGTTGTACAGGTTCTGGAAGGTGAGAATGCGATTGCGAAAAATCGTGAGCTGATGGGCGCCACCAACCCGAAGGAAGCAGCAGCTGGGACCATCCGTGCTGATTTTGCAGACAGTATTGATGCGAATGCCGTTCATGGATCAGATAGTCCTGAAAGTGCCGCACGCGAAGTTGCTTATTTCTTTCAAGCGTCTGAAATCTGTTCGCGTTAAATGACAGATATCTCGGTTGAGAAAGTCAATCTGCTCGGATTGACCCTTCCAAAAATGGAAGCATTCTGTCTCTCAATCGGTGAGAAGAAGTTCCGTGGAGCACAGTTGGTGAAATGGATTCATCAGCAGGGTGTCACGGACTTCGATCAAATGACCAATCTTTCCAAGTCGTTCCGAGACCAACTCAAGGATATTGCCGAAGTGCGCCCACCTCGTGTGACCTTTCAGGGAGACTCGACTGATGGGACTCGGAAATGGCTCATGGAAGTGGATGGTGGATCGAAAATTGAGACGGTCTATATCCCTGATGGTGATCGCGGAACCTTGTGCGTGTCCTCTCAAGTCGGTTGCTCGTTAGATTGTAGTTTTTGCTCGACGGGCAAACAGGGGTTTAATAAAAACCTAACGGCCGCAGAAATTATCGGGCAGGTGTTTTTGGCCGCGAAATCCTTTGGATTACCTGTGAAAGATTCGCAAAAACGCGCCGTCACTAACGTCGTCATGATGGGTATGGGTGAACCACTGTTGAACTTTGAGCCGGTGGTGGATGCGATGGCCTTGATGCTCGAAGATCAAGCCTATTGCTTGTCGAAGCGCCGTGTGACCTTATCGACGTCGGGTGTCGTCCCAAATTTGAACGAGCTCGCCAAGGTCACCGATGTGGCTTTGGCCGTCTCGCTGCACGCTCCGAATGATACGCTTCGCAATGAGCTTGTTCCGATCAACCGGAAGTATCCGATTGCGGTGCTGTTTGACAGTATTCGACATTATTTGGACGGATTGAGCGACAATCGATCTGTGACCTTTGAGTACACCATGCTGAAGGGCGTGAATGACTCCGATGCGTTGGCGCATGAACTATCCGCGCTCGCCAAAACGATCCGCTGTAAAATTAATCTCATTCCTTTCAATCCGTTTCCAGGGACGGATTACGAAGTGAGTTCACGGAATCGGATTTACGCGTTTCAGCGGATCTTGCTTGAGGATGGTCATGTCGTCACTGTACGCAAGACCCGTGGCGATGACATCGATGCCGCGTGCGGGCAATTGGCCGGTCAGGTGGCCGATAAAACCAAACGGTCAGCACGTTACATCCAATTACAAGATGTGACTGCTCAACTGGACCAGGTACCCCATTGATACGAGCGATGGTGGCCGGAGTCATCATCGCAACCAACGGACTTCTGATGGGATGTCAGATTTTTCCGACGCAAGCAGACAACACAATCTCACAACGCGTGCATCCGCTACTACAACTCGCTGATGCCCATATTGGGCGTGGTGATCTGACAGCAGCACTTCCTCTCATTATCCAAGCAGAACAGATCGCTCCAGCTTCAATGACAGTCGCGTTAAAGCGTGCTGAGATTCTCGAGCGGCAGGGGGATCAGGCCGAAGCCCAGCGCATCTTGGAACGGCTGGATCGTCAAGAGCCCGAAGTGAGTCATGCGTATGCGCGTTTCTTAAATAAGATCGGCCAACGAGCGAAGGCGATAGGAGTCCTTGCGGTGGCTTGTGATGCCATCGATTACCCACATCGTTTTGAGGCATTACAATTACGGACGCAATTATTGATCGCCAGCCATCGATTTCTGGAGGCAGGTCATGATCTTGATCGGTTGTCTCGGATGAAAACGGGTGATCCATCGATCCAATTAGTCCGTGTCCAGGTGTTATTGAAATCAGGGCGGGTGCGTGAAGCATTAGAGGTCTACCAGGCGATCAATCGGTCAGTGAAAACGGGAAAGTTGGCTCAAGAAATCGAGAGAGACTTTCGTCGGTTAGCGAAGCGACTGAAGATCGTGGGACGAGACTTTGGTCCTTACGACTTCTGATGTATGATCTGAGCGTATTCATTTCAGATTGATCGTATGTCGATAGAAAATAATGAACCCGCTGTCGCTGGCACGAACGCGTTACCAGGATCACTCCTACAGAAAGTACGTGAAGAGAAGGGGCTGACCATCGATGAGATGTCGGCTATCTCGAATCTGACCAAACAAGTGATCCGTGGCATTGAGGCCGATGATTATACGCAACTTGCTGGGCTGAGTTTTGTTCGCGGATACCTCAAGCTTTACGCGAAAAAGCTTGGCGTTGATGAAGTGGAGATCCTCGATCTGTTTGATCGCTGGAAAGCGGAACAGAATGGTGAGCCTCGGCAGTACGCGAATGCGCCGCAAGGGATTTCAGAACCTTCATCAGGACCGAGTCAGAAAACCATCATCGCCGCCTCAATTGTTGTTATTGGTTTAATTTCAGCAGGTGGTGTGATTTCGTATTTAGAGTCGACGGGCTCATCGCCTGAAGTGGCATCCGTGATTGAGACCGAACAAGCACCGGCATCGACTGAACCCGACGCTGCACTGAACCAGTCTCAAGAGCTCACCCCTTCGCTGGATTCGTCGGTCGATGCGTCGATCAATGGAACCGTTGAGGCGCAGCCCTTGGTCACTGAGGCAGAACAATCCGCTTCAGCCACGGTGGCGCCTGCGTCTCTTGCCTCTCAGGCCGAAGAGGTCGTGGCACAGTCTGAACCCGCTACGCTGCAAACCGAGGCAGAGCCAGTGGTTGAGGCGCCAAACCCAGATCCTGTGCCGGTTGAAAAACCAAAGACCGTCGAGAAACCAAAGCAAATCGAGACGCCAAAGACCGTCGAGAAACTGAAGCCTACTGAAAAGCCTAAGGTTGCTAAAACAGAACCACCGCCCGCGGTGACCGAGCCAGTTGACGAAGCACTCCAGCAACCGGTGGTGATTTCTTCATCGAACTTAAGCCAGGGTGGGCGTGTGATCGCAGAAGCCAGTGGCCTGGCACCTGCACCGAGTACTCCGGTACAAACAACTCAGGTCAGTCCAGGGCAAGATGATGGGTTGCGCGTGTTATCGGAAACGCGGACTGGTCCATCAGCAGATCAATTGGCGATGGGCGCTCAGGGTCGTTTGAAGATCGATTTTTCAGGCGAATCTTGGATCGAAATTCGGGATGCGCGTGGACGTTTGATATTGGCCGATCTCATGAGTCCCGAGCAAGGTGTTGAACTGGATACCTTCGGCCCAATTGAGATCCTGGTTGGCGCTGTCAGCGTTAGCACCGTTGTATTCAATGGGGAGACTCAGGATTTGAAACCAAAGGCCTATCAGGACGTGGCTCGGATCACGCTGGGAGCTGAGCCGAATTGATCGAATCTCCGATTCAGCGTCGTCGTTCCCGGCAAATACAGGTGGGTTCGGTCCCGATCGGTGGTGACGCGCCCATCGCTGTTCAGTCGATGACCAATACCAACACCTGCGATGTTGCCGCTACCGTCGCACAAATTGACGCGATTGCTGACGCTGGCGCTGATTTAGTCAGAGTGTCTGTGCCCACCATGGAGGCTGCCGATGCCTTTGGTAAAATCCGAGAACAGGTGAGTGTCCCGCTGGTTGCTGATATTCATTTTGACCATAAGATTGCGTTAAAAGTGATTGAACTGGGCGTGGATTGCCTGCGAATTAATCCTGGGAACATCGGTCGTGAGGATCGAGTTCGGGCTGTGGTCTCATCCTGTCGCGATCACGGTGTCCCGATTCGGATTGGTGTGAATGCGGGTTCGCTCGAAAAAGAGTTACAAAAAAAGTACGGTGAGCCAACACCAGATGCCTTAGTCGAATCGGCAATGCGGCATATCGATATCTTAGATCGCTTAGACTTCACAGAGTTTAAAGTGAGCCTCAAAGCCAGTGAGATTTTCATGACGGTGGCTGCTTATCGGAAAATTGCGAATCAGATTGAACAGCCATTGCATCTCGGCATCACCGAAGCCGGTGGTTTGAGAAGTGGAACAGTCAAATCAGCAGCCGGTCTTGGCATGTTATTGATGGACGGAATTGGTGATACGCTTCGCATTTCACTGGCTGCCGATCCGGTCGAGGAAGTGAAAGTGGGTTTTGATCTTCTGCGATCACTTCGTTTGAGATCTAGGGGGATTAATTTTATCGCTTGTCCCAGTTGCTCGCGGCAAACCTTTGACGTGATTGGAACCATGAATCAGTTAGAGGCGCGTCTTGAGGACGTCAAAACCGCTCTCAACGTGGCTGTCATCGGCTGTGTTGTCAATGGGCCAGGTGAGGCTAAAGAAGCGGATCTTGGCTTTACAGGCGGCAACCCGGAGAGCCTTGCTTTATTTATCGATGGTAAGCCAGCGGCGCGGTTGCCGGGTTCTGACTTTTTGGACGAACTCGAATCCATGATTCGGAAACAAGCGAAAATCAAGGAAGACGAACGCGCAGAACTCATTGCGCATTCAGCGGATACACATTAATGGCGATTCAATCAGTACGGGGAATGCCTGACATTCTCCCCGAGCAAGCTGGCGCATGGCGCTATCTTGAACAGACAGCGCAGCGGATTTTCAACGCCTATGGTCTGACCCAAATCCGAACTCCCATCGTTGAAGACACGGCACTTTTTGCACGATCAATTGGGGATGTGACCGATATTGTTGAAAAGGAAATGTATACCTTCGAAGATCGCTCCGGAGACAGTCTGACCCTTCGGCCCGAGTTAACCGCTGGAGTGGTGCGCGCGGCCATCGAACATGGCTTGTTGCACAATCAAACCCAGCGTCTTTGGTATCAGGGGCCAGCCTTTCGTTACGAGCGACCTCAAAAAGGTCGTTATCGTCAGTTTCATCAGATCGGTGTCGAGTGCTTTGGGATTGCCGATGCTCGCATGGATGTCGATTTGCTTGAGATGACCGATCAGTTATGGAAGACGCTTGGGATTCGCTCTTCCGTGACACTTGAAATCAATTCCATTGGCTCGCCAGAGGCGAGGGGTGCTTATCGATTGGCGCTGGTGGATTTTCTCGCATCAGTGCGAGACCAATTGGACGCTGATAGCCAGGCACGGCTCGAGCGCAGCCCGCTGCGGATTTTGGACTCGAAGAACGCGTCGACGCAGGCCTTGTTGGCTGATGCGCCTTCATTAATCGACTATTTGACGGACGATGATCGACAGCATTTTGAGTTGTTAAAAGAAGGTCTCAGTGAGGCAAACATTGATTTCGTCGTCAATCCGCGTTTGGTCCGAGGACTCGATTATTATGGCCGGACTGTTTTTGAATGGACCACCCAGGCGCTTGGTGCCCAGGGCACCATTTGTGGTGGAGGCCGATACGATGGACTTGTTGAACACTTAGGTGGACGAGCAACACCCGGTGTGGGCTTTGCGCTTGGCATGGAGCGTGTGGTGTTGTTAATGGAGGCGCTTCAGGTGATTCCAGATACTTATCAAACCCAAGCCGATGTATATTTAATGCCGCAACACCCCCATTGCGAATCGGCCATCCGACAATTGGCTCGCGCATTGCGAACACAATTTCCAGAACTCCGGGTCATGACACATATCGGGGGCGGGAGTTTGAAAAGCCAATTGAAGAAAGCGGATCGATCAGGTGCAGGGATTGGTCTCATTATCGGCGAAGCAGAGCTCGATGATCGACAGGTCGTTTTTAAACCGCTTCGTGGGGGTGAACAGCTAACACTCGCAGAAGTCGAGATATTTAACCGAATTTCAGAATTAAAGGATACATCATGGACTACTTAAAGACCGATGAAGAACAAGGTGAAGCGCTCAAACGTTGGCTGGCTCAAAATGGTCTTGGACTGTTGATTGCGATCGCCGTTGGAGTTGGATCTGTTCTCGGATATCAGCAATGGCAGGACTACCAACTGAATCAGCAATCCGATGCTGCAGGCCGTTATCAGGAACTCATTGAGTTATCAGCAGTCAATTTTTCTGAGGCTGAGACAGATGCGGATTACGACCGATTATTGAGTGTTGCTGATGGATTACGGCAAGCACATGAGGGCAGTAATTACGCCGCGCTAGGTGCCGGTATTGTGGCTGCACAAGCTGTTGAACGGGGTGATTTCGATCTGGCTGTCAGCCAACTGACGTTTGCGGAATCTCAGTTGGCATTGCCAGAGTTGAAGGCCATGGCGTCACTGCGCCTGGCTCGTCTGGAGTTAGAGCTCGGCCAGGGTGATTCGGCGCTCGATCGAGTTCGCTCGATGTCACTTGATTTTTTTCAAGGCTCGCGTAGTGAGCTCGAGGGCGATATTTTGGTGACCTTGGAAAAGCCCTTAGAAGCACGCCAGGCCTATCTGAAGGCTCAATCGTCGCTCACCGAGGCTGGCCTGAATACGGCTGTGGTTGATCTGAAATTGTCCGCCTTACCTGAGGGTTCCTGATGCGTCATCGTCTCTGTTTGGGTGTGTGTATTGCGCTAATTGGTTGCTCGAGCGCCCCAGAAAAACCAGATCCAACGCCCCTTGAGCGGATCACGGAAGTGATTGAGCTCGATGATGTGGAGTCGATCGGATTAGGCGGTGGTGATCAGACTGGATTAAGTCCTGCGTCGAGCGGCGGTCTGATTGCAGCAGCATCGGCCGGTGGTGACGTGTATCTTTTGGATCAACAACTGGACGAACTCTGGAATGTCGACCTTGACCAAACCATCGTCGGCGGCGTGGGCGCCAACGCGACGGCCGTCTATGTGGTCACAACCGATGCGAAGTTGGTGTCATTGTCACGAGACAATGGTTCGATCCTCTTTGAAGTTGCGCTCCCGAGCAGCTCAACAGTGCCACCGCTTGCGACAGAGACCTTGGTATTTGTGAAAACGCAGATTGGTCGGTTGCTTGCCATTGATGTGAGAACCGGTGAGATCGTCTGGCTTGAAGAAGCACAAGAATCTGGCGTTGGTATCCGTGGTGGCGCACCCATGACGCTGGCTGGAGATGTGTTGTTTGTGCTGTGGGAGTCAGGTCGTATTGTCGCGTATCAAAGCGATACTGGTCGCATTCTCTGGGAACGACAAGTCGCGGTATCTCGCGGTCGAAGCCCTTTGGAGCGTATCGTTGATTCGAAAGGAGCACCGTCGGTTCGCAATAATCAGGTCGCAACAGCGACACGTAATGGCCAGGTCAGCCTTCTCGATGCGCGATCTGGGCAGGTGCTTTGGAGTTTAGATGCTGATGCCTATCCGGGGGTATTGTTGGGCTTTAACGCGGTCACTGTCGTTGAAACTGATGGGACGATTTCTGCGTATAGCGCGCAATCAGGGGAGTCTCTCTGGACCAATGAAGCTCTCAAGTATCGAGAGTTAAGTCCCCCAGTGGTGATTGCAGACGCCATTGGTGTGGTTGATCTGGAAGGGGAATTGCATCTTCTCGATCCAACGAATGGCGCATTCATCGGTCGGCTTGATGTGGGTGGTGATAAAGGCAAAGTCGCTCCTGTTGCAACGGAGACTGGCTTTTTGATTCAGCTTCTTGACGGGCGCTTGAGCCTGGTGGAAGTGGTTCGTTGAAAACACCGGTCATCGCGCTGGTTGGACGCCCCAATGTTGGAAAATCGACCTTATTTAATCGCTTGACGCGAAGTCGTGATGCCTTAGTTGCCGATTTTGCGGGATTGACTCGTGATCGGAAATACGGGCGCGCGCTGTTATCAGGACATCCGTTTTTAGTCATTGATACCGGCGGTTTAACCGGTGGTGAAGCAGGGATTGATGCAGCCATGGCTGAGCAATCGCGTGCAGCAATTGATGAGGCTGATGCGGTCCTGTTCATGGTCGATGCGACCAGTGGTGTCTCGGCCTCAGATGATACGGTGGCCAACATGCTGCGTCGAACCGATAAGCCGGTGTGGTTGGTCGCAAATAAAATCGATGGTCAGAATTCGGACATCGCCTTGTCTGATTTTTACGGGTTTGGCTTTGGGGAACCTCAGCCGATCGCTGCTTCACACGGTCGTGGCGTGAGTGCATTGTGCGATGAAATCCTTGAGCACTTTGGCCTATTGGATGTCGAGCCCGCAGACACCAACGAAGAAAGAAAGGATGCGCCGGGAATCCGGATCGGTGTCGTCGGTCGGCCAAATGTTGGGAAGTCAACACTGGTGAACCGGATGCTTGGCGAAGATCGCGTTGTTGTTTTTGACCTTCCGGGGACCACTCGAGATTCGATTTATATCCCGTTTGAGCGACATAATGAAACCTACACGCTGATTGATACCGCAGGGGTGCGTCGTCGAGGACGTGTCAGTGAGACAGTTGAAAAATTCTCGATTGTGAAAACCCTACAGGCGATTGAAGATTCACATGTGGTGATCTTAGTGGTTGATGCGCAAGAAGGCCTGGTTGAGCAGGATATGCATCTGATGGGGACTGTGGTCGATTCCGGACGCGCATTGGTCGTTGCTGTGAATAAGTGGGATCACTTAGAACCTGAGGTGCGGGAGAAGATTCGTGAGACACTTCGGCGTCGTTTGAATTTTATTCCTTGGGCAAAAATTCACTACATCTCGGCATTACACGGCACCGGAGTGGGCGACCTGTATGGCTCAATTCGTCAGGCCTACGATGCTGCCGTGACAAAATTCTCAACCAACGCATTAACCCGAATTCTGGAGGACGCGGTGGCGGATCATCAGCCACCATTGGTTCGCGGTCGTCGAATTAAATTGCGTTACGCGCACCAAGGTGGCATGAATCCTCCAAGGATCATCATTCACGGTAATCAGACCAAAGATGTGCCTGAAGCCTATCGTCGTTATCTCGAAAATATTTATCGGAAAGTTCTGAACATTACCGGTTCACCCGTCAAAATTGAGTTTAAATCTGGCGAAAACCCCTTCGCTGGCCGTAAAAACCAACTGACCGAACGACAAATGCAGAGAAAGCGTCGTTTAATGAAATTTGTGAAACAAAAGAGATAGCTACGTGCGTTGCCAGCGGTCATCAAATAAGCCGCTGGTGACTGCATTGACCACACCAACACCGCCATCTGAGCGTCTTGCGCTCGCAAAAGCGACAATGTCAGGATTATTTTTTAGCCAGCGATTGACGTAGGCTTTGAGTAATGGGCGTCCGTCCTTGCTGTGTCGACCCACACCGTGCGTAATTCGGATGTGCGTGAGACGACGTTCTCGGATCGACTGGAACAGCGCGGTGATTGCATGGGCCGCCTCATCGACTGTGTACCCGTGAAGATCGATTGCGTATTGTGCTGGAAACGGAGCTTCATCAAGCAATTCAAGCACGCGCCGGTCAATGTCATAGGCGACATATTCCAGCGGTTTCATTGGATCGATCAGAGGTGGTTCTTCTGTCGATAAGCCATGATGTGCTTGCGTGGCCACGGCATCTTCAGCCCGTGCTCGGGCGAACTCAATCTCTTCTTGAGACCGGACTTTCTTTGGGCGAACGCGTGTTTCGCGCCTCAAGGGTTGCACGCCTGTTTCAGTCATCAATGATTTAAACGAATCCTCAGACATCCAATAACCATAGGGTGAAATGGCCAACTTTCAAAGTCTGCTTGCTCTGAGCACGTCATCTGTCTAGTCTTCCGCCATGACTGAACTGCACTCAATCCGTGATTTTCTTCGCTTCGCACTGTCTGAATTTGGACGGCACCCGATCGAATTAGGACATGGCACAGACTCGCTTTGGGACGAAGCGCTTGCGCTGGTATTCGGTGCTGTATCACTACCGCCTGATGGGGATGCGCGTTTATTGGATGCTGTGCTGACTCATGACGAGCGCCAGACGGTATTAGAGTTGATCAAACGGCGCGTGAATGAGCGTATTCCAGTTCCTTATTTGACCAAGAAAGCCTGGTATGCAGGCCTGCCCTTTGTGGTGGATGAACGCGTGTTGATCCCAAGAAGCCCCATTTTTGAACTGATCGAAGCGGAGTTTAGGCCTTGGTTTCGTGCACCGCTCGATCGCCCTGTTCGGTTCTTAGATTTGTGTACTGGATCGGGTTGCTTGGGAATTACCCTCGCACTCAGTGTTGCTGAGAGTACCGGTGTGTTGGCTGATCTCGAAGCAGGAGCCTGTGAGATTGCTCGAGAAAATGTTGAATTCCATCAGGTCGGTGATCGAGTGGAGGTGATTCAATCAGATGGGTTCGATGAGCTGTTTGATGAGCGTTTCGATCTCATCATCTGTAACCCCCCTTATGTCGATGCCGAAGAGATGGCCGAACTTCCTCCTGAGTACAAAAAAGAACCGGCGGTTGCACTCGCATCGGGGGAGGATGGGCTCGATTTGGTCAGGCGTTTGTTGGGTCAAGCTGCGGATTGGTTGTCTGACGAGGGGATCATGATTCTCGAAGTAGGGAATACTTGGGGGCTGCTGGATCGGGAGCTCATCGCTCGCACGGGCGAACCTGTACAGTGGTGTCAATTTGAATTTGGGGGCCATGGTGTGTGCGTGCTCTCAAAGCGGGAGCTGAACGCGCTATACTCAGCGTTTTAATCGGAATTTGTCATGAGCGGTAATACCTTCGGAACCTTGTTTACGGTCACAACAGCCGGTGAGAGTCATGGCCCAGGCTTGGTCGCCGTCGTTGATGGATGTCCGCCACAGATTCCATTGTCGGTCGAGGACATTCAGGTTGACTTAGATCGTCGAAAACCAGGCCAGAGTAAGCACACAACTCAACGTCGTGAAGCTGATGAAGTCGAGATTTTATCCGGTGTATTCGAAGGGATGACAACCGGAACACCCATTGCGCTTCTTATCCGCAATACCGATCAACGATCCAAAGATTACGGCAATATCAAAGATGTGTTTCGTCCTGCGCACGCGGACTACACTTACGAGCACAAATATGGGATTCGGGATTATCGAGGTGGTGGTCGAAGTTCAGCCAGGGAAACAGCCATGCGAGTGGCAGCTGGTGCCATTGCGAAGAAAGTGCTGGAGCATTTGTTTTCTGTCAAAGTCAGAGGTTGTCTGACGCAGTTGGGTCCAATCACATGTGAGATTAAAGATTGGTCCATGGTGGATGCTAATCCGTTTTTCAGCCCAGATCCCGATCGGCTTGATGACCTTGATGCCTACATGAATCAACTGCGCCGAGACGAAGATTCCATCGGTGCCCGCTTAACGGTTGTGGCCGAAGGATTGCCTCCGGGATGGGGTGAGCCAGTCTTTGATCGGTTGGATGCCGATGTTGCGCATGCGTTGATGTCGATTAACGCCGTTAAAGGGGTGGAAATTGGTGAGGGCATGGCCGTTGTCAATCGTCGTGGCTCAGAGCACCGTGATGTGATGACACCTAATGGTTTCTTGACCAACCATGCCGGTGGTGTCTTGGGAGGCATCAGTACCGGTCAACCACTTGTTGCACATCTTGCGTTAAAGCCGACCAGTTCAATTACGACACCCGGCAAAACGATCACTAAGCAGGGTGATGTGACTGATGTGATTACCAAAGGACGCCACGATCCTTGTGTCGGAATTCGGGCCACGCCCATTGCAGAGGCGATGGTTGCTCTGGTTCTTGTCGATCACGCGCTTCGACATCGCGGACAAAATGGCCATGTGGTAACTGACTCGCCGGTGATTCCTGGACTTGCGTCCACGTGACTACAGCCGTGCCGAGTGCAAGACTCGGCGGTCTGTACGGTCTTTACTTTGCGGTTGTTGCCTTAAGTATTGGTTGGTTCGGTCCGTTTTTCGACTCACTTGGCTTTAGTGCGCCGCAAATCGGTCTGGCGATCGGGGTTCTCACCGGGTCTAAAATTATCGCACCCTATCTGTGGGGGACTTTGGGGGATCTGCTTCCGAATCGATTGCGAGTCGTTCAGATCGGTATCATCGGGGCAACATTGGCCGCTAGTCTTTTACTGATCGATGTTGATTTCATCGGGCTTTGCTTGGTATTGCTGCTATTTGGCTTGTTCTGGAACGCCATTATTGCGCAGCTGGATACCTTGACGCTCGAGTATCTGACAACCGAGCACCATCGTTATTCCTCGATCCGAGTTTGGGGGTCTATCGGCTTTATCATGATGATGCTTGGCTCTGGTTGGCTGTTTTCTGACGTCGACTATGCAGTGCTTCCATGGCTGATCATCATCGGATTACTGTTGTCGGCCATGATTTCGTTCGGGCTCCCAGCGCGCCCTGAGACTCATCTGACATCGGCCGATCACACCGGCATTGGCGATCGGTTAAGACATCTACCGGTGCTCTTGTTCTTTGCCGTGGCTGCGGTCAATCAACTGACTCATGGGCCTTTGAATGTATTTTTTACACTCTACGTTCAAGCGCACGGGTATACCGCTTTTGAAGCAGGCCAGTTGTGGGCGCTCGGTGTATTTGCTGAAGTCGTGTTGTTCTTCGTATTGCCACAATTTATCCGTTCGATGGATTTACGCGTGTTATTGACTGTTTCTCTGGCGTTGGGATCTCTTCGCTGGATCTTGATTGGTGCCTATCCAGATTGGCCATGGCTGGTGATTGGCTTGCAGTTGTTGCATGCCTTTACATTCGGCGCGATTCATTCGGTCAGTATTGAATTTATCAGGCGATGGTTTCCTGGCAAGTTGTCAGGACGTGGAATGGCGTTATACAGCGGGTTTGTTTTTGGCCTGGGTGGATCCTTAGGAGCGATGCTCTCTGGACTGCTCTGGGAGTCATTTGGCGGGAGTCTGACCTTCATGCTGTCAGGCCTGATGACCGGGATGGCTGCAATGATCGCTTGGTTCGGCTTAAAAAAAGCAAACTTGGGCGTGCAATCCAGCTAGGCGAGTCTTTGGTCTGGTTCGATTTCTGATAAACTGTTGGGCTGATTTTCTAAGGAGATTGAAATGGCCGGTCGCACCTTATACGACAAGCTGTGGGATAGTCATCTCGTGACACAACGGGATGATGGAAGTGCGTTGATTTATATCGATCGTCACCTGTTGCACGAAGTGACGTCGCCTCAGGCATTTGAGGGTCTTTCGCTGGCCGGACGCACTCCTTGGAGGTTGGCGGCTAATCTCGCGACTGTCGACCATAATGTGCCAACAGAAAATCAGGCGGCAGGAGTCTCCGCGATCGAGGATCCGACCAGCCGGCTGCAGATTGAAACGCTCGATGAGAACTGCGATGCATTTCAAATCACGCAATTCAAAATGGGCGATTTGCGTGCAGGGATTGTGCATGTGATTGGGCCTGAGCAGGGAGCGACTTTACCGGGTATGACGGTGGTCTGTGGCGACAGCCACACGGCGACTCATGGTGCCTTTGGTGCGTTGGCCCATGGCATTGGGACCAGTGAGGTTGAGCATGTCCTCGCGACCCAGTGTCTGGTGGCGAAAAAGATGAAAAACATGCGGATCACAGTCACCGGTCCTTTGGGATTTGGTGTGACAGCCAAGGACGTGATTCTTGCTGTCATTGGGCAGATAGGGACCGCGGGCGGGACGGGATGTGCGATTGAGTTTGCGGGCGAAGGGATTGAGTCGTTGTCGATGGAAGGTCGAATGACCGTCTGTAACATGGCGATCGAGGCTGGCGCGCGTGTTGGGTTGGTGGCAGTTGATCAGAAAACCATCGACTACGTGAAGGGCCGACCCTAC
This sequence comes from Gammaproteobacteria bacterium, assembly GCA_024640985.1. GTDB lineage: Bacteria > Pseudomonadota > Gammaproteobacteria > Pseudomonadales > Litorivicinaceae > HIMB30. The sequence continues at coordinate 26,881 of JAHEDY010000008.1, forward strand.
GCTCCGAGTGGTCAAGACTGGGATTTGGCGGTGGCTGCTTGGGCTGATCTTCAGAGTGATGCCGATGCGGTCTTTGACCATGAAGTGACCGTTGATGGCACCTTGATTGAACCGCAGGTTTCTTGGGGGACCAATCCTGAGATGGTGACAGGTGTGTCCGGTCATGTGCCCGATCCACAAATGATGGATGATCCGATTCATCGTGGGGCGATTGAGCGAGCTTTGAAATACATGGGTTTGAAGGCGAATCAGCCGATTGATTCGATACGTCTCGATCGTGTGTTTATCGGGTCATGTACTAATTCTCGGATTGAGGATCTCCGCGAGGCTGCCAAAGTGGTTGATGGGAAGCGAGTTGCTGATTCTGTCATTCAGGCGATGGTTGTCCCAGGTTCTGGTTTGGTGAAAGAACAGGCCGAAAGCGAAGGTTTGGATGTGATCTTCCGCGAGGCTGGATTTGAATGGCGTGATCCGGGATGCTCCATGTGTCTTGCAATGAATGCGGACCGGTTGGGACCTGGAGAACATTGTGCGTCCACATCGAACCGCAATTTCGAAGGCCGTCAGGGCGCCGGAGGGCGGACGCATCTTGTCAGTCCAGCAATGGCTGCAGCAGCTGCCGTTGCGGGTCATTTCGTTGATGTCAGAGAGTGGTTGTAAGGGGCGCATGATGCAGCAGTTTGTTCAAGAAACGGGGTTGGTTGTGCCATTGGATCGTTCCAATATCGATACCGATCAGATCATCCCCAAGCAGTATTTAAAGTCTATTCAGCGCACAGGCTTTGGGATCAATTTGTTTGATGACTGGCGTTATCTCGATCCAGGCGAGCCGGGGATGGATCACTCCACTCGTCGGATCAATCCTGACTTTGTGTTGAATGATGGCCGTTATGCCGGAGCGACCATGCTACTTGCGCGTGATAATTTTGGATGTGGGTCGAGTCGAGAGCATGCGCCCTGGGCCATTCTCGAGTACGGATTTAAGGCAGTGATCGCGCCATCATTTGCGGATATCTTTTTCAACAACAGTTTCAAGAACGGCTTATTACCGGTGGTCTTAACGGAGGCTGAAGTCGATACGTTATTCGGGTTGGCAGGGACGGAAACCCCGATTGAGCTGACCGTGGATCTAGGGTCTCAGCAGGTGACCGGACCCGAAGGGTTCAGCGCTTCGTTTGAGATCGATCCATTCCGGAAAACCTGCTTACTTGAGGGTTTGGATGAGATTGGTTTGTCGTTGAAGGATGCCGATGCGATTCATGCTTATGAAGCACGTCGTCGTGTTGAAGCGCCCTGGTTATTGAGAGATTAAGGACTGAGAATGCCGAATATTGTTTTGCTGGCAGGAGATGGGATTGGTCCTGAAATCATGGCTGAGGCGGCCCGTGTTTTGGATCGCGTCAATGTCCAGTTTTCGTTGGGACTGAATACTGAGCATTGCCTGATTGGTGGTGCAGCCATTGATGCCACCGGTGAGCCCCTGCCAGACGAAACTCTGGCCAAAGCCAAGCTATCGGACGCCGTCCTCTTGGGCGCTGTTGGTGGGCCAAAATGGGATGCATTACCGATGGACAAGCGGCCTGAAAAAGGGCTGTTGAAAATTCGGGCTGGCATGGATCTGTTCGCCAATTTAAGACCCGCCTTGCTCTACCCCGAGCTTGCCTCGGCTTCGACCTTAAAAGAAGAGGTTGTGAGTGGACTGGATCTGTTGATTGTCCGCGAGTTGATCGGTGGAATTTATTTCGGTGAGCCGCGCGGAATTGAGGGTGAGCTCGGTCAACGTGTTGGATTTAATACCGATCGCTATTCTGAACCTGAAATCGAGCGCATTGGGAGGATCGCGTTTGATGCAGCCATGGCTCGCAACAAGAAATTGTGTTCAGTGGATAAGGCGAATGTGCTTGAGGTGACCGTTTTGTGGCGCGAAGTCATGGAGCGGTTGAGTCATGATTATCCCGATGTGGAGTTGTCGCACATGTACGTCGATAATGCCGCAATGCAGTTGGTCCGGGCACCGAAACAGTTTGATGTGATGGTTACCGGGAATCTCTTCGGTGACATTTTGTCTGATGCTGCAGCGATGCTGACAGGCTCAATCGGAATGCTACCCTCGGCGTCGTTGAATAGTGATAAGCAAGGGCTTTATGAGCCTTGTCACGGTTCGGCTCCAGATATTGCAGGGCAAGACCTGGCGAACCCACTGGCGACAATTTTGTCCGTGTCGATGATGCTTTTGCACTCCCTGAATGCGCCAAAAGCAGCAGCATCGATTGAGACGGCTGTCAAACAGGTATTGGCTTCTGGATTGCGGACTCAAGACATTGCGACCGGTGCGTCGGGTGAGCAGATTGTTGGGTGCCGAGCGATGGGCGAAGCGGTGCTGAAGGCTCTGAATTAAGGAATGATGATGCGAGTTGGATTTGTTGGATGGCGCGGCATGGTTGGATCGGTCTTGATGGATCGCCTGCGTGCTGATGATGGTTTTTCTGGGATCGAGTCGGTTTTCTTTTCCACCTCACAGGTTGGACAAGAGGCTCCGGCAGAAGCGACCGAGACTCAACTTCAGGATGCGATGTCGATTGTGGCCTTGGCCCGTTGTGATGTGGTCGTCACCTGCCAGGGTGGTGATTACACCAAGGCGGTTTATGGTGATTTACGAGGATCCGGCTGGAATGGTTACTGGATTGACGCAGCCTCTGCACTGCGGATGGAATCGGAAAGTGTGATTGTGCTGGATCCTGTCAATCGCGATGTGATTGATCAGGCGCTGTCTTCCGGACGGAAAGACTTCATCGGTGGTAACTGCACGGTGAGTTTGATGTTGATGGCAGTTGGCAGTTTGATCCGGCAGGGTTGGGTCGACTGGATCACAGCGATGACCTATCAAGCAGCCAGCGGTGCTGGTGCGAACAATATGCGTGAGCTGTTATCGCAAATGGGTTATCTCGAATCACAAGTTGCCCGTGAGCTTGCCACACCATCCTCTGCGATTTTAGACATTGATCGTCAGGTCACCGAGGCATTGCGCTCGGATGGGATGCCAACCGATTATTTTGGTTATCCCTTGGCTGGAAGCTTGTTGCCGTGGATTGACACCAAGCTCGACAATGGCCAAAGCCGTGAAGAATGGAAAGCGATGGCTGAGTGCAACAAGATTTTGCGCACTGAAGCGAATCCAATTCCAATCGATGGCACGTGCGTTCGGATTGGGGCGATGCGTTGCCATAGTCAAGCACTCACCATTAAATTGAAGCGAGATGTGCCTATCGATGAAATCAATGACGTGCTCGCTAACGGGACAGACTGGACCGATCTGATCCCCAATGAGCGCGATGACTCCATGGCACGGTTGACTCCGGCTGCGGTGACGGGAACCTTGCGGATTCCCGTTGGCCGCGTACGTAAAATGAATTTAGGCCCTGAGTTTTTGAACGCCTTTACCGTTGGTGATCAATTGCTTTGGGGGGCGGCTGAGCCGTTGAAGCGGATGTTGACGATCCTTCGGGATCACCAGTGATCGAACTCGCGATCACCGGAGCAGGATCCGGTCTGTGTGATTCGGTACTTGAAGTCATTGAATCCGTCGAGGGTGACTTTCGGATACGGCTGATTGATGGAATCGAATCAGCCGGCGAGGCGCGACGATTTCAGGGTCGGACGATTGTGATCGAACTCGATCATGAGGCTGATCTTGATACGGCAGATTTGGTGTTTGATTTGAATCAAACCTATAGCGGCGATGCCGAACGATTCCGGCCAACATTGTCTTTGGTGGTCATGATGCAGCGGTTGTTGGATTCGCTGGCGACTGCCGATGTGCTCACACTTCACGGTGTGGTGCGAGAACCGGCTGTTGAGCAGCCTGGTGGGGTTGAGGCCTTAGCTGGACAAGTGACGCAGTTGTTCAATGGCCGCGATCCGGATCCGCAACCCTTTGGTGGATCCTTAGCCTTTAATACCCGAACCTTAGACGATCAGGCGCTGGTGGAAGCCTTGAGTGACATTCATGCGTTGCAGCGTGCTGAGATTTCGTTAGAGCGATTGCAGTCGGATTCATTTTACACCGTGCATGCCAGTCTTTGGATGGAACTGAAGACCCCACAAGCCAAGGCGCTGGTGATGGGTTGCCAAACGGATGAATATCGCTCAGGGCTCAGTGTGTCACCGGACTCAGGTCGAGTGGATGCAGAGGCGGCAATGACGGTGTGTGTTCGTGAATTGAGCAATGACTGGGTGCACGTGATGATCGCTGCAGATTTAGAAAAGACCATTTGGGCGCAAGAAGCCAAGCGGAGACTCGCTCGCGCTTTGGAGGCGATGGCATGAAACTCGTCATGGCGCTTCCGTTGATGATTTGGTCTGTGATGGCACAAGCCTTTGACTGGTCGACGCCGGTCGCTGTGACTCATCAAGGGGAACCGCTGGAAGTTCGATTAGAAGTGACGAATCTCGCACCAGTCACAGCCACCCAACTATTTCCACTCTTGGCCTCTGAAACTGCCTTTACTGAGCGAGGGATTGATCGCCCGGAATATCTGTCTGGATTGACCTACGCTGTGGATGCCACAGAAGGTCGTGTCGTACTTGTGATCCGAACAGCAACAGCGTGGACGCAACCTGATCTGACGACATTGGTTGAAGTATTTACACCCACGGGACCGGTGTTGATTCCCGTCTCGGTGCAAGTGGCGCAAAAACCGACTGCTTCTTCAGTCGTTGCCACTGCGGAACCAAAACTTGAACCCTTGGTCGAAGCGCCGGTCGCGCCCCCGGCGGTTGAGCTGACGAAACCGAGTGGTGAGACTGAAGAAAACGCACCAAATCAAAACGCACCAAATCCCATCAAATCCCGTCAGCAAACCTTGTTGGTGCAAAACGGGTCGACGCTCTGGCGGTTAGCAAAACGAGTACAACCGCCAAATCTGACCATTGAGCAAGTGATGATGGCGTTGTATGACGAAAACCCTGGTGCGTTTGAGTACAACAACGTGAATGCCCTGGAAAAAGGGAAAACCCTCGTCATTCCAAGTCAGGCGCGGATGGAACAAGAATCGGCTCTCAACGCTAAACAACGATTCGACGCGCACATGAAAGCACCCAAGCAGGATTTTCCACGGACAACACCTGCGATGCCTCAAGTGATTGCAGCCACACCAGAGCCGGAGATGGCTCCGGCAGAACCTGAGGTGGTGATCGAAGAGCCGAAGGACGCCAAACCAGAACAAGCATCGACGGTGATTCAGGAGCCCATTGTCAGCTCTGACACCCCGACTGATACGCAGCCGATCAAGCAAGAGCCTGTCGATGCAATTTCGACCCTCGCCCCTCAAGTCGTGACGGTGATCGCGCCAGAGGTGACTGAACTGCTGCAGAAAATCACCTCTCTTGAGTCCAAGCTCGATGCTATGGACGCCAAAGTTGAAGCAATCCGGAGTGAGGCGAAAGAGTCTCGACAAGTGAGTCAGCCGTTGCCGCAAATACAAACTGAGCAACCATCAACTGAATTCAATCTTGAAGAATGGTTGCCGACGCGGGAGCAGGTCGATGCGTTTTTTGCGACCGAGCTCGGTAAAGGCGTCTTGATTTTTGCTGCGGTAGTCATCCTGATGTGGCTCGGGTTACGCGTCTATGGTCGCCAGGAACCGATGCAGGCGGCCTCTAACCGGGCAACCCCTATGGCGGCGATGGCTCAGGCGGAACCTGCAGAGCCACTGAGTGTCACCGCAGAAATACAGGCCCCGACAACCAGTGATGTCGGAGCCGAGGCCTTGGAGTCAGCAATTGAGCGCCTGAAGTCGAAAATCGAGGATCCGGCGAAGCTTCAGGAAGCAGAAGAGCTGTATAGCGCCGGTGATGATTCGCTGATTGATGCGTTTTCCGCGGATGCGTTGAACCAGAATCCTGAGTGGGGAGAAGATCCTGACGATGAGGCAGATGTTGCTGCTCATCAGCTTGAGTTGGCTCAGAATTATCTGGATATGGGGATGACACAAACGGCAATTGAATTATTGCAACGGGTGTCAGTATCACCAGATCAAGCGAGCGCTGAAAAAGCCCGCGCCTTACTCGATGTCCATCAAAGCTGATCCGGCCACTCGCCGTGTCGCGATTTCGGTAGAATACGATGGGACGGAATATCGAGGATGGCAGGTGCAAAAGCACGATACGCAGGTTGTTCAGAGCCAAGTTGAGAAAGCTTTAAGTCAAATTGCCGATGAACCTGTTCAAGTGACCTGTTCAGGGCGCACCGATTCCGGCGTCCATGCGAGCTCACAAGTCTGTCACTTTGATACTCAGGCAGAGCGCGATCCTTACAACTGGGTCATGGGCGTGAACACGCAACTGCCAAATGATGTGTCGCTGTCTTGGGCGAAAGAAGTCGATACGTCATTTCATGCACGGTTTTCTGCGCTGTCACGTCAGTATGTCTATTTGATTCAGCTTTCAGGGATTCGTCGTGCCTTATTGAGAAATCAAGTGACCTTCACTCACAAAGAACTCGATGCACAACTGATGGCGCAAGCCGGACGATGGCTGGTTGGAACGCATGACTTTAACGCCTACCGTTCGACCCAGTGTCAGGCAAAGACCTCGGTGCGAACGCTCATGCAGCTTAACGTCCATCAACACGATGATGTCATTGCAGTTCATGTTGAAGCCAACGGATTTTTACAGAATATGGTGAGAAATATTGTCGGAGTGCTGACTGCAATTGGTGCGCGAGAAGCGTCGGTCGACTGGTCTCGAAATGTTCTTGATTCGAAGGATCGAACGCAAGGAGGGGTAACAGCTCCCCCTGATGGCCTGTATTTTCTCGGTCCAACCTACCACTCAGAATTTGACCTGCCGGAGACAGTTCGAGTTCCCCAGATTGCCAGAGACATTCTGAGGACAGATCCGTTAGAGTGTTCGCTATGACGCGTGTAAAATTTTGTGGATTCACTCGGGCCGACGATGTTGCTCTGGCAGTTTCCTTAGGTGTCGATGCCTTGGGGTTTGTATTTTATGAGCCAAGTTCTCGGTGTGTGACTGTCGCTGAAGCCTGTGAACTCACTCAGGCAGTCCCTGCATTCGTCACGCGCGTCGGTTTATTTGTCAATGCTGAGCCAGCGCGAGTGGTTGAGGCCTTTCAAAAGGCTCAACTCAACCTCATTCAATACCATGGGGATGAGAGTCCTGAGTACTGTGAATCGATTGGATTGCCTTTTATTAAGGCCTTCCGCGTTCAACCGGAGACAGAGATTCTGTCAGAAATGGAACGGTACCCTCAGGCATCAGGATTTTTACTGGATGCCTATGTGAAAGGGCAGCCAGGTGGAACTGGTGAACGTTTCGATTGGGGTTTAATCCCCAAAACGGATCGTCCGATCATACTGGCCGGCGGCTTGATGCCGGAGAATGCGAAGGACGCGATTGACGCAGTCGCACCCTGGGCACTCGATGTCAGTGGAGGCATTGAAGTCGAGCCAGGACGCAAGGATCCTGATAAGATGGCGCGCTTTATGAGCGCGTGTCGCAACTAATTTGGGAACACTATGGCACTGACCGAACAGGAATTACGAACTCTCGATTATGAGCCCGACGCGGGCGGGCATTTTGGTGATTACGGTGGACGCTACGTCTCTGAAACACTCATGGCAGCCCTTAGCGAGTTGGATCAAAACTACCAGATGTTGAAAAACGATCCGGGGTTTCAGCGTGAGTTTGATGCCGACTTGGCGACCTTTGTTGGGCGCCCATCGCCCCTATACCATGCGCAACGGTGGTCCAATGCGATTGGTGGTGCACAGATCTATTTTAAGCGTGAAGATTTAAACCACACCGGCGCTCACAAAGTGAATAACACCATCGGTCAGGCGTTACTGGCGAAATATTCAGGAAAGCCGCGCGTCATTGCAGAAACTGGAGCGGGTCAACATGGTGTGGCATCAGCAACCGTTGCCGCCCGTTTAGGACTGGAGTGTGTTGTCTACATGGGTGCGGATGATGTCGAGCGACAATCGCCCAACGTCTATCGGATGAAGTTACTTGGCGCTCAGGTCGTTCCTGTGGAATCAGGCTCAAGGACGCTCAAAGATGCACTCAACGAGGCGATGCGTGACTGGGTGACCAACGTGGATAACACCTTTTACATCATCGGAACCGTTGCAGGCCCTGCGCCGTATCCACAACTGGTTCGTGACTTTAATGCGGTTGTCGGTCGTGAAGTGAAGTGGCAATCGAAAGAGATTCTTGGCCGTTATCCTGATGCTTTAGTGGCTTGTGTCGGTGGCGGCTCAAATGCGATTGGGTTGTTTTACCCTTTCTTGAAAGACACGGAAGTGGCCATTTATGGTGTCGAAGCAGCCGGTCGAGGACTGTCGACGACCGAGCATGCCGCACCATTATGCTCTGGGCGTCCTGGTGTGTTGCACGGCGCGAAAACTTATTTGATGGATAACAGTGACGGTCAAATCGCACACACGCATTCGGTGTCTGCCGGTCTTGATTATCCAGGCGTCGGTCCTGAGCATGCCTACCTCAAAGATATTGGTCGTGCCAACTACGTGGGCGCCACTGATGATGAGGCCTTGGCTGCGTTTCATGAGGTATCTGAGGTCGAGGGAATCATTCCTGCGCTTGAGACAGCGCATGCTCTGGCCTATACCAAGACGTTGGCTGCGACCATGCGTCCGGATCAGACCATTGTTTGCAATATGTCGGGCCGTGGAGATAAAGACATTTTCACTGTCGCTAAAATGGAAGGAATTTCGCTGACATGAGTAATACCCGGATTCAACAGCGAATGGATGCATTGAAAGCATCGGGCCGCAAAGCCTTGATTCCATATATTGTCGCAGGAGATCCCACGCCATCGGTTACTGTCCCCGCCATGCATGCCATGGTTGCAGCGGGTGCTGATGTGATTGAGTTAGGGATGCCATTCTCCGATCCCTTTGCCGATGGTCCAGTCAACCAGCGGGGTGCTGAGCGCGCCATTGCTGCTGGAATGACGCTGCCTGGAGTGATCAATGCGGTTGCGGAATTCCGTGAGCAGGATGATGAGACGCCTGTTGTGTTGATGGGTTATTTGAATCCTTTAATCGCCATGGGTGAAACGACCTTCTGTGAGGCCTGTGAAAACGCTGGGGTTGACGGGCTTTTGATCGTCGATATGCCGCCGGAAGAAGAGGGATCTTTGGTTCAGTCGGCGAAACGTCATGGCCTTGATTTGATTTATTTAGCAGCTCCAACCACCACTGATGCGCGTTTAGAGACCATTGGCAACGCAACCTCTGGTTACCTCTATTATGTCTCGTTGAAGGGGATCACTGGTTCCTCAAAACTGGATACTCATGAGGTATCGCAACGCATTGCGCACATGCGCCAGCACGTGTCTGTGCCGATCTGTGTCGGATTTGGTATTCGGACCGCAGAGGATGCTGCAGCGATCTCAACCACAGCAGATGGAAGTATTGTCGGTACGGTCTTGGTGAGCCAAATTGAAGCCTTAGCCAATCAGCCTGAACAGATTCCGGCTGCGCTTCAAGCGATTTTACAACCCATGCGTCAGGCAATGGATGCCAAGACCTAAGGATAGGGGAATAGCATGAGTAATTGGCTCGATAAAATTGTTCCGACGGTTGTCCGCTCCAAAGCAGTTGAGCGAAAAGCCAGTGTGCCTGATGGGCTATGGTCGAAGTGCTCTGCCTGTGAAGCGGTCCTTTATCAACCTGAACTGGAACGGAATTTAAGCGTCTGCCCGAAGTGTGGACATCATGATCGGCTGGGCGCTCGAGCTCGTTTAAATGCATTTCTCGATGAAGGATCACAAACCGAGCTGTTTCAGGAATTGATTGCTGATGATCGGCTGAAATTCCGTGATCAAAAGAAATACAAAGATCGCCTGTCACAAGCGCAGAAAGCGACTGGAGAAAATGATGCCTTGGTTGCGATGGAAGGCACATTAAAAGCCAAGCCAATCGTGGCCGTCGCGTTCGAATTTGCCTTCATGGGCGGTTCTATGGGAACAGTCGTCGGTGAAAAGTTCGTGAGGGCTGCCGAACTCTGCCTCGAAAAAAAGACACCCTTGATTTGTTTTTCCGCATCCGGTGGTGCCCGGATGCAAGAGGCGTTGCTATCACTGATGCAGATGGCTCGAACGTCCGCGGTGTTGGAAAAAATGCGTGAGCAGGGTCTTCCTTATCTATCGGTCCTCACTGATCCGGTCTTTGGCGGAGTTTCTGCTTCTTTTGCCATGTTGGGTGACTTGAACATTGCTGAACCCAAAGCGCTTGTTGGCTTCGCCGGCCCTCGGGTGATTGAACAAACAGTCCGTGAAACCTTACCCGAAGGCTTTCAACGAGCGGAGTTTCTGTTGGAGCATGGCACGGTTGATATGATCGTTTCTCGCCCTGAGATGCGCGATACGATCGCACGTGTGCTGTCTCGCTTGAGCCATTGAACACACTGGCCGACTGGGAGCTTCATCTCGAGACGCTCTCACCCCCATCGCATATTGAATTAGGTCTCGAGCGTGTTGCAGTTGTTTGGTCGCGATTAGAGCAGCGACTGCCAAGGCAAGTGTTGACTGTGGCTGGAACCAACGGCAAAGGGTCAACAGTCGAAACCGCGGGTCTGATTGCTCAAACTCAGGGCCTTCGCTACGGGCAATACACCTCCCCGCATATTCATCATATTCATGAACGGATCAAAGTCGCCGGTCAGCCGGTTTCGGATGCAGAATTAGTGGCTGCCTTTGGACGCGTCGAGAGTGCGCGAGATTCTGTTTTTTTGACCTACTTTGAGTTTCTCACATTAGCGGCCTTTGTGATCTTTCAGCATCACCAGTTGGATCTCTGGATCTTGGAAATTGGCCTGGGTGGTCGACTCGATGCGGTGAATGTGATCGATCCTGATGTATCGGTCATCACATCCATCGGCCTCGATCACCAGGCCTATTTAGGAACCACAGAGGAAGCGATTGCGCGCGAAAAAGCTGGCGTGATGCGGGCCGGTGTGACGACTTTTTCAGCGGCCATAAATGTGCGACACACACTGGATGATGAGGCAGATCAGCAAGGTGGATCGATTCGGTGGCTGGATGAGGTCTTGGAGGGATCGATGCTAGTCTTGGCGAAGCAGATCATTGACTTAACCCGAATGCAATTGCCGAAAACGTCGGTTGCCTTAGCAAGTCTCGCAATGGAAGAACTGGGGTATCACATCTCGAAGGAGTGTCTGGTTAGGTTAGAGCAGGCACAAATGCCGGGACGGATGTCTCGCTATCCGATTGGTGATCAAACCTGGATCTTGGATGTTGGACACAATCCGTTAGCTTGCGAGTTTGTCACTCAAGTGCTTGCAGATACCGTCGAAACGGATCATCGCGTGGTGATTTTTGGGGCTCTATCGGATAAAGACGTGCAGTCAATGTTGCCGATTTTGCAGGCCTACACATCGAGAATTGCCTTAGTTGGCATTGATGGCGATCGCGGTCGTTCGGTCGACTCTTTGGTGAATCTTTGGTCGGTGCTTTTTGGACAGACGTGTTGGCGGAGTTTTGCTACACTCAGTGACGCATTGGAGGGGCTTTCCTCTGAACTCAAATTGGATGATCAGGTTTTGATCATGGGATCCTTTGTATTGGTGGCAGACGCACTCAAGCATGACCTCTTCAACTGAACAAACCAAGCCAAACCCTTCTCCGCATCGAAGAAAGCATCAGTGGATTGGTGCCGCAACCTTGGTGGCCTTTGCTGCTCTGGTTCTTCCGTGGCTTCTCACTCCACGATTCGAATCGATTCGTGAACAAGGTCCTCAACTGACTCGCTTGCCAGACCCTCCATCTGTCCCGGCGGAACCTGTGGTTGCTCCAATGATCGATCAAGAGGCGCTGAACGCCAGTCGGGATCGTTTGGATGCCCTCATGGGTGCGCCTGTTGGTGACGAGTCGCAGGCAAGTTTCATTTTGCAGGTGGGGGCATTTAAAAATCGGGAAAACGCGAAAGCGTTGCAAACGAAGCTTGAAGCCTTGGATATTGGGCGGGTGTATTTGCGATCTGAAGAATCGTTGACTCGAGTGTATGTGGGTCCACTCCTTGACCGATCAAGCGCAGAATCCGCTTCAGGAGCCATTCAGACCAAGTTATCGCTCAAAGCACAGATCAAACAATATGATGTGCGTGAGCACGGGCAGTCATGACCGAACAGGTGTCTTCAGGTTTCGGCCTGGCTGCTTTTGATTGGGCGATTATCGTCGTTCTTGCGATTTCAACGCTGATGAGTCTACGTCGCGGATTTTTAAAAGAAGCGCTGAGTCTTGGGACATGGATTGCAGCCTTTGTTGTTGCTCGGCAGTTCCATGAACCAATGGATCAGTTGTTAGATACTCAGATCATCGATCCGTTGATGCGTTCGATTGCGGCCTTCGCAGCTTTATTTATCGGTACCTTATTGGTGGGTGCGGCTTTGGGGTTCCTGTTGGGCGCCTTAATTAACGCAACCGGCTTATCGTCGACCGATCGAGTGCTTGGTATGGTGTTTGGATTTGCGCGCGGGGCGTTGATCATGACGGTCGTGATTGGATTATTAAATCTGACCCCATTCGTGAATGACACTTGGTACACTAATGCGTCGCTCGCGCCGCATTTCGAGACGGTGGCTCAATGGGCTTTGGAACAACTGTCAGCCTCTGGCTTTAAATCGCCAATTAGCTGACGAGAGGGATTTCGATCATGTGTGGAGTGGTGGGTATTTTCGGCCGTGGTAACGTGAACCAGGCACTGTTTGATGCACTCACTGTATTGCAGCATCGCGGCCAGGATGCGGCCGGCATGGTGACATCAGCGAATGGCAAGTTTTATCTTCGCAAAGACAATGGATTAGTCCGTGACGTATTCAGAATGCGTCATATGCAGTATCTGATCGGTAACATGGGTATTGGCCATGTGCGCTATCCCACCGCAGGTTCCAGTTCATCGGCTGAAGCCCAACCATTTTATGTGAATAGTCCCTACGGCATCAGTCTTGCGCACAATGGCAATCTGACCAATACCACCGATTTGATGAAAGAGCTGTATGAAGACGATATGCGTCATATCAACACAGACAGCGACTCAGAGGTCTTATTAAATATCTTCGCTCATGAGCTTGAAGCTCGCGGAAACTATCGTCCGACACCGGATGATTTCTTTGCCGCAGTCGAGGGCGTTCACCGCCGCTGTCGTGGTGCGTATGGCGTCGTCGCTCTGATCAACGGGCATGGAATTCTAGGCTTCAGAGACCCCTACGGGATCCGTCCAATCTGTATTGGCCAGCGAAAGACCGAGCAGGGTGTTGAATATATGATTTCGAGCGAATCTGTTGCACTCGACTGCGCGGGTTTCGTTTTGATTGATGATCTTGCGCCCGGTGAGGCAGTGTTCATCGACCACGATGGGCATTTGCACCGCAAACTCTGCGCCGGCAAGCAAGAAGCACACCCCTGTCTGTTTGAATATGTGTATTTGTCTCGACCAGACTCTGTGATTGATGGGGTGTCTGTGTATCAGGCCCGAATCAATATGGGACGCAAACTGGCAGATAAAATTCTGCGCGAAATGCCAAATCACGATATCGATGTGGTGATTCCGATTCCAGAAACCAGCCGGACCAGTGCTCTTGAAGTGGCTCAGAAGCTCGGCGTGCTTTTCCGTGAAGGTTTTATTAAAAACCGATATATCGGTCGCACCTTTATTATGCCTGGTCAGACCGAGCGGCAAAAATCCGTTCGACAGAAATTAAATCCGGTGGTGCAAGAGTTTAAGGGTCGTAATGTGCTGTTGGTGGATGATTCCATTGTGCGTGGTACGACCTGTCATCAGATTGTTGAAATGGCACGAGATGCCGGAGCGAAGAAAGTATATTTTGCATCAGCGGCACCGGCTGTCGTTTCTCCGAACGTCTACGGCATTGACATGCCTGCTGCCAGTGAGCTGATTGCTCATGGACGGAGTGCCCAAGAGATCAATCAATTGATTGGTGCCGATGGCCTGATTTATCAGGAGCTTGATGATTTAGTGGACGCTGTTTCCGAACTCAACCCAAGTCTCCAGTCCTTTGAAGATTCTGTCTTTTCTGCCTGCTACATTACTAAAGAAGTCGATGATGCCTATCTTGAAGCATTAGCAGCGAAACGGAATGACGGAGCCAAACAAGAAGCACTAGGCGATTCTGAGGATGCTTGTCTTGATCTTCGAGCTGATGCTTCATGATGGATCGTGACCGACGCTTAAAGGCGATGATCGCGGGGTTATCAGAGGATACCCAGGCGATCCGGGTTGGGCTTGATCGAACGGCCGAACGAGAGCACTCAGAGCCGATCTTCACCACCTCGAGCTTTGTGTTTCCTGATGCGGAGACGATGGCGGATGCCTTTGTCAATAACTCGGGGTTATCCATCTATGCGCGGGTCGACAATCCAACCATTGATGGATTCTGCAAACGTTTGGCCGTTTTGGAAGGTGCTGACGCGTGCGAAGCAACAGCCACTGGAATGGGGGCGGTATTATCGACGCTGATGGCCCATTGCCAATCGGGTGATCGCGTGTTGATGTCGACTGGCGTCTTCGGTGCAACCTTAAATTTGGTGAAGAATTATTTTGTGAAATACGGCATTGAGCTGATCTTAATTTCACCAACGGATCTGTCGGCATGGGAGCAAGCACTGTCGCAGCCGGCAAAGCTTGCCTATTGCGAGACGCCATCGAATCCAACCATTGAGATTGTCGATATTCAAGCGCTGTCAGAACTCTGTCGTGCGCATGATTGCTTGTTCGTGGTCGATAATTGTTTCATGACCCCGGTGTTACAAAAGCCTCTGGCGCTCGGCGCAGATCTGGTGATTCACTCTGCGACGAAGTATCTCGATGGACAGGGGCGTGTGATGGGTGGTGCAGTCCTCGGTCGTGCAGATTTGATCGAACCCGTGACCTCTTTTATCCGATCTGGTGGTGTGACCATGAGCCCATTTAATGCTTGGGTGTTCTTAAAGGGGCTTGAGACCTTGAGTGTGCGCATGAAAGCACATAGTGAAAATGCACTCGAGCTGGCCCAATGGCTTGAGCAACAACCGCAAATTGAACGAGTCAACTATGCAGGCCTGGAATCTCATCCTCAATATGCATTGGCAAACCGGCAAGCAAAATCAGGCGGTGGGGTCCTGAGCTTTCATTTGCGAGATGGCTCGCGTGAGCACGCTTGGAAATTTTTAAATCACACCTGTTTGATGTCTTTGACTGCCAATTTAGGCGATGTCAAAACAACCGTTTGTCATCCGGCAACCAGTACACATGGTCGTTTAGATGTCGCTGACCGTCAGTTAATGGGGATTTCTGAAAATATGATTCGAATCGCTGTCGGATTGGAATCAGTGGATGATTTAATCAGTGACTGCGAACGCGGTCTGGCCGCGCTCGCAGGCTAGGAATCTTAGGCGGCTGCTTTCAAAGCAGCGATGCGTTCCTCCAGCGGAGGGTGTGTCATAAACAGACGCATCATCGGATTGCCACCGGTGCGAATCCCAAAAGCCACCATGGAATCTGGCAGTTCTGACGGTGTCCCTTGTTCGGCACGCAATCGTTCCAACGCCCCGATCATCGCAGGAGCGCCGGCGAGTTGAGCGCCTGCCTGGTCAGCGCGGAATTCGCGTTGCCTTGAGAACCAAAAGACGATGATTGAAGCCAAGACACCCAAGATGATTTCCGCGACAAAGGTGGTGATGTAAAACGCAGGCCCATGACCGCGTTCTGTTTTAAAGACGGCACGATCAATGGTGTGACCAATGACTCGAGAAAAGAACATCACAAACGTATTAACGACGCCTTGAATCAGAGCCAGCGTAATCATATCTCCATTGGCGACATGGCCAATTTCATGGGCCATCACTGCGCGCGCTTCATCACGACTAAATCGACTTAAAAGGCCTGTGCTGACTGCAACCAAGGCGTTATTTCGATCCCATCCGGTGGCGAACGCGTTACTGGTTTGACTTTGGAATATTCCCACCTCAGGCATGCCGATACCTGCGTCTTTGGCCAACTCTCCCACAGTGGCGACCAGCCACTGTTCGTCCGCATTTCGAGGACTTTCAATAATCTGTGTGCCGGTCCCCATTTTCGCCATGGTTTTTGAGAGCAGCAAACTCACCACACTGCCTGCCATTCCAAAGACAAAACAGAACACTAAAAGGCTCGAGAGGTTTAAATCCACACCATTTGATGCCAGATACCCTTCAAAGCCCAGAAGGCTCAAAGTGATGCTTGCAACAAGCACGATGGCAAGGTTAGTTAAAAGAAACAATGCGATCCGTAACATGTAAGCCTCTCCTTAAGGCAATAGGGTCTGACAAGAAGATATTGGTTTCAGGGCGGAGTTCAAGTTGTGAGTGCAGAAAAAAAGATAAAAAAGACCGAACAGGAATGGCAGTCGGAATTATCCGCAGAATCCTATCGAGTGACACGACAAAAAGGGACGGAAAAACCGTTTGAGAATTCCTACCATGATGAGAAAACAGCAGGGGTCTACCACTGCATCTGCTGTGACACGCCCTTATTTGATTCAGACCATAAATTTGACTCGGGATCTGGATGGCCAAGCTTCTTTAAACCGCTGGATGCTGAAGTGATCGGTGAGCACGATGATCGTTCAATATTTTTCATGCCGCGGACAGAAGTGACTTGTGAGGTGTGCGATGCGCATCTGGGGCATGTGTTTAGCGATGGACCAACCCCCACTGGGCTTCGTTATTGCATCAATTCAGCGAGTCTTCGACTCGAGCCAAAGGCTTAAATCGTTCGAGGCCCAAGCAAGGCAATCAAGCGCCAACCAGGGCCTGCGGCTTGGATTTCCAGGGGGACATTGAGCGCTTTCAACTCGTGAAGACGGGTGACTGAAATCAGTACCCACTGCCCTTCAACAGGTGGCGTTTCAGGCGTCATCGCCTGGCGATAAAACGAGAAGCTTGGCATGCGGATCCCCTGTGAAACGACGCTAGCTTCGGCTTCTTTAGCGATCATGGCCGCTTCTTTTAATGGCCGCTGGCGTGCTTCAGCAATGATCGGGAGGATGATTAAGGCGATACAAGCCAACTGCACACCGCCCATCGCAATCAAACGCTGGCTCAAGCGCCAACCGGGCGCTAGTAATGCGATCAATGCAAGCAACATGAGGCTTATTGTGGCCAATACCAGTGGCCACCACCAGTGAGCAAGTAGCTGCATGAGGATCACCAATTGTTCTTGATCGCGGAGGTGTTTGGGTTCTGGGATCATGGAGTGAAAGAGACCCAATGCCAGGATCAAGCCAGGAACGAAAAGCCCTGGTAGAGCCCAAAAGCGACCAGCAATGAGTGGCAGAACTCGCGCATACAAGACAAACAAGGGTGCTGTTGAATAAAGAACATAGTGGGGTAACTGGGTTCCTGATAACGAGACCAGCACAACGACGAACAGGATCCAGATCAGGGCAAACCGATTGACGGGACAGGTCCAAAATTCACGGACTCTCAACAGGATCGCTAAGACCAGCCCACTGTAAGGCAAAAGGACCAGCGGCATAACGAATAAATAATAGAGCGGATGACCGCCGTGCCCGTGAAGGTTTCCTGAGAAACGTTCGACGTTATGTCTCAGAATAAAGTTCTCAAAGAACGCGAGCCCTTGTGCGTCATAGACGCCCACAAGCCACGGAGTCAGGATCGCCCCTAGCAAAAGCCAGGCACGCCATGATCCCATCGCTTGCCAAAGGAGGCTCCATTGATTGGATAACAGGACCCAAAGTCCAAAAGCCCCTGCTGGAATCAGCACGGCCACCGGCCCCTTGGTCAGTATGCCGAGTCCAAACCATAAAAAGATGCGAAGACGAATCGAGTCTGAGGGACTCTTGAGATAGCGAGCGATATCGGTAAACAACAGTGCCAACCAGAGATTCAGAATGGCATCAGCGGTTGCCGCTCGAGCGATCACGAGGGTTCCGAGGGTCGTTGCAAGCGCAAAGGCGACAAAGACGCCAAGCGCTGGTTTGTTTGTCACTTCAGCGCTGAATCGACCGAGGACAAGTGCCCACAAGGCGCCGGCGATCACCGATGGGAGTCGACCAATCATCTCAACCGGAACCCAGGGCGTGGTCCAGCCAAACAGCGTTAGCGCGGTTGCTTGCAGCCAGTAAGATAGAATCGGTTTGTCGTAGCGAGGCTCGCCGTCCAAAGTAGTGGCTGCCCAATGTCCGCCATCAAGCAATTCTCGGGTTGCTTCAAGAAAAGCACCTTCATCCAGATCAAATAAAGGCACCCAAGTGCCGATAAAACCAAGAAGTAATAGGCATAGAAATAGTCGCCAGTCGAGCTTACTCAGAGCGATCATTTGAGCCTTTGGTCCAGCCCATGGCGTCGGTCTGTTTGGTTAATGGTGGTTGCCCACGACGTCTGAGCCGTGTCAGCATTTCAGCGACTAAGCCTGTGGTGATCAACTGCAGCCCAACAAGGGCCAAAAGCACACCGGTGATCAGTAATGGACGGTTACCAATATCCATTCCGAAGAGTTTAAGCACCAATAGATAGACCAGTGCAGCCCCGCCAAGACCACCGGTAATCAATCCGGCAACGCCAAAAAAGTGACCGGGCCGTTCCCTGAATCGCAAGAAAAACCAAGCCGCTAAAAGATCAAGAATCACTCGAGGAGTCCGTGATATTCCGTATTTCGAGGTGCCTGCAACCCGAGCTCTGTGATTGACTGGGATTTCTGCAATTCGACTTGGATGCGTCAAGTTCGCAACCCACAGGGGAATAAAGCGGTGCATTTCACCACGCAGATCGAGCCCTTCAAGGACATCTTTGCGGCCCACTTTTAAACTGCAGCCATAGTCATGTAGCGCAACACCTGAGACCCGGCCAATCAGCCAGTTCGCCATTTGTGATGGTAAGGTTCGATCCAACGAATCTTGGCGATTTTTCCGCCACCCACAAAGCAGGTCTAGGTGTTCAGTCTCAAGCTTTTCGACCATGCTTGGGATATCGGCTGGATCGTTTTGTAAATCACCATCCATAAAGGCAATGACATCACCGCGAGCGGCCTGAAGGCCTGTTTGCATGGCTTGTGTTTGACCGAGATTTCGCTTGTGCGAGATGATCATGATGTGATCACCCCGATTGGATCGAGATTCCAACAGCAGTTCGCGTGTCCGATCGGTACTCCCATCGTCGACTAATACAAGCTCGAATTCGCCAGGGTAGGTCTCAAGCGCTGCGTGAAGTTCATCGACCAAGCGCTCAACGTTGTCTTCCTCTTTGTACAGAGGAATAACAACCGACAGGCGGGGAAGGGTGTCAGCCATGGATTGTCCGTTTCAATAACAATAAAGCGCCAAGTATACCGAAGACAGCAGTCAGACTCAGTACGTAAATGTGAAGTTGGATGGTCATTTCCAGTGCAACGACCGGGGAAAGCCCCATGAAAGCAGACCCAAGAATGCCTCCGGCTTCGTAACTTCCTGCTCCGGCGAATCCATGAATTGGGAGAATGGAGGAGAGCTCAGCGCCAAGAATGGTCGTGACGACTTCGGTCATTGGGATACCCGACAGAGTTGCTAAGAGCACCCCCATACCCATAATTTTTGAGAGCCAAGCCAAAACAGTCAAACGCCACATTCGATGTAAGCGTTTGCCGTTTTGCGCCTCGTAAATGAGTTGCGCACGCGCTTTGGCGAGGATCTTGGGCAGTTGGATATGCTGTGTCTTAGGGACGATAAATCCAAGGATCAAAGGCGTGAGAAAGATCAGTGCAGCCAACAGTGCGAGCATGATAGTTCCGGCTACTGGCAAAAGAATAATACAAAGACTGATTCCGATGAGGCTGATGAGGTCTAGCAAGCGAATCCATAAGAGGCCGGTGAGACCGATTGAAAATTCAACGCCACCGAGCCAGCGAGCAAGCATGGGAAGTGCTAGCTCACCTAACCGCATTGGCGCGAGATTATTGGCGGTATTGTGAATAAAACTCAAGCCGAGTGCTTCGGTGAGGGGCAGTTGATCGAATAAAATCCAGGTCCGCAATCCGCGGAGTAGCCAGCTAACCGAACCGAGCAAAATAATCACTAAAGTTGTCTGAATGGGTAAGGCCGTCATCGCTGTCACAACGGCGGTTAAGTCAAGAACCGTCGCTGAAATCCAGATGGTTGCCCCGAACAGAGCCACGGCCATGATCAATTTCCATCGAATCGATTGGAGCCTGTTGTTTTCTTTCAAAGGGGCCATAGTTAAAGAGCATCGGTTGGTTGGTCGGTGGTGTGAGGATAGTACCTTGTTATCTCGTGGATTGCTGATGGGCCGTTGAAAAATTTGGAGACCCTATGATTGATTCACTCACTGAATCCTACCGCAATGTGATCGAAACCATTGGTGAAGATCCGAACCGGGAAGGCCTGTTAGAGACGCCCGCGCGAGCAGCGAAAGCTCTCGAATTTTTAACATCAGGTTACCGCCAGGACCTAGAAACCATCGTTAATGGGGCGGTCTTTGAGTCCGATAATGACGAGATGGTCGTGGTCCGTGATGTTGAACTGTATTCCATGTGTGAACACCATATGTTGCCCTTTACTGGTCGCTGTCATATCGGGTATCTGCCCAATGGTAAGGTGCTGGGATTGTCGAAGTTTGCTCGCATCACAGACATGTTCGCGAGACGGTTGCAGATCCAAGAAAATTTAACACGTCAGATTGCCTTGGCTGTGCAGGATGTGACTGGCGCACGCGGTGTTGGTGTGGTGATCGAGGCCCGACACTTTTGCATGATGATGCGCGGAGTCCAAAAGCAAAACTCGACCATGGCAACCTCGGTGATGTTAGGCGATTTTCGAGAGCATCAAGCGACACGTAGCGAGTTTTTGCGCTTAATTGGGAAATCTTGATGACGGCCTTCCAACGCGATCAAATCGCTAAAATTCACATTCAGGATTTACGACTCAGGACCTACATTGGGATTAATGACGACGAAAAGAAAAATCAGCAGGATGTGGTGATTAATATCCGTATTCATTATCACGCGGAAAAGGCAGTGAGCTTTAACGTGATCGATGAGGCGTTGAATTACCGCACGATTACCAAGAAAGTCATCAAGCATGTTGAATCCAACCGATTTTTATTGTTGGAGCGGATGACTGATGAGGTGCTGTCCTTGGTGATGGATCATCCTCAAGTCATGTGGGCTGACGTGACGATTGATAAACCGCATGCCCTGCGGTTTTCTGATTCGGTGTCGATCACACTGTCGGCCAGGCGTGAGGGATACGCGGGTGCGCAACACCCGCATTGATCGTTAAAGCGCGTTTTCGATGACTCGCGCAATGCGGCTTGAGGAGGGTCCGGTAAACGATCCGAAGCTTCCGACTAACTGACCCTCGCGATTTAAGATGTATTTGTGGAAGTTCCATGACGGATAGTCGCCGTCAGCGGCTTCGGCAAGACCGCGAAAGATTGGATCTGCTTTTCCTTTCTTTGCATGCGTCGTTGCATACATCGGGAATTGCACGCCGTAGGTGAGACGACAAAACTCGGCAGCTTCTTCTTCACTTCCGTATTCCTGGTTCCCAAAATCCTTCGAAGGAAAGCCAAGAACCGCGAAACCTTGGTCTTGATATTTCCTGTATAGGGCTTCAAGTCCGTCAAATTGTGGGGTAAACCCGCATTTAGAGGCCGTATTCACAATTAAAACGACCTGGCCCTGATACACTTCACACAGGCGATCGACTTGTTCTCCTGCTAATTGCCGGACCGAATGATCCAGCAAGGGTGCGCATGTTGCGTTTGCCTTTAAAGTCGTCATACCGATCACCACTGATAAGCATTGGATGCTAAATTTTTTGAGGTTCATGGATGTTATCCTCGTTGTTACAGGAGTACATCTTTGACTCGTTGTTGTCTCGTCCTTGGAGACCAGTTATCGGACCGCTTGTCGTCACTGAATTACCTTGAGCCGGAAGATGTTGTGCTTATGGTAGAGGTTTGGTCGGAAGCCTCATATGTCAAGCACCACAAGCAAAAAATAGCGCTTGTATTCAGTGCGATGCGCCATTTCGCTGATGAATTACAAGCGAATGGTCGTTCCGTCATCTATGTTTCCTTGACTGATCCTGAGAATACCCAGAGTTTGACCAGCGAAGTCGAACGTCACCA
The DNA here is from genome assembly GCA_024640985.1 of Gammaproteobacteria bacterium. Classification (GTDB taxonomy): domain Bacteria; phylum Pseudomonadota; class Gammaproteobacteria; order Pseudomonadales; family Litorivicinaceae; genus HIMB30. The sequence goes on from JAHEDY010000008.1 coordinate 49,067, forward strand.
AAGGTCCCATCGTTTTACTGAATGGGTACTTACAGAGCCTGGTGAATGGCGTTTAAAAGAAGCATTCGACGAGCTCAAAGCGGCGCTTCCCGTACCGCTTCAGATTGTTCATGATGATCGGTTTATCTGCTCGCACGATGAGTTCCAGGCCTTTTTAAAGGGTCGGAAGCAGCCGCGGATGGAACACTTCTACCGTAAAATCAGGCAGTCAACTGGGATTCTGATGGAGGGAGGAGAGCCTATTGGTGGTCAATGGAATTTTGATCATGACAATCGCAAGGCATTAGATCAACGTGCCACACCTAATCCCCCACAATGGCCGCTGGACTCGATCACTAAAGTGGTGATTGAACTGGTGAATACCCGCTTTACGGATCATTTTGGCGTTCTTGATGGGCCTGACTTTCGGTGGCCGGTCAACCGCGAGCAAGCGCTTCTTATGCTCGACCATTTCATCACCGAGCGCTTGCCTTGCTTTGGCGATTTTCAAGACGCCATGGTGCTCGGCAAAGACACCCTCTTTCACAGCTTGATTTCAACCAGTCTGAACCTCGGTTTATTAAGTCCGATGGAAGTCTGTCAGGCTGCTGAAGAGGCCTATCATCAGGGGCATGCGCCGATCAACGCGGTTGAGGGCTTTATTCGCCAGATTATCGGCTGGCGTGAGTATGTTCGAGGACTGTATTGGGCCTACATGCCGGACTACCAAACTCGAAATTCACTGAACGCCTCCTGGCCGTTGCCAGCTTTTTTTTGGGATGAATCGAAAACCGGGATGGTGTGTCTCTCCGAGGCAATTCGAAATACGCGCGAAAATGCCTATGCGCATCATATTCAGCGACTCATGGTGACCGGGAACTTCGCCCTCATCGCCGGTTGTTCTGTGACTGACGTGTGTGAGTGGTATTTATCGGTGTATGCCGATGCTTATGAGTGGGTGGAGCTGCCAAATACGCTTGGGATGGCGTTATTCGCTGACGATGGGGTGATGGCGTCGAAGCCCTATTGCGCCAGCGGCAAATATATCGATCGCATGAGTAATTACTGCAAATCTTGCCGGTACCAAGTCAAAGAAACGGAGACTGAAAACGCGTGTCCCTTTAACTATTTGTACTGGGATTTCTTGATGACACATCAAGAGCGGTTTCGGTCAAACCCGAGGATGGCGATGATTTTGAAGAATCTCGATCGGTTTGGTGAGACTAAATTAGCTGCCATTCGATCACGCGCGATGGCATTTCGATCACGGATTGAATCTACTGGATCTGATGTGATTGCCTCCTCTCAGGAATCATTGCTGTGAAGCGCGACGGAAAAACACTCAGAAAATCCGACCTTCCGAGCAAAATCTGTCCGGTCTGCAGTCGGCCGTTTACCTGGCGAAAAAAATGGGAAAGAGATTGGGGTCAAGTGATCTATTGCAGTGATCGTTGCCGTCGGCAGGGGGTGCAGGTTGAAGTCTGAAGTGGTGATTTGGTTAGTCCGTGATACCTGTCGGGTGACAGATAATCCGGCACTCCATCGTGCATTTCAGATCGCGCAAACCCGAGGAGCACAGGTTCTTGCATTGGCGTGTCTAGAGCCGAGGCGGTGGGCTGATCAGCAATTTGGGTTGTCCCGAGTTGGATCGCATTGGATGCGATTCCGTGCGGAGAGTTTGCGTGCATTAAGACAAGAGCTCGAGGCATTGGACGGGGGGTTGTGGTTGAGCTCAGAAGAGCCTGTCTATGCAGTCAACCGGATTCAGCAGCAATACTCGGTGATTACCCTTGTCTGCGATGAACCTGTTGCGACGGAAGAACGATTGGAAGTAGCAAGGCTTGAGGCTGAGGGTTACCAAACGGTCTCAGTTTTTGTGGATGATTTGTTTCGCTTTGAACAGCTTCCATTTGATTTAGATGAGCTCCCGGCGACTTTTTCGAAATTTCGGAAGGTGGTTGAGAAAAAACCGAGTCTATTACCAGATCGGCCGATCGATAGCCCGACAGTGGGTGGATGTATCGCACAAGGCTGGGCTGATCCGGCGGAATGGCAAGAGGCGCTGGAGATCCCGCTAGATCCGAATACCGAGGTTCCAACACATGGTGGCGGAGAATCAGCCAATCGGCATTGGCAGGCCTATCTGGATGCGGGGGCCTTATCGCATTACAAGCAAACGAGAAATGCATTTCAAGGACCGATGCAGTCGAGCCACTTATCAGCATGGCTTGCCCATGGATGTATCTCACCACGACAAATCTGGTGGGATACGCTCCAATATGAGCGGGATGTCGAAGCCAATGAGTCCACTTACTGGTTGCGATTTGAATTGTTGTGGCGCGAATATTTTCGGTGGTACTCAAGAGCCAGTGATTGGACCCTGTTTCGTCGAACAGGACCGAGTGATCAAGTCTTCGGGTTTGACCAGAATGTCCGTCGTTTCGAGCGATGGAAAACAGGTCACACTGATTGCGATATCGTTGATGCTGCGATGCGGGAGCTCAATCAAACCGGTTGGATGAGTAATCGGGCAAGGCAATTGGTTGCTAGCCATCTCATTTATGAATCGAATTTGGACTGGCGTTTGGGTGCAGCCTATTTCGAAAGCCAATTGATCGATTTTGATGTTGCCAGTAATTGGGGGAATTGGGCCTACATCGCAGGTGTCGGGCCTGATCCACGAGGTGGTCGTATTTTTCATCTCGATGATCAGGCAGACCGCTATGATCCAGATGGGTCCTATCGGAGTCGTTGGCTGTTATGACCTTACCAGTTGTTGTTTGGTTCAAGCGAGATCTCCGTATCGTCGATCATGAGCCATTGGACACAGCAGTTCGTGAAGGTCCAGTGATCCCTATCTATGTGGTCGAGCCTGAGTATTGGGCGATGGAATACACCTCGGGTCGCCAATGGTCATTTTTGAGGGATTCGATCTTGTCACTGGATCAGGCCTTAACCGCATGCGGACAGCCATTGTGGACTGCAATCGGTCAGGTCGAAGAGGTGTTTGATCGACTGCATCGTCGGTATCAGTTTCAGACGCTGGTCTCACATCAAGAAACTGGTCCTGATTGGACGTTCCAACGGGATCGTCGAGTCAAGCAATGGTGCAAAGACCGAGGGATCACTTGGTCTGAATACCGGCAACATGGAGTGGTTCGTGGTCTTCGTGAGCGCCAAGGCTGGGCCAAACAATGGGGTGAGCTGATGGATCGCCCGCAACGAGCTGCCCCGTCTCGAATTGAAGGCGTTGGTAGCCCTCCGAAAACGGCTACTGAAGTGTTGCAAGCGGTATCGATTGCTGATGAATCTCTGATTCTCAGTCAGACCGGTGGTCGCGCTGAGGGTCTAGAACTCCTGGACAGCTTTTTAGACAGGCGTTGTGAAACCTATCGTGGTGGAATGTCGAGTCCGTTGACCGGAGAGCAAGTCTGTTCACGGATCTCGACACATCTTTCGGTCGGGACTTTGAGTGTTCGCGAGGTTTGGCAGCGTGTGTGTGAGCGTCGTGATGCGCTCAAACAAGATGGAGGCCGATCCCAGGCTCTCCTTAGCTTGAAATCGTTTCAATCAAGATTGCATTGGCATTGCCATTTTATGCAGAAACTCGAGTCAGAGCCTCGGCTCGAGTTTGAAGAGTTACATCGAGGATTTATTGGGTTACGCGACACCCATAGTACCGCGAATTCGGCATCATTTGAGCGTTTTCGAACAGGCACCCTCGGCTGGCCATTTGTGGATGCATGCTTGCGATGTCTGTCACAGACGGGTTGGTTGAATTTTAGAATGCGCGCCATGCTGGTTTCGATTGCGAGCTACCATTTGTGGATTGATTGGCGTCAAACCGGCGCGTTAATGGCGCAATGGTTTACCGACTTTGAGGCAGGTATTCATTGGTCACAAGTGCAAATGCAATCAGGAACAACGGGGATCAATGCCAACCGGATGTATTCTCCGATCAAACAATCTGAAGACCAGGATCCACAAGGGATCTTTATCAAACGGTGGGTGCCGGAGCTTCGATCTGTGCCCGTTGAATGGATTCATCAACCCTGGCGAATGCCCTTAAGTATGCAGAGAGCGGTGGGATGCGAGATGGGTCTGCATTACCCAGAACCCATTGGTGACCCAACCCAGCTTGCGCGAGTGGCGCGGATGCGATTCAAGGCATGGATTGAATCGCATGATTTGAAGCCTGAGGCTCAACGAGTACTCAAAGCACATGGCAGTCGGCTGAGACAGGCGCGTCCGCGTTATGTTACAAAGGATTCTTCTTCTCAGATGGCTTTGGATTTGGAATGACAGACGACGATCAGAACCGGATGGAAACCATGGGTGTCCGATTGGGCTATCTTGGTTTGTTACCTTTTGTTGCCGGCGCGGTTGCTGCACTCCTTTCCAATGAATTGGCGTCCTTTGCTCTGCAAGCCTTTGTCTTGTACTCACTGGCGATTTTGTCGTTTATGGGCGGGGTTCACTGGGGCTTGGCCTTGATTACCGGAACACGCCAGAGTTCCCGGCTGTTGGTCTCTGTGATCCCCGTGATCGCTGCTTGGATTTGCTTGATGACGCTGCCGGCGCATCTGACGCTGGCGGTCTTGGGCGGTGGGTTTATTGCGCAATGGTTTGTTGACCGACCGATCCTGGCAGAGCTTCCGATTCCGTCTTGGTATCTGGAGATGCGTCCCCGGTTAGCCTATGTCGTTGCCGGCTGTCATTTATTTATGTTGTTTCGGTTGATGAGCTAGTTATTGGGGGAGGCTGTTGATCTCGGGCACGAAAAGTGACGGATCAACGGACACTCCATTGAGAATGACCCCTAAATGCAAATGCGCGCCTGTCACCCGGCCTGTCGCTCCAACAGTGCCGATCGGTTGGCCTTGTTTGACCACTTGTCCTTCACGGACATCAATTTGATCCATGTGGTTATACATGGTTTTTAAACCTTCCCCGTGATCGATCACTACTAAGCGTCCGTTAAAAAAGAAATCACCCACCAAGGTGATACGACCCCGAGCGGCCGCTTTGATTGGAGTTCCTGTGGGTGCTGCAATATCAGTTCCGGAGTGTGGGCGGCGTGGTTGATCGTTAAAGAATCGACGTTTACCGAAGGGACCTGAAATTGGACCTTCGACTGGAAGGATCAGTCGGATGGTATCGAGTTCTCCATCGAATGCATCGAGTGCACCGCGCTGCCGCTTGGATTCTCCCTTGATGCGATCAAGATCGAGCGTATTCGGCGTGACATGTCGTTGATTTTTTAGATAGATGCGTTGTTCGAGGTATTTCTTCGATCGGACTTCAAATGGAATTTGCTTCCCCATGTTTTGCAACTGGTGGGTCCCTGGCTCGAGTGATAGCGGTAAACCAACGACCGCTAAATCTTGGCCATTATCTTTGATGGTCAACACTGGTTTTCCGTCAAATGTCGGGCGAGAGTCTGGTTCGATGGGAATGATGGCGACGCCTCCGGGGACGCGTGAGTCCTCGATTGCCATTGCCGACGTTGTGAGCGCAGCGATGAAGACTGCGAGATATCCAAATCTCATGTTGGGTCCTTCATGATTTGAGTCACTGTGGCGTTGAGCCTGCCATCTTTGAGGCGAATTTCAACTGGGGACTGCTCGGTCACATCACCGACGGATCCAATCGAGCGATCCACCTGCGTATCACCTTTTAAAACGATTCCGTAACCACGGCTTAATGTTGCAAGAGGACTTAAGGTGTCCAGTTGAGCGCTGAGATGAGCTAGGGCGATTTTAGTGTGTTTGATGCGCTGATCCGCGGCTTGTTGCAAGCGCGACTGGATGGATCGGACGTCATGACGTTTCAAGGCGATGTACTCAGTCGGGGGCACGAGTTTTCGCTCGAGTTGTCGCAGTCGATCCCGGGATTGATTGGTGTGTTGCGTGACGCCACTGGAGAGTCTGTGAGTCAACAGTTCCAGTCGTTGCTGTGCCAGTGAGATCAATGTATCTGCACGTGAGACGAGACGATCTTGGTATTGATGTAATCGCCGGGTGATGTCGAAGACGTCCGGTGTTGCTAGTTCTGCTGCTTGCGATGGCGTAGCGGCTCGGACGTCAGCGATTAGATCGGTCAGTCCAGTATCAGTTTCATGTCCGACCGCAGAGATCACGGGAATTTGGCAGTTGGCCAGGGTGCGGCATAGCTGTTCATCATTGAATGCGCTGAGATCCTCAGAAGCGCCACCGCCGCGTCCAATGATGAGAACGTCGGCAATGCCTTCTTCAGAGGCTCGTCGTAGGGCTGAAACGAGCTCCTCTGGAGCGGTCTCTCCTTGAACAGCTGCCGAATAGAACCGAATGTTCGCGATCGGCCAGCGCTTGTCTAGAATGGTCAGCATATCGCGAATCACAGCGCCCTTTGGCGAGGTGATCAAACCGATGCATCGAGGCATCGTGGGTAGAGACTGTTTACGAGCTAAATCCGTCAAGCCTTCGGCGACCAGTTTGGCTTTCAGCGCGTCGAGTTTTGCTTTTTGATCACCAACACCTGCTTCGGCCATATTTTTGACGATCAACTGCAGTCGCCCGTTCGGTGGGTAGAAGTTCACCTCACAGCGGACACGAACTTTGAGTCCATCACGAGCAACGAGTCGGACCAATCGGTTGGCCCCCTTGAACATCACAGCGCTTAAGGAGGCTTCACCATCGGTTAAGGAAAAATACCAGTGCCCTGACGGATAGGTTTTAAAGTTGCTGATTTCAGCATCCAAAATGACGGCTCGAGGGAAGAATTCAGTTAGCGCTTGGGTCAGTAAGGCGGCCAGCGAAGAGACTGTTAGCGCATTTTCGGCCTGGCTCACTTGTTCCGACACCCCTTAACTCCTTAAACTATGCGATTACCCGCCACCTTCAAGGACTTACTCATGTTACGGATTGCCGAAGACGCCCTGACCTTTGATGATGTGTTGCTTGTTCCGGGTTATTCAAACGTCATTCCTGCTAATGTCAGCTTGAAAACTCAAATCACACGCAACATTGAGCTTAGCATGCCCTTATTGTCAGCGGCGATGGATACTGTGACTGAAGCGTCACTAGCGATCGCGATGGCTCAGGAAGGGGGTCTCGGGATTCTGCATAAAAATATGACCATCGAGCAGCAGGCTCTGGAAGTCCGTAAAGTCAAAAAATTCGAGACAGGCATTATTCAGGATCCGGTAACTTGTGCTCCCAACATCACGATCCATGAATTACTTGCCATCACACGCCATCACAACATCAGCGGTGTTCCCGTTGTGGAAGGCGACAATTTGGTCGGTATTGTCACCGGTCGCGACATTCGGTTCGTTCCGGATCTCAATGTCTTGGTTCGTGATGTGATGACGCCAAAGGATCGGTTAGTCACGGTGACCGAGGGTGCTGGCCACCTAGAAATTCAAACAAAACTTCACAAACACCGGATCGAAAAAGTATTGGTGGTGGACGACGACTTCCGGTTGAGGGGTCTTGTCACGGTCAAAGATATGATGAAAGCCGAGAGTCATCCTAATGCTGCGAAAGATGCGGCGAAGCGCTTATTAGCAGCCGCTGCAGTCGGGACGGGCGCTGAGGGCGAAGAGCGTGTGGGCGCCTTAGTCGAGGCCGGCGTTGATATTTTGGTCGTCGATACGGCTCACGGTCACTCTCAGGGGGTGTTGGATCGAGTCGCCTGGATCAAACAAACCTTTCCGCAGGTTGAGGTCATCGGTGGAAACATTGCGACAGGAGAAGCCGCGAAGGCACTTGTTGAAGTCGGAGCGGATGCGGTGAAAGTGGGTATTGGGCCGGGTTCCATTTGTACCACTCGCATTGTTGCTGGGGTTGGTGTGCCACAGGTCTCAGCAATTGCCAATGTCGCGTCAGCACTCATGGGGTCTGGAATCCCGTTGATTGCCGACGGAGGTATTCGGTATTCCGGTGATATCGCAAAGGCGATCGCTGCGGGTGCATCGACGGTCATGGTTGGTTCGTTGCTTGCCGGTACTGACGAGGCTCCAGGTGAAGTCGAATTGTTCCAAGGCCGAGCTTATAAGTCCTATCGCGGGATGGGATCACTCGGTGCCATGGCGCAGCGAGAGGGTTCGTCGGATCGGTATTTCCAGGATGCCAGTGCCGGTGCCGAGAAGCTCGTTCCCGAAGGGGTGGAAGGACGTGTTCCGTGTAAAGGTCCTTTGTCAGGCATTGTTCATCAAATGATGGGTGGACTTCGCGCAGCCATGGGATACACAGGGTGTGCTTCGATTGAAGAAATGCGTTCACGTCCAAGTTTCGTGAAAATCTCAGGGGCGGGTGTCAAAGAATCTCATGTGCATGATGTGTCGATCACGAAAGAAGCGCCTAATTACCGAGTGAAATAATAATGGATATTCATGCTGATCGACTGCTGATTCTGGATTTTGGATCGCAATACACCCAACTAATCGCACGCCGCGTTCGTGAACATGGTGTCTATTCAGAGATCCTTCCTTGCGACGTTGATCCTGCTCGGATTACTGATTTTGCTCCAAAAGGCGTGGTGTTGTCGGGAGGCCCTGAGTCAACAACTGATGGAGCAGGGTGGGCAATCCCCAAAGAGGTGTATGACTTAAACGTCCCGATTTTGGGCATTTGCTACGGGATGCAAGCGTTGGCTCAAGAGCTGGGTGGTCGTGTGGAATCGAGCCAGTTACGTGAGTTTGGTCACGCGGATCTTGTGATTGAAGATGATTCCTCGCTACTGGCTGGGTTATCTGAGACCGGTGCGTTATCGGTCTGGATGAGCCATGGCGACCGAGTGGTTGATCTGCCACCAGGCTTTGAGGTGATTGGTTCCAGTGCTCATGCGCCGATCGCCGCAATGGCCAATGACGAACGAAGAATTTATGGCCTGCAATTCCATCCTGAAGTGACTCATTCGGAGGGCGGATCTGAGATGCTCGCCCGGTTTGCGCATGGGATTTGTGGTTGCGGTCGGGAATGGACGCCTGAAAATATCATTGATGACGCGATCAATGAGGTCCGCAAACAAGTTGGCGATGGTCAGGTGTTGTTAGGATTATCTGGGGGTGTCGATTCCTCTGTGGTCGCGGCACTTCTTCACAAAGCAATTGGTGATCAACTGGTTTGTGTGTTTGTGGACAATGGTTTATTGCGCCTCAATGAAGGTGTGCAAGTGATGGAAACATTTGCTCAGAATCTGGGTGTTAGAGTCATTCGAGCGAACGCAGAAGACCGGTTCTTAACAGCTCTGAAAGGGGAAGCTGACCCGGAGCGAAAACGTAAGATTATCGGTCGAACATTTATTGAAGTGTTCGAAGAAGAGGCAGCTAAGTTGCGTGATGTTCGTTTCCTTGCTCAAGGAACGATTTATCCGGATGTGATCGAATCAGCAGGTGCCGCATCAGGAAAGGCTCATGTGATTAAAAGTCACCACAACGTTGGTGGTCTTCCAGAGGATATGCGGATGGAGCTTGTTGAGCCGCTGCGCGAACTCTTTAAGGATGAAGTTCGGATTCTCGGTGTCACGCTTGGCCTTCCTCCGTCGATGGTCTATCGCCACCCATTCCCGGGGCCAGGACTCGGCGTACGTATCTTGGGAGAGGTGGATAAGCGTTCGGCTGATACCTTGCGCAAAGCGGACCACATTTTTATTGAAGAATTGAGAAAAGCTGACCTGTATGACAAGGTCTCACAGGCATTTGTGGTCTTCTTGCCAGTAAACTCTGTCGGTGTCGTTGGCGATCAGCGCCGTTACGCTCCGGTTGTGGCACTTCGCGCAGTTGAGACGATTGATTTTATGACAGCACGTTGGGCGCATTTACCCTATGAGTTTATCGAGCGTGTTTCAGGTCGAATCATTAATGAGATAGAAGATGTGAGTCGCGTCGTGTATGACGTCAGTTCCAAGCCGCCTGCTACTATCGAGTGGGAATAGGCAATATCTGGTGCTGAATTCATTGGAGTACTTGTTACGATTCGAAGTTTGACGACAGATGATTTGATTGAGGTAGAACAGGTTTTTACCCATGCGTTTTCTGTCGAGGAAGCGTCGGCTATCTACCAAATCATTCGGGCCAGCATATCGAACAATACACCGGATTCACGGCTGTGCTTGGGGTACGAGAAACAGACAAATATTGTGGGCGCGATTGCGTTCACATCAGTAGTCTTCGAACCAGATGAAGACTTGACCGGATATATTCTTGCGCCTTTAGCAGTTCATAGTGATTATCAACAACAAGGAATCGGCACCAAGCTCATCGAGTTCGGGTTGGCGCATCTGATTGCCCAAGGGGTCGATGTCTTACTCGTATACGGAGATCCTGAGTATTACGGAAGATTTGGATTCGACGTGGAATTGGGTAGACATTTCAGGCCCCCTTATACGCTTGAATACGAGTTGGGATGGCAAGCCAAGCAGCTGGGTACATTGGATCTTGGGGATCGGATCTATCCGTTTCGATGCGTTGATGAGCTCTCAGATCCATCGTTTTGGTAGCTTTGTTCTGGTGATCAGAATTGGCTCATGATCACGAACTTTTGAGCATCCCACTACCACTCAGGCATGATCAGCCACCCTCGAGTGATCTTGAGTCACGGTAAAAACATCAAAAAAAGTTGTAGATGCTCTTCGCAATGCGTCATCAGATTGCTATGTAATCCCACGGTTTTACGCCACAGATGCGTTTGATCGCAAAAACGATGAACTCCACTTAAGATTTTATAACGAAAATCAATTGATTAGATCAAAACGATCTTAGACAAGTCGAGCGAACGCTTTAGGTTGAGGTGTGGATTAGCGGTCTCATGGAGGAGAAACACAGTAGGAGTTCATACCATGACTATCTCACAGTTTCTCGACCCCACTTGGAATGCTCTATCAAGCGCCCCCGGAGAATTTAAATACACGATGTCGGTCGTCTTGGCAGGCATGTGGTGTGTTATTTTCGGGATCTACACGGCCGAGCTGACCTTTATCGGGTACAACATTTTGGGGCACATTGCGGTGATTACAGGGGTCTTCGTGACGCACCGCGTGTTTCAGACGGCTCGAGAATACACGCCGAACCAAGGCTGACGAATACATGCCGTTTCTCGAGAGCCTCAACAGGCTCTCGGGGGGCGGTATGAGCGACGAGACCACTCGTCTGATCGGCATGGGTCTCTTGCGGGAATAACAGTTCTTCAGATACTCGCATTTTTTATTCGGGATCGTAAACGAATCACTGCTGTGATTGTCGTTCTATGATACCGTCGCGACTTGATTGTTAACGGCGATTGTTCTCATGCCCGACCTGATTCTTCATCATTATTGGCCATCACCCTTTGCGCACAAAATCCGGTTAGCGCTCGGCTTGGTCGACACATCATGGAAGTCTGTCGAGATTCCACGTGTTCCGCCAAAACCATTACTGATGCCACTTACAGCAGGCTATCGTCGCACGCCCGTCTTACAGAGTGGCGCAGATGTTTATTGCGATACGCAAAATATCGTGAGAGCCATTTCTGAGCTGACTGCGACGAGCTTGTTGCTACCGACACGACAGCGTGGGCAAATCTTCGCCTTGACCGACTGGGTGGATGGGACCGTGTTTAATTTAGCCGCTCGAGTGATTCTCACATCAGCGCTCGACACAGCGCCGCCTGAATTCATTCAAGACCGCGGTGGATTATATTTTGGACCAAATTGGACACCGGAAGGGTTGAAGGCGCAATTGCCGGGCGTGATTCGGCAACTCGCCGCGCATTTGGACTCAATCAATCAAGGCCTGACTGATACTGGAGGCTATTTTACTGAGTCGCTATCTTACGCCGATATCTCCATTGCTTACGTGGCATGGTTTATCCGAGGGCGTTGGGATGTCGGTCCAGAATTTTTGTCGCAATTCCCAAGAGTTGAACGCATTGAGCGAGACGTCCACGAACAAAGCACCGATCGTCATGAGGAAGTATCCGCTGAGTCGGCTTTAATGACGGCTTTGCAGGCAAAGTCCAGCGCCCCGCGGGGGGTACAAGCGCAGATTGGATCAAGACTGAGTGAAGGGATGCGGGTCTCGATCCGACCTCAAGCCGAAACCTCCGACCCCCCAATTATCGGTCGCTTACGTTATTTGGATCGAGTCAGGGTGTCGATCGATCATCAAGACCCGCAAGTCGGTGATGTGGTGGTCCATCTGCCGGTTGCCGGTTACCAAATTCAGCCGAGTGACTAGTCACCCATCGTCCGAAGATAACGTCCGTTGCATTCTGTTTATGGTGATTGCGATGGCAGGGTTTGCTGTCGAAGATGCAGTGATCAAGCAGTTATCCGCCACCATGCCGATTTCACAGGTGCTCATGCTCATTGGTGCCGGTGGTTTGGTGGTCTTCGGGACGGTATCGCGCCTGACTCGAGTGAGCCTGGTGACAGCCGAAGTCCGAAAACCCTGGTTTATGATCCGGACGCTAGCTGAGTTGGCTTCGGCGATTTTTTTCGTGATCGCGATTGTTTACGCGTCACTGTCTGCGTCCTCGGCGATTTTACAAGCCACACCATTGGCGGTCTCACTCGCAGCCGCTTTATTCTTGAAGCAACATGTCAGTGTTCGTCAATGGGTGCTGATTGGTATGGGGTTTCTCGGTGTTTTGTGTGTGATCCAGCCGGGTCTTGAGGGGTTTAAACCTGCGGCTTTATCGGCCGTGATCGGTGTGGTCTTTTTGGCCCTTCGCGATGCGATCACCCGCTCGATCTCAGTAACTGTTCCTGCGCTTTCAGTATCTTTCTGGGCATTTTTCGCATTGTTGATGGCTGGAGTGGTCACGATTCCGTTTTTTGGCGCCTTTGGGGGGATTACGGTTGAACACATTGGACTGCTAGTGATCTCGACTCTGTGTGGCACCGGGGCTTATTTTTGTGTAGTGATGGCGACTCGTGGTGGCGATGTAGCAGTGGTTGCTCCCTTTCGCTACACCCGTTTGATCTTTGCGCTCGGTCTGGCTGTGGTGTTTTTTGACGAGGAAGTCAACGCCATGATGTTAATCGGGAGCAGCCTGATTATCGGCTCTGGGATTGTCATGCTTGCTTCTGGGGGATCAGTCAGGAAGTAAGCCGACCAGAGTGCGGACGAGGTCGGCGTTATCAGACGCAATAGTCCCGTCAGGCAGCCAAATTCCATTTTCAAAACCGATACGAAGATCCATACCTTCTGATGCCGCACGGAGCAGACATGGAATTTGGCCTTGTCCAAATGCGCAAATCATTTCACGCTCGGGCCTTAGCTCCTTTGGCTGTGCTTCCCTTGCTTCCAAAAAGGGGTCCAGTTGATCAGGAGTGCTTTCTTGATCTTTTGAATATCGCCCGAGGACATACAGCACCTCAAGCGATGTTGTCTGAATGATGCCTTGATCGACCAATGAGCTTAGCGTCTTGAGGTCGTCAGTGTCGTATAAAATAAACTGAACGCGGGTTTTGGCGAGCAGTTCTGCGAAAAAAGCCGTCAAAGTTCTCGGTTCCTGTGCGCGCAGGATTTCACGGATTGCAACAGAGACCCATGGCGCCTGGATTCGCGCTAATAAATCGATTTGAGCCTCGGCTTCGTAAATGCCTGCCGCTTCGGACGTCACTTGAACCGAAAGCCCAGGGACGCGGCGATGTAATTGCGTGATTAATGTTTCATAGCGTTCAACGTCCAAGAGGTGGAGTTGGTCGTTCGTGCGAATGTGCGCGTGAATTCCCCGAGCCCCAGCTTCAAAACAGGCCGCCGCAGTTTCCACCAAGTCCTGGTCAGTGACCGGGACTGCTGGGTGGTCAAGAGTGGTTCGTCGCGCACCATTCGGCGCAACCATGATGAACGTCATGCAGCACGATCTCGACTGGAGCTAACATCGCCAATCGCACGTGTCAGGCGATCGGTAATGATCTGAACATCAGCCGCCTCAATGATGAAAGGCGGTGCCAGTAAAATATGATCGCCTGATTGCCCATCGATGGTTCCAGACATCGGGTAGCACATCAATCCATGACTCATCGCGACTTTTTTAATTTGACCCGCAGTTTTCAACGCAGGGTCTAATGGGGCTTTGGTCTCTCGGTCACCAACCAGCTCAATGCCTACAAAAAGCCCGCGTCCACGAATATCTCCAACCCATGGATGGGATCCTAGTGAAGCATTCAAAGAGCTCTGAAGGAGCGAGCCCATTGCCTGAACATGCTCCATCATTCCTGGTGCAGTGAGCTCTTCCATCACAGCTAATCCAGCCGCACAGGCGGTTGGATGCCCCATATAGGTGTGGCCATGCTGAAAGAACCCGGATCCGTCAACGATCGCCTGATAGATGAAGTGTTGGCATAGCATCGCACCGATGGGCTGAATTCCTGCTCCAAGGCCTTTAGCGATACACAGCATATCTGGTTTGACTCGATCGTGATCACAGGCATACAGGTAACCGGTTCGCCCCATGCCGCACATGACTTCATCGAGTATTAACAACACACCATATTGATCGCAAATGTCTCGAATCCGCTTGTAATATCCATCAACCGCGGGAACAGCTCCCATGGTGGCGCCCACTACCGGCTCGGCGACAAAGGCAGCGACGCGGCCCTCACCGATGCGTAAAATTTCCTGTTCCAGTTCATTCGCAACTCGCAAACCGTAGGCTTCAGGTGTTTCTCCCGGATTTGCCCAGCGATAATAATGACAGGGGCTGATGTGACTCATGTGCGTTGGTAGCAGTGGCTCGAACTGTCGACGACGCCATTGATTACCGCCACTCCCAAGTGCTCCGAGAGTATTGCCGTGGTAGCTCTGGCGGCGGCCAATAATATGGGTGCGGTCAGGTTCGCCAATTTCGAGGAAATACTGCCGCGCAAGCTTCAGTGCTGCTTCCATAGCTTCGCTTCCACCACTGACGAAATAGACGTGATCGATTCCATCTGGAGCTTGATTAACTAACACATCGGCGAGCTGCTCAGCCGGTTCGGAGGTAAAGAAGCCAGTATGCGCAAACGCCATGGTTTGCAACTGCTGACATGCTCGATCAATGACTTTTTTCGGAGTATGACCAAGACAACTCACCGCAGCTCCTCCACAGGCATCAAGATAGCGATTACCTTCGGAATCGATGAGATAAATTCCATCACCGGCAACAGCAATGGGCAGGCTAAGCTTTGGCGCTCGGCCAAAAATTGAGTGAGAAACGGCCACTTATACCTCCTTCGAACGACGTGTTCGTTGTGACCATCCGACAATGAGCAGCAGGAAAAGTGCAGGTAAATACATCCATTCCTTCGTCAGTCGGTTTGTTTGTTCCATTGCAATTTCAGCGAGTTCTACAGGGGTGTCCCCATAAAAATCGAATCGTTGCATTGTCTGAAAATTCTCAGTACCTGGGAAAGGCTCGTCCAAGAGGATTGAAGCCTGTTCTGAGCGAGCAAGGACTCCTGCCTGATCCAAGGCGCTTGAGAGGGTGTTGGCGGAGTCGGCTTGGATCAGTAACACCAGTTGTGTGAGTTGATCCGGATTGTCGAAATCTGGACCTTCGATGGTCAGCCTGACCTGGCCGTTCAGATTTGCTTGATCCAAGGTCGTTTCGCTGATGGTTAGAGAACTCCATGGTTCTTGAATCTGATCGATCCAATATCCCGGGCGAACCAGTGTGAATGCGATCAATAGAAGGGTTGCTGTTTCCCACCACTTCGACTTCACAATCCAAAAGCCCTGAGTTGCAGCACCAAATAGCATCATGGCAGTGGCGGCAACGATAAAGATGATGACTCCCTGGAGCACAGTGACGTCGATTAACAGCAGGTCGGTATTGAAGATGAAAATAAAGGGCAGAATAGCCGTTCGAATATCGTAGGCGAATCCCTGAAGGCCGGTACGGATCGGATCGCCTTGGCTGATGGCTGCTGCTGCAAAGGCAGCCAATCCAACAGGGGGTGTGTCATCTGCGAGGATTCCGAAATAAAAAACAAACAAGTGCACAGCGATTAACGGAACAATCAAACCTGATTGCGCACCGACGCTGACGATGACCGGCGCCATCAACGATGACACGACAATGTAGTTGGCAGTCGTCGGAAGGCCCATCCCTAAAATCAGACACATCACGGCAACGAGTATGAGCATCAAAATCAAGCTACCACCAGAAAGCACTTCGACCAGTTCACCAATGACTTGATGCGCGCCAGTTAACGAGACGGTGCCGATAATGAGACCCGCGGCTGCTGTCGCCACGCCAATGCTGATCATGTTTTCAGCACCTTGAATCATTCCGGAGATCGCGGCTTTGAGACCGCCAACCCATTGTTCGCCTGTCCATGACTGACCGCGGAACAGGGCTTTGATTGGGTCTTGCGTCAGAATCACAAACAAGATGGCCATCGTGCCCCAGAATGCGGACAATGCAGGTGAAAGACGCTCAATGAGTACGCACCAGAGTAACACCACGATCGGGACTAAAAAGTGCAATCCTTGAACTAAAATTTCTCGCGCAGGAATGTCATGGATCGAAGGGTCATCTGCAAGTAGATCGCCAAGATCCTTGCTCTTCGCGGCAATTTTCAGGGTGACCAAATAAATGGTCACAAAGAGTAACATCGCAGCCGGAATCGTTGTTTCCGGGGCAATGCTCTGGGTCCAGCCAAATAGAAGATTGGTCACAATTCCTAAGAGTCCAAATCCCAAGAATCCAGCAATCACACCGCCAAGCTTGTGCGCGAGCGGCAATGCACGCGACGAACGTTCCGATCCCTCAAGTCCGAGTTTGACGGCTTCTAAATGGACGATATACATCAGTCCGATATAGGAAACGATGGCGGGTAACACCGCATGAGTAATGAGGTCTAAATATGAAATACCAGTGAACTCGGCAATCAAAAACGCGGCTGCACCCATGACCGGTGGAGTGAGCTGTCCGTTTGTCGATGCGGCGACTTCGATCGCACCCGCTTTTTCAGCGGTAAGGCCGGTCTTTTTCATCAAAGGAATGGTGAAGGTTCCTGTCGAAACGACATTGGCGATTGACGAGCCTGAGTAGATTCCGGATAGCCCGGAGGCAACGACTGCGGCTTTCGCTGGTCCACCTCGCAGATGCCCCAAAAGGGCGTAGGCCAGGCGGATAAAATAAATTCCAGCGCCGGCTTTCTCGAGCAGTGCTCCGAAAAGTACGAACAAAAAAATCATTGAGGAGGCAACGCCGAGAGCAACGCCAAAGACTCCTTCGGTTTGCATCCAGAAATGCCAGAGGGCTTTGTTTAGCGATGCGCCTTTCCACTGCATGGTGTCAGGCATGAAGCTTTGGTCACCAAAAAACACATAAAACAGAAAGCATGAGCAGACGATCAGCAGAGGTAAGCCGAGGCATCGATAAAGAGCCAGCGCGAGGCTGAGCATGCCGATCGCAGAGATCCATAAATCGCTAGCGGTTGGAAGCCCAGCGCGATCTGAGATTTGGTCTTTAAAAACCAGTAAATAGAGGCATGACATTGCTGCAATAAGGGCAGCTACATAGTCATACCATGGTGTTTGGGCGCTCGGTGATTGTTTGTTGAGCGGGTAGGCGAGCATCGCGAGCGCGAATGCGAACGCGAGATGAATTTGTCGGACTTCTTGATTGTTAAATACCAAGCTGAGCCCAGTCCACTCGGTCAAGACGAAGGGAACGACACTTGCCACGTAGAGCTGAAACACGGACCACAAAAAGCAGAGTGTTAGGATCAGCGTACGGGCGCTCCGATAGGGCGGATGGCGCCGATCATCAGCCACCGGAAAGGGTTGGTTATCGCTTGTATTCATCGTTTTTCGGTCAGGTGAGAGTTGAGGGGGCAATTGCCCCCTCGATGATGGCCTTAATTATTTCCAGCCACGCTCTTTGTAGTACTTCATCGCACCTGGGTGAATTGGCGCTGAGAGTCCATCGCTAATCATCTGCTCTTCGTTAAGATTGGCAAATGCTGGGTGGAGCTTTTTAAAGTCTGCGAAGTTGTCAAACACAGCTTTCACCACTGTGTACACGACATCGTCAGAAATTTTTGCTGAAGTGACAAAGGTTGCACCGACACCAAAGGTCGTTGTTTCGTTTGGATTGTCTTTATACATTCCGCCAGGAACTGTTGCGACACGGTAGAACGAGTTATCAGCGACAAGCTTGTCGATCGGCGCACCTTTGACAGACACGAGACGGACATCACAGCTATTTGTTGCTTCGGTGATTGCGGCAGCCGGGTGGCCGATGGTGTAAATCATTGCGTCGATTTTCCCGTCACACAATGCCTGCGCCATTTCTGAACCTTTCAGTTCGGCAGCAACCGCGAAATCGCTCATCTTCATGCCAAAGGCATCCATGACCACTTCCATCGTTGCGCGTTGGCCAGACCCTGGGTTACCCACGTTGACTTTCATGCCCTTGAGATCTTCAAACTTCGTGACATTGTTGAATGACTTGCCGCGAACTAACAGTGTGAAGGGTTCAGGATGGACAGAGAACACAGCGCGAAGGTCTGTGAAGGCGCCTTGGTCCTTAAATTTTGATGAGCCGTTGTAGGCATGATACTGCCAGTCTGACTGCGCAACACCGAACTCGAGCTCACCCGCCC
The DNA here is from genome assembly GCA_024640985.1 of Gammaproteobacteria bacterium. Taxonomy (GTDB): domain Bacteria; phylum Pseudomonadota; class Gammaproteobacteria; order Pseudomonadales; family Litorivicinaceae; genus HIMB30. The sequence goes on from JAHEDY010000008.1 coordinate 67,607, forward strand.
GGATCGTATTGATGTTGTAAACGGATCCACCTGTGGATTCAGCAGAACAGCGGATGCCGTGCGTCTTACGATCTTTGTTAACAAGACGACAGATAGCACCACCTGTTGGATAGTAGACGCCAGTCACGCCACCTGTGCCAATTGAGATAAATTGTTGTGCCTGTACAGCTCCTGCTGTGAGACCGAAGGCAGCAACAGATGCGAGGGCGAAGTGTTTAATCTTCATAGATGTACTCCTTGTTTTTGTACTTTTGTGTCCTAGCAAGACATCGCAAACTATCACCGAGTGGAAGAGCCTTCGCAAACTTTGTGGTACGTTTGTTTCGAAATTTAAGGTTTTTTCCTATTTTCGAAACAAACGTGTTGTGAGCGAGTCATGAATATCCACGCCATCAAGGCCAAAATTGAGAGTTGTCCGCCGACGCAGCAGCGAGTTGGTCGATATCTATTACGCCACGGCGCTGAAATTCCTTTTCTGAGCGTTCGAGCGTTGGCAGCTCGGTCTGGCGTCACCCCCTCGACAGTCATGCGGTTAATGAAATCGCTTCGATTCGACGGCTATGGCGATCTGCAAACCGTATTTCGCAGGGAGTACCTCGGTCCATCCGAAGCCATCACAACAGCGAAAGAAAACGAACATGAACGATCGTTCCGAGTGGCGTTGGCGAGCGTGTTTGCCCCAGAGAAACGCGAGCAACTCGATCGGATTGCTCGATTGATCTTTGAGTCGCCGTGCCACGTCGCAGGGTTTCGAAGTGCCTACAGCCTGTCACATTATTTGGCGTATCTGTTGAATATGATTCAGCACAATGTGTTTTTGGTGCCCAATTCCGAGTCGGCCGCTTATGACCACTTGATGCTTGCGAGACCTGACCATGTGTTGGTGGTGTTTTCAACACATCCTTATGCATCGCAGTCGATCAAGGTCGCGAGATTAGCGAAAGAGAGTGATTTGAGGATCATTGCGGTCACTGATAGCTCAGAATCTCCCTTGTGTGCGCTTGCTCACGAAGTGGTGGTGATGGATCAAATCTTGATGGATTACATTCCCAGCAGAATTTCCTTTTTTGCTCTGATCGAATATTTGGTTGAGAGCGGTTGTAGTCTTCAGGATCGAAAATCCCGACGAGAATTGAAGCAATTTCGGCACCAAATGGAAAAACTGTCAGGATATTGGTCACCGGAATCTAGTGATCCATTCGTAGATCGTGAGCAAGAAGGATTATCGCCATGAGTTACGTCTTTCTTGCCGGTGCGATTCTGTTCGAAGTGATCGGCACCTTGCTACTTCCGGTGACTCAAAATTTTACTCGGGCCATGCCAACGGTGATCATGATCACATGTTATGGCGTGGCTTTTTATTGTCTGACATTCGCTATCCGAGATATCCCGATTGCCATTGTGTATGCCATTTGGAGTGGCATCGGAGTCTTTTTGATTGCTGTCTTCAGTGCCTTTGTTTACAAACAGATGCTCGAGTGGCAGGCGATTGTGGGGCTCGCGTTAATTATTTCAGGTGTTGCCTTGGTAAATGTGTTCAGCGCATCGCATCCCGGCTAAACCAGTTGTTTAAGCGCATCGTCGAGAAGTGACACGGTGCGATCAATATGCATCAGCTTATCAACACCAAAAAGCCCAAGTCGAAACGTTTGGAATTCGGCGGATTCACCACATTCGAGTGGAACTCCCGCTGCGATTTGCAGGCCAACAGAGGCAAACGCGCTGCCATTTTTGAAATCACTGCGCTCGGTATGTGAAACCACTACGGTTGGCGATTGAAATCCGTCGGTAGCCAAACTCTTGAAACCATAACCTTCAGTCAGTTCTCTCACCTGACGCCCAAGCTCGATTTGCCGGGTTTTTAACGCATCAAAACCGATGCCGGCCATCTCTTGGTAGGTGTCATAAAATCCCGCAAGGCCATCAGTTGGGAGGGTGGCATGATAGGCATGTCCGCCCCCAAGATAAGCCCCCATGATGGAGTGCCATTTTTTCAAATCCAAGGCAAAACTGTCTGAGGTAGTCGTCTCAAGCCGATCTAGTGCTTGTTGAGATAACATCACCACACCAGCGCATGGGGTTGATGTCCAACCTTTTTGCGGGGCGGTGATGAGCACATCAATGCCCAGCGCGTCCATGTTGGCCCAAAGCGCACCTGCGGCGACGCAATCGAGAACAAACAACGCACCCACCTCATGGGCAGCAGCGGTCAGTGCTTGCAAATACTCATCAGGCAATAACATTCCCGCTGACGTTTCGACATGCGGTGCGACCACGAGGTTGGGGCGTTCAGCTCGAATCTGAGCGCAAACTTCTTCAACGGGCACTGGAGCAAATTGTTGATCGGCTCGATCGCTATCAGGACGGGCCTTTGCGACTTCCGCATGCGATGGAGTCACGCCCTGATCGAAAATCTGTGTCCATCGGTAACTAAACCAGCCATTCCTGACCACGAGGACATTTTGATCTTTGGCAAATTGGCGGGCGACCGCTTCCATGGCAAAAGTGCCGCCACCGGGAACAAGAACACAGGCCGATGCGTTGTAGACCGATGTTAGCCCATCATGCAGACCGCACATCACGTCCTGAAATGCTCGAGACATGTGGTTCATCGAACGATCAGTGAATACAACTGAGTATTCAAGAAGACCGTTGGGGTCGATCGATGGGTATATTGTCGACATCGTTTGTTATCCTGTGGTTTGCACGAATAGACAGAGGTGCAGGAAACCCCATTCGACGGAGATCGTCAACCAATCGGTCATCGAGGAGTGTCATGACAGACAGCACATTTACTGAAGATGATACGCGCTGGATGCGCCAGGCGCTTGAACTCGCGCGTCATTCAGTCTCACTCAATGAGGTGCCTGTGGGGGCAGTGATCGTGCGTGATCAGCAACTTCTCGGGCAAGGCTGGAACGCGCCAATCAGCGCTTGTGATGCCACTCATCATGCGGAGATCGCAGCAATCCGTGCTGCTGGCGAATCGGCTCAGAATTACAGGCTTCCAGGATCAACGCTTTATGTGACACTCGAGCCGTGCACGATGTGTTTTGGTGCCATGATTCATGCTCGAATTGGACGCGTTGTTTATGGCACACGAGAGCCGAGGGCTGGTGTCTTGGTCTCACAATTGAAGCTTCCCGACGCAACATTTTACAACCATCAAATCACAGTCGAAGGGGGCTTGTTGGCCGATCAATCGGCACAACTCCTCACGCATTTTTTCCAAGCACGTCGATCCACGAATCCAGCAGGCTCTGCGTAAAAAATTCCAAGGAATCCCCCGGCGTCGAGGCCGGCTCTGCTAAACTCCCGTTTTTGATTTTTCGATCGTATCAAGGACCGATTGACATGCTCATTTTGCAGGGAGGCCAAGCCCTCTCGTCGTTTCGTATTCAATCACTGATTTCTCGGGCGAATGCCGCTGGGATTGCGCTTGAAAACCTGACTTGTACTTATCTTTTCTTTGTGACAGGCGTGGTGCATGACTCTGCAAAGCTGGAACAGCTCCTTGATGCATCACAGCTGTCGGTGGGTTCAGGTTTGGTCGCATTGCCTCGTTCAGGGACCACATCACCATGGAGTTCAAAGGCGACAGAGATCGCGAAAAACTGTGGATTTGAATCAGTCAAACGGGTCGAGCGCGGGATGCACATTGTGGTGGAAGGCCAGGTATCAGCGGCAGACCAGGTATTGTTGAATGGAATCCTTGCCGATCCGATGATGGAAGATGTACTAGACGGGTTCCCGACGGAGGCATTTTTTACTCCAGGTGAGCCACAGCCGCTTGGTATTGTGACGTTGGGTGCTGATCCAGTTTCCGCGCTCAATGGGGCCAACGAGGCACATGGGTTGGCGCTGTCTGATGATGAGATTGACTACCTCGCACATGCCTATGACACGTTAGGCCGCGATCCGACCGACGTTGAGTTGATGATGTTTGCCCAAGCGAATTCGGAACATTGTCGGCACAAAATCTTTAACGCATCTTGGACCCTAGATGGCAAGGACCAACCCAAGACCTTGTTTCAGTGGATTCGGAATACGCATGAGATCGCTCCAGATGGTGTGCTCTCAGCCTATGCCGATAATGCGGCTGTCGTTGAAGGTCCAATAGCTGACCGTTTTTTAGTCAACCCCATCACCCACAGTTATGAAACTGTGGTTGAGCCTGTGCATCTGGTGATGAAGGTTGAAACCCACAATCACCCAACTGCCGTCTCGCCGAATCCGGGCGCCGCAACAGGGGCTGGTGGAGAGATTCGGGACGAAGGAGCGACCGGTCGAGGTGCCAAGCCGAAAGCTGGATTGAGTGGGTTTAGTGTGAATTATCTGCGGATTCCTGGTCTCGAAATGCCTTGGGAGAATGATCTCCCAATGCCCAGTCGCTTGGCATCTGCGTTACAAATTATGCTTGAAGGGCCGATTGGTGGTGCCGCCTTCAACAATGAGTTTGGGCGGCCAAACATCAATGGCTATTTTCGATCCTATGAGGCCTTTGAGAAGACCGATTGTGGGGAGCGTCGCCGAGGGTATGTCAAACCGATCATGATCGCGGGCGGAATCGGCTCGATCGCTGATGGACAAGTTGATAAAAAACCATTTTCGGAAGGGACACCGCTTGTGGTTCTGGGCGGTCCAGCGATGTTGATTGGGCTTGGCGGCGGTGCAGCCAGTTCGGCCGGTGAAGGCACATCAGGCAGTGATCTTGATTATGCATCAGTGCAACGGGCGAACCCTGAAATGGAGCGTCGCTGCCAGGAAGTGATCGACCGATGTTGGTTGCGTGGTTCTGAGAATCCGATTGCTTTTATCCACGACGTTGGTGCCGGCGGTCTGTCCAACGCACTTCCTGAGTTGGTTAAGGATGGTGGTGTTGGAGCAGATTTTTCGATGGATTGGATCCCCTCAGCTGATCCTTCACTGTCGCCACTGGCACTCTGGTGCAACGAAGCACAAGAGCGCTATGTACTTGCCGTAGATCCTTTGAAGCTTCAAGAGTTTGAAGCTATTTGTGAGCGTGAGCGTTGCCCCTATGCGGTCGTTGGCCATGCGCATGATCGTCCGCACTTGTCGGTGAAGAAAACCGGTGAGTCGAGGCCTCCCGTGGATTTACCGGTCGATGTCTTATTTGGTAAACCACCGAAAATGCACCGGGAAGCGGCAACCTTGACAGTTCGCGGTCAGCCGGCTGATTTTTCAGCGATTGGGTTTTCGGAGCTTGCACATCGAGTCTTGAGTCATCCCACAGTGGCCTCGAAAAACTTCCTGATCACGATCGGTGACCGCACAGTGTCCGGCTTGGTGCACCAAGATCAGATGGTCGGTCCATGGCAGGTACCGGTGGCAGATTGTGCGGTGACGCATTCGGCGATTGGTTCGGTCACAGGTGAAGCCATGGCGATGGGCGAACGGACACCGCTTGCGCTCCTTGATGCTGGAGCATCAGCGCGAATGGCGGTCGCTGAGACCATCATGAATATGGCCGGCTCAGCGATCGGCGATGTTGCTCAAATCAAGCTTTCAGCAAACTGGATGTGTGCTGCTGGCACCGAGGGCGAAGATGCTCGGCTGTATGAGGCAGTCCAGGCGATCGGTGGAGAATTTTGTCCAGCACTTGGCGTTTGTATTCCTGTCGGTAAAGATTCCATGTCGATGAAAACCCGTTGGTCTGACTCAGCGGGTACGCATGAGGTCATCGGCCCAATGTCGCTGATTTGTTCGGGTTTTGCGCCAGTGACGGATGTGGAGAAAACCACAACACCGCTATTAAAGGGCGAACAGACGTCGCTGATCGTGATCGATTTGGGCGCTCAGCGATTGGCCGGTTCGATTGCCTGCGAGGTGACCTCGCAATTCGGTGATGTGGCACCGGATGTTGCCCCAGAAGCCTTGAAAGCCTGTTTTGACCTGATCCAACGCCTGCTTGATGATGGCCGCCTGCTGGCTTATCACGATCGTTCTGACGGAGGGTTGTTAGCGACGATTGCGGAAATGTTGTTCGCCTCGAGGCTTGGTCTTCGTGCCCAGACGCCTCAAGGGATTGATCCGGTGGCCTTTTGGTTCAACGAAGAAATTGGTTGCGTCATTGAAGTTGCAAACACTGACACCGAGGAAGTGATGGCTCTGTGCGCAGAGCGTGATTTGACGGCCCATGTGCTCGGCGAACCTGATCTATCCGAAGAGCTCATTCTCATCGCGGATGATGTGCTGTTACTGAGTGAGACACGTGTTTCCTTGGAGCAGTCCTGGACTGCTGTGAGTTTTGCCATGGCAAGACTTCGCGATCATCCCGAGTGTGTGGATCAAGAGTCACAGAATATCGCCCGACAAACCCAAGGACTGGCCAGCGTGTTCATACCGCCGATGGCACAGGTCCCCGAAGTCCGACGAGCGGTCGCTCAACGTCCTCGCGTGGCGATTTTGCGAGAGCAGGGCGTTAACGGTCATATGGAAATGGCACATGCCTTTGATCACTGTGGATTTGAGGCCGTTGATGTGCATATGTCTGACTTAATGACTGGCCGGCAAACACTCGAGTCATTTGAGGCGCTGGCCGCTTGTGGCGGATTCAGTTATGGAGATGTTCTCGGTGCTGGGGCGGGTTGGGCGCGTTCGATTCTCTTCAACGATGCCCTCAGTGACATGTTTGAGGCATTTTTTGCGCGTGAAGACACGGTATCACTCGGGATTTGTAACGGGTGTCAGATGATGGCGCAGTTAGCCCCTCTGATCCCCGGGGCGGGTCACTTCAAACCCATGGCGCGAAATCAATCACAACAGTTTGAGGCACGATTCACGCTTGCGACACTGCCAGAAAGCCGTTCGGTGCTCCTTCGCGATTTGCAAGGAACGCGATTCCCAATCGCTGTTGCCCACGGCGAAGGGCGTTTTCAGCACTCAGAGTCTGAAATTCATGCACTGACGTCATCAAAGTTAACAAGTCTTGTCTACACAGATGATCAAGGCCATCCCGAAACCCGCTACCCGGGGAACCCCAATGGATCTGCTTGCGGGCTGGCTGGGCTCTGCTCTGAGGATGGGCGTGTGACCATCATGATGCCGCATCCTGAGCGAGTGGTGTTGCGATCCCAACTCTCGTTCGCCCCGACTGGAACATCCGCAGTGACGCCCTGGATGGGCTTATTTGATAACGCCTGGCGTTTTGTGACCGGACACTGAGGTGATGATGGATTGGGTTGGTGTCGATCCACTCCATCAAGTGGTCAGTCGAGATGAGGCCATGCTGAGATCCCCCTGGTTACACGTCGACTGGCTGCCAACTCCGCCAGAGTCAGGACACTATTTTTGGTGGGATGAGCAGGGATTGGCACTGAAGTCGGCGGACTTTGACTCACGTTCGAGTGTTCACATTGATTTTGTCGGTGGGGCACAGGCTCGGCGCGTCAAAGCCGTCACCGGCGAGGCACTCACTCGCGCACTCGGGTGTCAGAAAGGTTTGCGCCCTGCCATTGTTGATGCCACAGCCGGACTTGGTGGTGATTTGAGTGTGTTGGCCAATATTGGCTGCCAAGTGTTGGCTATGGAGCGCCATCCTGTGATCGCAGCATTATTCAATGATGCCTTAAGGCGCGCACAAGAGGCTGAAATTCCTTGGTGTGATCGCGTGACCTTCCGACACACAGACAGTACCGAGGTGGTCTCGAAAGTGTCGCATGGTGTGATCTATTTGGATCCGATGTTTCCGAAAGAGCGAAAAGCGGCGCCTTCATTGTCGATGCAAGTCTTGCATGCGCTCTTGGATGCCGCCGAACCTGCCGACCGATTGTTAGAAGCCGCACTGGATTCTGATGCCGCACGGGTGGTCGTCAAGCGGCCGCTAAAAGCGGAGTTTCTTGGCGGAAAAGTCCCATCTTCGCAGATTAAAGGTAAGACGGTCCGATTCGATTTGTATCCAAAACGTAAGCTCAACGAGACCGATCGTGGTCCTCATGATGAGGTGGCTTTCTCATGATGGATTGGAATCAATTGCTATCAACAGCACGGATTGATCATCAACGCCAGTGGGTGTCGGAAGCCTCAGGCGATGAACGGAGTCAGTGGCAACGAGACCATGATCGTCTGATTTTTTCAGGGGCATTTCGTCGATTGGCCGTCAAAACGCAAGTGCATCCATTATCGGATAATGACCACGTGCATACGCGGTTATCACATTCCCTTGAGGTGGCCTCTGTCGGTCGATCCTTAGGCGCTCGCCTTGGTCAGTGGATGCGTCATGAAGGCTTGTTGTCTGAAGCGCATTCAGCGTCTGGATTGGGCGCTCTGGTCCAATCTGCATGCCTCGCTCATGACATCGGAAATCCGCCCTTTGGTCATGCCGGTGAGCGAGCAATTCGACAATTTTTTGAATCGCATCCTGACTATCTGATCGGCCTTTCGAGCGCGGAGCGCGCTGATCTGACTGGGTTTGAAGGGAATGCCCAAGGGTTTCGGGTGATCACCTGTCTTGAGCGTCATTGGTTCGATGGCGGAATGCGGTTAACCGCGGCGACACTTGGTACTTTTGTGAAATATCCTTTCGCAGCGGATTCGGCCTTTGGCCAAACCAAGCGGAAGCATGGTGTCAATCAAACAGAATTGCCGTTGATGCGTGAATTAGCCTCCCATTTGGGGATGATCGAATTGATGCCTGATGTTTGGGCCAGGCATCCGATGGTCTATGCCGTCGAAGCTGCTGATGATATTTGCTACGCGTTGATTGATTTGGAAGATGCGGTTGAACTTGGTCATTTAGATTATGAAGAGGTCTCATCGCTTATGAAAGAGCTGGTGGATCGAGGTGCACGTCGGAATTTGTATGAGCAGTTATTGGATGATTCTGAAGCGAAGCTCGAACTCCTCCGGTCGGCTGCGATCGATGCCCTGGTGCACGAAGCTGAAGAACGGTTTCAGCTTCACTACGACTCCATCATCCAAGGAACCTTTGATGAAGACCTTTTGGATTGGCGGGTGGCATCGGCTGGAGAAGTGATTCAGCGTGCCAAGGCGTTAGCCCGCGAACGGGTGTATGTTGATTTAACGAAGCAATCCTATGAGGGTCGAAGTGGGCGATTGCTGCGTGGTGTTTTATCGCATTTGATTGAAGGCGCTGAAGCCCTCGCGAGCGCTGGCGGTGATGGGACCTATATCAGTTCAAAAGCCCGCGATGCAGTTGCTCGGCTTGGCAAATTCAGACCTCGGCCGAACGATTCCAAATACCAACGACTGATGCGGGTCACGGATTATGTCTCGGCCATGACGGATCGCTATTTGATTCGGTTGGTGGACGATCTGACGCGATTGGGTTATTTCAACAGTGACTTTTGAAGGAAGCGTCCGACGTACTCTGCGATGAGTGGCTGCGCTTCTTCGGTTGGATGCAGTCCATCGTCTTGAAACAGCGTGCGCTCAAGTGCCACAGGTTCCAGGAAAAATGGCAGGTATGGAATCCCCGTTTGCGCTGCGACCGCGTCTTGGGCCTGACGAAATGCTCGAGTAAATGGACCGCCATAATTCCGCGGGAGTTCGATGCCGGCGTAGAACACCTGAGCCCCTGATGCTTCGACCAGGCTGAACATCGCTTTCAGATTCTCTTGCATGGTTTCCAATGGTAGACCTCTCAATCCATCGTTGGCGCCCAAAGCAATCAATACAGAACTTGGGTGGTGTCGATCCAACAACCCAGGGAGACGAGAGAGACCACCGGTGGTTGTTTCACCAGAGATTGAAGCGTTTAAAACTTGTACATCCGCCCCCAATAAATCTTCGGAAGATGCGGCGAGTAGATCGACCCAACTGAGGCCGCGGTCAAGCCCATAGCCTGCGCTTAAACTGTCCCCGACGACCAGTAGTGTCGGGCCGGCCAGTGCAGGTGTTATCAAACTCAACCAAAGGAATACCACTCGTAATGTCTGCACAACCAGTCCTTGATGTTCGCAATGTGTCACATGGGTTCAATGACCAAAGCGGTCATCGTTTGTCTGTTTTGGAGTCGTTAGACTTGAGAATCAACCCAGGGGACAGTGTAGCGATTATTGGTCCTTCCGGAGCAGGAAAGAGTACTTTGCTGTCGTTGCTCGCGGGTTTAGATATCCCGGAAAGTGGTGACATCCTGTTTCAAGGCGAGGCGTTTAGTGGCCTCTCTGAAGACCAGCGCGCAGCGGTTCGACGCGGACGAATCGGGTTTGTCTTCCAGAGTTTTCAGCTACTCCAAGGGTTGACGGCGGTTGAAAACGTGATGTTACCGTTGGAATTAACCGGCATGCCTGTGGCGCAGGCGAAACAACGCGCGATGAAGTGGCTGGACCGCGTTGGTTTGGGTGCGCGAACGCATCATCGACCTCGCATGCTGTCGGGTGGGGAACAGCAGCGGGTTGCCTTGGCTCGGGCTTTTGTGAATGAACCTGCATTATTGTTTGCCGATGAACCCACCGGTAACTTGGATCGAAGAACCGGAGAATCGGTCTCTGAACTCCTATTTGAATTGAACCAGGAAACCGGCACAACGTTGATTTTGGTGACTCATGACGAGCGTTTGGCGGGCCGATGTCAGCGAATCTTAAGTCTTGAAGACGGGACGTTGAATGAGGTCGCCGCATGATTGCCCTGCGTCTTTTATGGCGTGAGTTTGTCAGTGGCCAATTGACGCTACTAGCGCTTGCGATTGTCGTGTCGGTGGCTGCCATGACAACCACTGAGGTGCTCACAGATCGCATTGATCGAGCGATGCGAGCTGATGCTGCGGCGCTTCTTGGTGGCGATTTAAAGCTTCGGGGGCCGCGGCCGATCGATCCGCTGTGGCTTGAAAAAGCGAATGCCCTAGGCGTTGCTGCCACTGAGACCATTGAGTTTCCATCGGTCATCGGTAGTGGGTCCAAGTTTGAACTGACCGGCGTGAAAATCATCACCGATGGATATCCTTTAAAAGGTCAGCTCGAAATCGCCGATCGTCGCGCAGGTGTTGGATATCCGACATCAACCATTCCGACACCTGGCACTGCCTGGGCAGACCCTCAATTGGCATCTAAGCTCGATATTGATGTGGGTGATCGGGTTTCCGTTGGTGAAACGGAACTTCAAATCACACAGATTTTGGTGTTTGAGCCGGATCGTGGTGGTTCGTTTGTCTCACTGACTCCCAGACTCTTAATGAATCACGCAGATCTTGAGGCATCTCAACTGATTCAGCCCGGCAGTCGAGTTCGACATATCACGTTGTTCGCCGACGGTGACCTCGAACAATTCAAAGCGTACATCGAGCCGAAGCTCGATATTAGCCAACGGCTTCGAGGCGTTGTCGATGGTCGACCCGAGGTCGGTAATGCGCTGACCCGAGCGACAACTTATTTATCGCTTGCGGGTTTGTTAACGGTGTTACTGTCCGGTGCGGCGATCGCAATGACTGCCAATCGATGGGCCACTGACCACATCGCAGACAGTGCGTTATTTCGAACCTTTGGTTTGAGTGGTCGCGAAGCGCTTGGAATCTTCACCACAGAACTGGTTGTTCTTGGTGGTGTGGCGAGTCTATTGGGAGTTGCGATTGGCTACGGGTTGCAACTGGTGTTGGTGGATACTATTGCTGGGTTATTGACCATCAGTTTGCCAGAGCCCAGTGCGCGGCCTGCGCTCCTTGGCGTATTAACCGGTTTTGTCACCCTCTTTGGATTTGCAGCACCTGCGTTAATTCTATTGGCCAACGTACCACCAATTCGGGTTTTAAAGCGCGACTATCAGGTCTCGGGGATTGGTCAGGCGGGCCGTTATGGGTTTGCCTTAGTCGCGATCGGTCTTCTGGGTTATCTCTACAGTGATGATTGGTTATTAACCGGTTGGGTTTTGCTGGCGGTTATCATCTTGGTGGCATTGGTGAGCCTGATTGGTCGGTTGGTGATTCGGAGTTTAGGTCCTTTGGAGCGTGTTGGCCCAGCTTGGCGGTTTGGGATTCAACAGCTGATTCGGGATCCAGGATCCTCCGGTGGTCAATTGATGGCTTTTGCGCTGACGGCACTGGCCATCGCGATGGTTGCTCTGATTCGTTTTGATTTGATCTCGACGTGGGAAACTCAAGTTCCGACCGATGCCCCGAATACCTTTGCATTGAATATTACCGATAACGACCAAGTCGCGTTTGTTGAGGCCGTGACGTCAAGAGGTGGTGACTTAGCACCCCTGTATCCGATTGTTCGCGGACGGTTGGAAACGGTGAACGAGATTCCGTTGATTGAGCATTTGCAGGGTATTGAACCGCCGGGATCAGTGCGTCGTGAACTCAGTCTGACTGAATCTGGTGTGCTCGGGCGCGACAACCAAGTCGATCGTGGCCGATTTTTTACCGACGTTGATGGTCCTGGATTTGTGACCGTGGAATCGAAATTATTTGATGAGCTTGACTTGCAGTTGGGCGACATCATTCATTACACCGTTGGGCCAGACCGAATTTCGGCAGAAGTGATTGGGTCTCGTGTGGTGCAGTGGGATTCCATGCTTCCCAATTTCTTCATGATTTTCTCTCCGGGTACACTGGAGCCGTTTGAATCTACGCGGTTAACCAGTTTGCGGCTTCCCAATCCTTCAGAAGACACTGCCGCAATCAGCGGCGAGTTTCGTCAGGTGACGCTCTTGTCAGTGGATGCGATCCTCAATCAGATTCGTGGCATTTTAGATCGGGTATCACAAGCGGTTAGTGTTGTGCTGTATTTCGTGCTCGTCGGTGGCGTCTTGGTTTTAGTTGCCAGTATCCAAACCTCGTTGCCCGAGCGTCGGAAGGAGTCCGCGATTCTTCGGAGTCTTGGCGGTTCTGACCGCTTGTTATCCCAATCCCAGTGGGCTGAATTTTTGACGCTAGGCGTGATCAGTGGACTGCTGGCGGCTGTTGGAACCGAGCTCTTGGGTTGGCTCGTTTACACCAAGATCTTTAATCTTGAGTGGTCATCAAAGTGGCTCATATGGGTGCTTGCACCGCTTGCGACAGGTACCATTGTCGGAGTGATCGGGCGCTGGTCGGCGAAACAGGCACGCCAGATGCCACCGGCTCAGTTATTGAAAATTGCAGATACATAATAAAGGTTGGTTTTGTGAAACGTTATGCTCCACTTCTTGTGGCCTGTTTATTAGCAGGTTTAGTCGCCTTTCCATTTATCCGGAATCTAACGACCGGTGAGCGAGGGATGCCGGGAGCTCAAATTGGTGGTCATTTTACCTTACAGACAGTGGAAGGGTCCCTAGATACCGCAACCCTCGGCAGTGATTTGATGCTCATTTATTTCGGTTACACCTACTGCCCGGATGTCTGTCCAACGGAGCTGGCTCGGATGGCAGCCGTTGTTGATGGATTAGGTGACGATCGTGAGCGTGTGTCGGGCCTTTTTGTCACTGTGGATCCAGAAAGGGATACGGTATCGGCGGTTGCCGAATATGCGGCGGTATTTAATCCGACATTTTTCGGATTATCCGGTGATCGCCAGTCGATTGAGCAGGTGATGCGGCAGTATCAGGTTTACGCTCAACGGGTGGGGGGTGATCCGAAAAGCTATACGGTTGATCACTCCTCACGCATCTATTTGATGGATCGTGATGCGAAGTTGATGGCGTTGTTTTCGATGGATACCGAAATCCCGGTGATCATCGATCAGGTTCAATCATTCCTGTAATTAAGACCTCTCTTTAGTTGAGTCGAGACGATTGTCGTATTGGGTCTTGTCGCGTTAGGCATAACACTTTGCGGATAACTTTAACCAGTAAGGAGTTTTCATGACTGATTCCAAGGTGTATCCAGTTGATCCTGCAGTTGCAGCGAACGCCTGGGCAGACGAGGCAACCTATGAGACGATGTATCGTCAATCCATCGAAGATCCAGAAACGTTCTGGGCCGAGCAAGCCAAGCGTCTCGATTGGATTCAGTTCCCCACCAAGATTAAGAACACATCGTTCGCACCTGGAAATATTGATATTCGTTGGTATGAAGACGGCATTCTGAACGTTTCTGCAAACTGTCTGGACCGTCATCTAGCGACCCGTGGTGACCAAACTGCGATTATCTGGGAAGGTGATGATCCAAACTCCGATGAGCACATTACCTACCGCGACCTCTATGAACGGGTCTGTCGATTTGCTAACGGATTGCGCGCTCAGGGTGTGAAAAAGGGTGATGTGGTCACGCTTTACATGCCGATGATTCCTGAAGCCGCGGTTGCGATGCTGGCTTGTACGCGAATTGGTGCGGTGCATTCGATTGTCTTTGGTGGATTCTCTCCTGACGCCTTGGGCGTTCGTGTGGAAGAGTCAGGGTCGAAGATCATCATCACAGCGGATGAAGGCCGTCGCGGTGGTCGCGCTGTTGCGCTGAAGACAAACGTCGACAAAGCGGTCGCTTCTGAAGCCTGTCAGGGCGTTGAGACGGTAATCGTGGTGAAGTGCACCGGTGGCGACGTCGAGATGGGTCCAAAGGATGTTTGGTACCACGATGTATGCGCGAATCAGCCGACAGAGTGTGAGCCGGAGCCAATGAATGCGGAAGATCCGCTCTTCATTCTCTACACCTCAGGATCAACGGGTAAGCCAAAGGGTCTGGAGCACACCACCGGCGGGTATTTAGTGTATACCTCACTGACCCATCAATATGTCTTCGACTACAAAGATGGTGATATTTATTGGTGTACTGCTGATGTGGGCTGGATCACGGGTCACTCATACATCGTGTATGGACCGCTCGCTAACGGTGCAACAACCGTCATGTTCGAAGGTGTTCCAACCTATCCCGATTCGTCACGTTTCGGTCGGGTGATTGAAAAGCACAAAGTCAATCAGTTCTATACAGCACCAACAGCGATTCGTTCGTTGATGGTGAAGGGCGAAGATGTCTTGGGCGATTCTGATTTGTCTTCATTACGGCTTCTTGGATCCGTTGGTGAGCCGATTAACCCTGAAGCTTGGGAGTGGTATCACCGTGTGATTGGCAAAGGGAAATGCCCAATCGTTGATACTTGGTGGCAGACGGAAACCGGTGGAATCATGATCGTTCCACTGCCAGGAGCGACTGCAGCCAAGCCGGGATCAGCAGCGCGCCCATTCTTCGGTGTCCAGCCTGCATTGGTTGATAACGAAGGAAATATCTTGGAAGGCGCTACAGACGGTAACTTGGTTCTTCTTGATTCCTGGCCATCGTCCGGCCGGAGTTGCTGGGGCGATCACGAGCGGTTCGAGCAAACCTATTTCTCAACGTTTGCGAATCGATATTTCACGGGTGATGGCGCCCGTCGTGATGAAGATGGGTACTACTGGATTACCGGGCGTGTTGATGACGTCTTGAATGTGTCGGGCCACCGGATGGGAACAGCCGAAATTGAGTCAGCCATGGTCGCGCATGATGCTGTCGCCGAAGCTGCTGTGGTTGGATATCCGCACGACATTAAAGGCGAAGGGATCTATGTGTATGTGACGCTTCAAGAAGGCTTGGAGCCGACTGAAGAGTTGCGTTTGGAGCTTCGGAATCACGTTCGCTCTGAAATTGGTCCGATTGCATCACCTGACTTCATTCAGTGGGCGCCGAGTCTACCGAAGACACGTTCCGGAAAAATCATGCGTCGCATCTTAAGAAAGATCGCTGCCAATGAGTATGGCGCGTTAGGCGATACCTCGACACTGGCAGATCCATCTGTGGTGGATGAACTGATCGATAATCGAATGAATCGTTAATCGATGATGTGATTCAAAGCACCCACCGAGCGAGGCTCTGCGGGTGTTTTTGTATAAAAAACGCACAAAAGTGTTGTTATTTTCGCAAACTTCAAAAAGTTTGTTATCTTTGGACCATCTGTTGGAAAGGGATTTACCTTATGCATCACTGCAAAATTGTGATCGCGGATGATCACCCTCTATTTCGCGCCGCACTCAAGCAGGCTGTCTCAAAAGCAGCTAAGCAAGTCGATATTGTTGAAGTGTCGACCATGGCGGAATTACAGGATGCGGCTTCTGAACACAACGACGCAGATTTGGTGCTTCTCGATCTCACGATGCCTGGAGCCAGTGGATTCTCAAGTTTGGTCTATCTGAAAGGGCAAAGCCCTGAAATGCCAGTCGTGGTGGTTTCTGGAAATGAAGATCACAACGTGATCCGTCGCTCCATCGAGTATGGTGCTCTCGGTTTTATTCCGAAGAGCGTCGCTTTGGAGATCATGGTCGAAGCGGTTCAGGCGGCACTTGAGGGTGATGCCTGGATTCCTGAAGACGTCAATCTGGATGCGCCTGTGGTCGATGATCGCGAGGCGAAGATTGCCGAGGGCATTGCCTCTCTGACACCACAGCAGTTCCGGGTTCTGATCATGCTCATGCAGGGATTGCTGAATAAGCAGATCGCCTATGAATTGGATGTGAGCGAAGCGACAGTTAAAGCTCACGTCACTGCCATTCTTCGGAAGTTGAAAGTGCATTCGCGAACGCAAGCAGTCATTGCTGCTCGCTCTCTGGATTTGGAATCACTGTCCAGCTGAATCTTGGTGAGGGTTCCACCCTCCCAAATCTCGCCAACGATTCACGATTTCACAAAATAACTGTGCTGTTAGGTCTGCGTCATAGCGGGCCGAATGCGCCTCTTCATGATCAAACTTCAACCCTGCAGCATCACAGGCACGAGCCAGCACTGTTTGGCCAAATGCGAGACCGCCGAGTGTCGCCGTATCAAAGCATGAAAATGGATGAAAAGGCGCGCGCTTGACGCCTGATCGCTTGATGGCCTGATTGAGAAATCCTAGATCGAAGTGAGCGTTATGTCCCACCAAGACAGCACGATTGCAGCCATGGTGTTTGATAGAATCCCTGACCGGCTTGAACATCCGAGTCAGTGCGTCTTTTTCGGTTTCCGCCATGCGCAGTGGGTGAAATGGGTCAATTCCTGTAAATTCGAGTGCTGCTGGTTCAAGGTTCGCGCCTTCGAAAGGTTCAATATGGGCGTGCACCTGATCGTGGATAAAGAGTGTTCCATCCTCATCCATATTGAGTATCACCATGGAGAGTTCGAGTAGCGCGTCGGTTTCGGCATTAAATCCACCGGTTTCTAAATCCACAACCACAGGAAGAAATCCACGGAAGCGCTCCCCCAAGCGGGTCTTCTTCTTGGGCTTATTGATTTCGCCAGAATTGTGACTGTCTGAGACGACGTCCGGTTCAATCATGTGAGGCTCCAAGCGATCGATTCACCGCCTCGAATTAGGCGAACCTGGCTCTGACCCAACGGTCGTGTGAGTGGCACTGGCGTTTCCACCTGGGTCAGCGTAATGGTGTCGGTATTTCTTGGGAGACCATAAAAATCAGCGCCATTGAAACTGGCAAAGGCCTCGAGTTGGTTCAGTCGATCTTGGGCCTCAAACACTTCTGCGTATAATTCGAGGGCCACAGGCGCGGTGTAGCATCCCGCGCAACCACAGTCTGACTCCTTGTCGCCAACAGCATGGGGTGCAGAGTCAGTCCCTAAGAAAAATTGAGGGTCTCCAGAGGTCGCCGCGTCAATGAGCGCATCGCGATGCAGACTTCGCTTGAGAATGGGTAAACAGTAAAGATGGGGTCGGATGCCGCCTGCCAGCATGTCATTCCGCTCGTATAACAGATGATGTGCGGTAATCGTCGCCCCCATATCTGGATGTGCTTTGACGAATTCGACTGAATCTTTGGTGGTGATGTGTTCAAGCACGACTTTGAGCGTTGGGAGGCGTTGCATGAGTGGTCCGAGTGTCCGCTCAAGGAATACCGCCTCACGATCAAAAATATCAATCGAACGATCGGTCACTTCACCATGAATGAGCAGTGGTAAACCCGTTTCAGCCATGGTCTCAAGGGTGGCCATCACGCCATCGAGGCTCGCAACTCCAGCGTCTGAATTCGTTGTGGCTCCTTGCGGATAGAGTTTGACTGCGTAGACCGACGGTGAAGCCACCGCTTCTTGAATCATGCTTGGGCTTAAATTCGGGGTCAGATAGAGGGTCATCAGTGGGTCAAATGACATGCCTTCAGGGACAGCTGCAAGAATACGCTCACGATAATCGAGGGCGGCCTCAACGGTTTCGACCGCAGGCTTTAAGTTGGGCATCACAATGGCGCGATGGAATGTGCGCGCGGTATCTGGGACAGTGGTGGTTAATGCGGCACCATCGCGTAAGTGGAGATGCCAGTCATCAGGCCGTGTGAGAGTGAGTTGCACGAAAAGATCCTTATCCAATCCGCCCTAGGGTAGATGAAAATGCAATCGCATTCATCCGTTTCGACGGAAAGCTTCTTTAAGTTTCGCCTGCTCTGCTATAATTTCGGGCCTTTATTTTCACGATTGCTAGGATTTTTCGATGTCAGACATTAACAAGGTCGTTTTGGCGTATTCCGGTGGATTGGATACTAGCGTCATTGTGCGTTGGCTTCAGGAAACCTACCAATGCGAAGTGGTGACTTTCACTGCCGATCTTGGGCAAGGCGAAGAAGTGGAACCGGCTCGTGCAAAGGCTGAAGCCTTGGGCGTTCAAGAGATCTACATCGAAGATCTTCGTGAAGAATTCGTATCGGATTATGTTTTCCCAATGTTTCGCGCGAATACCATCTACGAAGGCGAGTATTTGCTTGGAACCTCGATTGCGCGTCCGTTGATTGCTAAGCGCCTGGTTGAAATCGCAGAAGAAACAGGTGCTGATGCGATCAGTCATGGAGCGACAGGGAAGGGTAACGATCAAGTGCGTTTTGAATTGGGCGCCTATGCGCTGAATCCAGCCGTGCAGGTTATTGCTCCCTGGCGTGAATGGGATCTGACCTCACGGGAAACGCTGCTTGCTTATTGCGAGACACACAAGATTCCGGTCGAACAAAAACGCGGAAAGAAATCACCCTACTCGATGGATGCCAACTTATTACATATCAGCTACGAAGGCGCTGTCCTTGAAGATCCATGGGCGGAACCTGAGGAAGACATGTGGCGCTGGTCTGTCTCTCCCGAAGCAGCACCGGATCGCGCCGAAGAGATCATTCTCGGCTATCAAAACGGTGACCCTGTCAGTATCAATGGTCAGACGATGTCTCCAGCCACTTTGCTGGCTGAGCTCAATGCCATTGGTGGTCGCCATGGCATCGGCCGATTGGATATCGTGGAAAACCGCTATGTCGGCATGAAGTCGCGTGGATGTTATGAAACCCCCGGTGGAACGATCATGCTGAAAGCGCACCGTGCTCTTGAGTCGATTACCTTAGATCGCGAAGTGGCGCATTTCAAAGACAGCTTGATCGCGAAATATGCCGACCTCGTTTACAACGGGTATTGGTGGTCGCCTGAGCGTTTAATGATGCAGGCGGCGATTAATGAATCCCAAGCAGTCGTCAATGGCGAGGTCCGATTGAAATTGTACAAGGGCTCGGTGGCCGTTACCGGTCGGCGTTCTGATCAATCATTATTTGATGAAGCAATCGCCACCTTTGAAGACGATGCGGGTGCGTATGATCAGAAAGATGCCGAGGGGTTTATCAAGTTAAACGCACTGCGTTTGAGGACTGCCGCGAAAAAAGGTCGTTCCCTGCGCTAGATTGTCAAAGGCTTGATTTGCCTTTGTATTCGCACAAATCGGAAATCAGGCAACTGGCACAATCTGGTTTTCGAGCTTTGCACACATAACGTCCGTGTAAAATCAGCCAGTGGTGTGCGTCTTTCAGAAACGCTTTCGGAATGACGCGGACTAACCGATCCTCGACTGCTCTGACATCTTTTCCCGGAGCGATGCGAGTGCGATTCGAAACCCGAAAGATATGCGTGTCCACGGCCATCGTCGGTTCGCCAAACGCAGTATTTAACACCACATTCGCGGTTTTACGACCAACACCTGGCAACGCTTCTAATGCCTCCCGTGTTGTGGGGATTTCTCCGTCGTGTTTCTCGAGCAAGAGCGCGCAGGTCTTCATCACGTTTTCTGCTTTGGAATGGTAGAGTCCGATGGTTTTAATGCAGTCTTTCACTCCGTCAATCCCGAGTGCCAGAATTGCATTGGGTGTGTTGGCTTTGGGGTAGAGCTTTCGGGTCGCCCGATTCACTGACACGTCAGTTGCTTGAGCAGAGAGCAATACGGCAATGAGTAATTCAAAAGGGGTGGTCCACTCGAGTTCCGTGGTGGGGTTCGGGTTTTGATCCCTGAGTCGTGTGAAGATCGCTGTCCGAATGGCTTGATTCATGAAATGTCCCCAGTTGTGCGAACACGGCGATTTGTCTGATCCACCGATCTCTCGGTTGGCTTCTGTTTGAGCTTGCCCTGAATCCATTGATGGAGTGCAACCAACAACCCAAGTGCGATAAAGGCTCCAGGAGGTAAGGCTGCAAGAATCAAAGTACTCGACATCCATTCGCGTAACGCACCAAGAGTGACTAAAACGAGGAAAAATCCGAGCCCCTGTGCGAGGCCATCGATGGTACTCATGAAGACGGTTTCTCGTTTGGCGAGCGCTTCAGCGCGGCCGAGAATCAGACAGTTGGTGACAATCAAAGGCAGAAAAATACCGAGTGATTGATACAGTTGGTAATCCAGTGCCTGCACCAACAGTTCTGCACAAGTTGTTAAGGCAGCAATAACCAGGACAAAGACGGGTAAGCGAATGGAATCGTCGACTAGCGTGCGTATGAGGCTGATTGATGCATTCGACAGAACCAGCACAAATAAGGTCGCAAGACCAAGTCCGATGGCATTCTCAAGCGTGTTGGAAACCGCAAGTAAGGGACAGAGTCCTAATAGCTGAATCAGTCCCGGATTTCGATCCCATAATCCATCAAGCCAAACGGTGCTGAGTTTCATGGGTTGGCCTCGAGTATGACAGGGTGCTGAGCCAGGTAAGCAAGCGTCTCGTTCAACGCATCAACTACGGCTCGTGGAGTGATGGTCGCACCGGTGAAACTATCAAACTGGCCTCCGTCGTTTTTCACAGCCCAGTCTTTAGGTGCCAGATCGTCGTATTTCAGTCCATTGAAGGCTAAGATCCAGTCGCTCTTTCGCGTTTCAATTCGGTCGCCAAGTCCGGGCGTTTCACGATGTTCGATGGCTCTGATCCCAACGATCCGCTGTTGTTGATCCAACGCCAGTAGCAACTCGATTGGGCCACTGTAACCCTTAAGGGCTGTGATCGGTAGAACCACCCCTGTCTGTTCGGAATCTGTGACGATCGGTGTGATCGACAACGGATGCTCGAGGGATGCTGGTGCATCATCGGGAAGTTCCCGCTGGACTGGGCTTGCAATCCGCCCATTGGCGAGCAGAGGTGCTGCTAGGAGATACAGTTGCTCCTGCCGTGCTTGTTCTTTGGCTTCAATGATCAATGGCTTGGTCATGACGTAAACAAGCCCAACAAATAGACTCGCAATCAATCCAAAGAGCGTGAGGCGAACCGTCATGATTGTCCTCCCGGCCCTTTGATACTGGCTTCTCGACCCATGATTCGTGGACGGGTGTAGTGGTCAATCATGGGTGCTGCAAAATTCATCATGAGCACTGAAAAAGCAATGGCATCAGGATACTGGCCGTAGGTGCGGATGGTGTAGGTGAGAACGCCAACGCCAATCGCAAACCAGAGGCGTCCTTTGGGGCTGGTCGCACCAGAGACAGGATCAGTCAGGATAAAGAACGCGGCAAAGATGCCAGCGCCAGCAATCAAATGGACCCAGACGGGCGTGGCTGTGTCTGGGTCAACGCTGAAAAATGCAGAGATGACCAATAACGTAGCAAGTAAGCCAACCGGCGTTTGCCAGGAAATCACGCGTTGGTGTATGAGCCATAAACCACCGATGAGATAAGCCAATGCAACCCACTCATAACCATAGATGAAACCCAGTTGCGCCTTGGCAAACAGGGGGTATTGTTTCGCCTCTAATGCTGTCAGTGCACGAAAATCCGATTGGTAGAGTTCTAATGTGGTGGCGCCGGTGTAGGCATCACTGTGGTGGCCGATAAAGGCCATCCAAGCAGCTGCAAAATCCGGCGGGTTGAGTGGGTCGACCCAAAGCGTGGTCATTGCCACTGGCGCAGAGATGAGCATCAGTGCATAGCCGAGCATTGCAGGATTAACAGGGTTTTGGCCAAGGCCGCCGTAGAGGTGCTTACCCAAAATGACAGCAGATGCAGTCGCAGCGATGGTGAGCCACCAAGGGGCGGCTTGCGGCAGCGAAAGTGCGACCAAGACCCCGGTCAGGACCACAGACCAATCAGACAAGCGCGGCTGAATGCTTCGATGTCGTAATTTCAGGCACAAGGCCTCTGAAAGGAGGGCAGTCACAATGGCGGTGGCGAGATTCAACAAAACCCCAGCACCGAAAACAATGCTCATTGCCACGATGCCGGGAAGTAAAGCGATTAGCACAGACCGCATGACCAAACGGGTCTCTCTGGGTGGATAGGCGGGCCGATGCATCATGAGATCTCTTCCCGCGCCTTTCGCGCTTTATTCAGCGCATCTGCACTTTTCGCTTTTCTGGCGGCACGTTTTGCCTCTTGCTCTTTCGCCAGGCGCTCGAGTCGAGTATTCCTTGCTTCGAATCGTTCACGAGCAATTGATGCCTGTTGATGTTCGCGCGCGTTCTCTTTCATCTCAAAGCGGCCTCGGCGAAACCATTCGGCGAGTGGGATGTTGCTTGGGCACACTGCATTGCAGGCTGCGCATTCGATACAGTCACCGAGGCCTTCATGGATTGCCCGGCTCAATGCCTCACCCTTCAGTGCAGCAACCATTTGTTGTGGTTGGAGCCTGACTGGACAAACGGTTGCACAGGCGCCGCAGCGGATACAGGGCGATTCTGGTTGAATTTCAACCTCTCGCGCTAACAGACAATTGGTGGTCTTTGTGATTCCTGCACTGAAGTCCGTGATTCGATAACCCATCATTGGACCACCGACAATCACCGAGTGTAGAGATTGAGGGTTGGTGTCAGTTGCTTCAATTAAGTGGCTAATGGGTGTGCCGATGGGTGCGATCACATTTTTTGGGCGGGTCAAGGATTCACCGGTTAAGGTGACAATACGATCGGTGATTGGTTTGCCGTCGATGGCCCGAGACAGAGCGGCAAGTGTCCCAGGATTGTGAACGATCACGCCCGCCTCAACAGAACGTGATCCGGTGGGAACTTCAATACCGAGGGTCAACCAAACCAATTGTCTGGCTGATCCTGAGGGGTATTTCGTGTCGAGTAGAACGATATCAAAAAAACAATCCGACCGAGATTCTTTGAGAGCACCTTCGATGGCTTGTAATGCCTCAGGTTTGTTATCTTCGATGCCAATCACAATCGTCTGGATATCAAGCGTTCGCGACAACAGGCAAGCGCCACGAATCATCGAATGCGTATCAATGCGGATGAGTGTGTCGTCAGCGGTGAGGTATGGCTCGCATTCTGCGGCATTAATGATCAAGGTTTGTGTTCTGTTTGACCATTTTTTGAAGCTCGGGAAGCCGGCACCACCGAGCCCTAGGATACCGGCTTCGATGGCTCGCTCTCGTAAAGCCTTGGCATCAAAAGGCCAATTCATTGGACTCAGATAATCCTGAAGATCCGAGGCATTGGGCTCGATTACGATGCAAGCACTCTGTTCTGGTGACGGATGTGTCATGGCGTGGTCTGTCACGTCGAGAACCGTCCCCGCTCTCGATGCCACATGCACAATGCCACTTTGACAACGGATAATGGGGGTCCCTTTGGCCACGGGATCACCGACGCCAACCAATGCTTTGCCAGGCCCACCTCCAGAAAAATGAATGGGGAACAGCAATCGTGTCGGAGTATCAACAAACTCGCAGGGTTCGGCAGTGGATAACTGTTTATGGGTCTCTGGGTGAATGCCGCCTGTCAGGTGGCGATCACAGCGTCGGATCTGATACTCAGCCATGCTGCATCTCGATCTGTCCGAAGCGATCCGTTGAAATGACTTTTGGATGGATCGGAGTCCAGTAGTCTGCGGCTTTTGGGCGTTCGACCATGTCAATGCAATCCACTGGACAGGGATCGATACAAAGATCGCAACCGGTACAATCATCGACGATCACGGTATGCATGAGTTTAGCCGCGCCGACAATGGCATCGACTGGGCATGCCTGAATGCACTTGGTGCAGCCAATGCATTCTTCCTCAATGATGAGTGCCACTAAATCCTGATCAGCAGCCGCTGTGTCGGCATCGAGGGGGAGCGATTCCACACCTAATAATGAGGCAATCCGATCAACTGTGGTCTGGCCACCGGGTGGGCAACGGTTGATGGATTCTCCATGTGCAATGGCCTCTGCATAGGGTTTGCACCCAGGATGTCCGCATTGGCCACACTGTGTTTGTGGGAGTAATTCATCGATCGATTCAACTAGGGGATTTCCGTCAACTTTAAAGGCCTTGGATGCATATTGAAGCAGTGCGCCTCCTGCGAAACCAATCACTGTTAAACCGATGACACCGGAGCCTACTGTGACAAGAAGGTCGATCACAGCCGAATCATCCCGCTAAAGCCCATCAAGGCCAGTGCCATAAAGCCTGCAGTGATTAGGGCAATTGATGCGCCCTGAAAGGGTTGTGGGATATCTGACAGTTGCAGACGTTCTCGAATCCCTGCAAACACAATGAGAACCAATGAGAAACCAAGCGCGGCACCGATCCCATAAAATGCACTTTCAGCCAACGTGTGTGCCCGGTTGGTATTGAGCAAGGCAACGCCCAAGACCGCGCAGTTTGTTGTGATCAGTGGTAGGTAGATGCCGAGCACGCTATGCAATAGTGGTGATGTCTTTTTGATCGCGAGTTCTGTGAACTGAACTGCAACAGCAATCGCTACAATAAACGCCAGTGTCCGGAGCCACATGGCATCGAGTGGGATCAGTAGTAATGTCTGGAGGAGGTAAGCGACAACCGACGACAGGGTTAGCACAAATGTCGTTGCCAGAGACATCCCTAAGGCGCTATCGATTCGATTGGAGACGCCCATAAATGGACAGAGGCCCAAGAATTGGACCAACACGAAGTTGTTGACCAAGGCTGCTGAAACGATGATCAGCAACAAATCGGTCAAGCGATCTCTCCCGAGAGCTGGGAGGTCACCGCTGCACCAGACACCAGCAATTGATGCACTGGGCATTTATTGGCAATCTCCAAGAGACGTTGCTTTTGTGTCTCTGTCAGTGCACCGGTGAGTGTGATGATACGTTGAAAATGGTGGCCTTCTGTGGATGGGCTATGTGTGACTTCAGTGTCCACTTCATCCAAGGGCAGTTGTTTCAGATCCGCATACATACGAAGCGTCATATTGGTGCACGCACCGAGCGCTGCTGCGATGAGATTAAAGGGTGCAGGGCCAATATTGGTCCCACCCATCGATTCGGGCTCATCCATCACAAATGCATGACCTTCCGTTTCGACGGCATTGTAAAACTTAGAGGTCCCTGCTTCTCGAACAACTGCTTTACTGATGTGTCCCATCAATCCCTCACTAGCGAATACGTTGTCCCGCGTTTGCGCCCTGATCAGGTTCTAACAGATAAATCTCCGATCCACCGGGGCCTGCCGCGAGTACCATCCCTTCGGATAATCCGAACTTCATTTTTCGTGGTGCCAAATTGGCGATCATGACGGTTTGCCGTCCGACCAAATCTTCCGCTCGATAGGCTGCTTTGATTCCACTGAATACTTGCCGTTGCTCACCACCGAGATCGAGTATCAGTTTGAGAAGTTTATCGGCACCTTCAACTGCTTCAGCCGACACAATGGTTGCCACCCGTAGATCGACTTTAGCAAAGTCATCAATCGTACACTCGGCCTCGATGGGTTCGATACCACTTGGCGTTGACGTTTGTGTTGTGTCTTTGATCTCTGTCACTTCAGGTTGGATCATGGCTTCGACATCCTTCATTTCAATCCGTGTGATTAAGGGTGTGAATGCCTCGATTTGGTGATCGAGTAGGGTGTGATTAAGACTCTCGTAGTCGAGACGATCAACCTGCAAAAAGGTCTGAACTTTGTCCGAGAGCATTGGCATCACAGGTTTGAGGTACAACACCAATAAACGGAAGGCGTTGATTGCTGTGGTGCAGATGGGTTGCACATCAGGAAGTGTTGCCTCATTTTTTGCAAGCTGCCAGGGAGCCACTTCAGCGATCCAGGCATTGACATCATCGGCAAGCGCCATGATCTCGCGAGTCGCCTTAGAGAATTCTCGATTTTCGAAAGCCTCCCGGATATCAGGGCCCTTTGCTCGAATCGCTTCAACCAGATCAGGATTGGCTAGCTCAGAGGACAGTCGTCCGTCAAATTTCTTGCTAATAAAGCCTGCCGTGCGACTCGCGATATTCACGAGTTTTCCAACCAGATCTGAATTGACTTTCTGGACAAAATCTTCGAGTGATAAGTCAATATCCTCAACACGCGCTGAGAGTTTGGTTGCAAAGTAATACCGCAAATATTCTGGATCCAAATGATCCAGGTAGGTGCGAGCCTTGATAAAGGTTCCGCGAGATTTGGACATCTTGCGACCATCGACGGTGACGAACCCATGCACATTCACTCCGGTCGGCGTTCGGAAATTGGCTTGATGCAACATGGCTGGCCAAAACAGGCAGTGGAAGTTGACAATATCTTTACCAATGAAATGGTACACCTCAGCGTCACTCTCGGGACTCCAGACCGAATCGAAATCGAAGTCATGGGCGTCGCACCATTCTTTGAAAGCACCCATGTAACCAATGGGTGCGTCCAGCCAGACATAGAAATAGGTGCCAGGGTGATCCGGGACTTCAAACCCGAAATAGGGTGCATCACGCGAGATATCCCAGCTTTTCAGACCTCCATCGATCCATTCCGCGAGTTTGTTTGCCACTTCCGGTTGTAGTCGGCCCGATCTTGTCCACTCTTTGAGGAAATCCGTGTGTTGGCCAAGCTCAAAGAACAAGTGCTGGGAGTCTTTGAGGACCGGTGTCTCTCCTGATAAGGTGGATTTCGGATTCTTTAATTCCGATGCCTGGTAGGTTGCTCCACAGGCTTCACAATTATCCCCGTATTGATCATCGACCCCGCATTTTGGACAGACACCTTTCACATAGCGATCGGCGAGGAATAACTCTTTTTCTGGGTCAAACAACTGTGAAATGGTGCGAACGGCAATGCCGCCGGCGTCACGGACTCGGGAGTAAATGAGTTCGGAGTAATATCGATTGGCATCCGTATGGGTCGATGAATAGTGATCAAAACCGATATGGAATCCGCTAAAATCTGCCTCGTGTTCCGCTTTGACGTCAGCGATTAATTCCTCGGGTGTTATCCCGAGCGTTTGTGCGCGGAGCATGATCGCTGTACCGTGCGCATCGTCAGCGCAAACATAGACGCAAAGGTTCCCTGATTGCTTTTGGTAGCGAACCCAGATGTCAGTTTGGATATACTCAAGCATGTGGCCTAAATGAATTGATCCGTTGGCATAGGGCAGGGCGCTGGTAACTAATATGGTGCGTCTGTCTGTCGGCACAGAGTAAATTCCTTGTTGCAATGCAAGTGAATCCCCAAGTATACCGGTACTGACTGTATTTTTGGCCGCCTGTTAACGAAAACGGAGATGAATTTGTCGACTTCCATCCATGACCGCGTCATAGCCATTCTTTCTGAACACGATGACCCTTACCGTGAGAGTAATTTGGGTCACAGTGGGGTATTGACCCGCTGCGAGCTGAAAGAGGGTGAGCTTGATATCGAGCTCACGTTTAAGTATCCGCTTGCCGGAATGACACGGTCGCTGGTGAAGCAGTTGAAGCCCAAATTGGAGGGGATCAAAGAGGTTCGAGAGGCCTTTATTCGTGTTCGGCACGAAGTTCCTGTGGTTGCCGCGCGTGAAGGCACTGAGTCGATTCCTGGGGTTCGCCAGGTCATTTGTGTGGCCTCTGGTAAGGGTGGAGTAGGTAAATCAACAACCGCTGTTAATCTGACGTTAGCGCTTCAGGCAGAGGGTGCGCGCGTTGGCCTGTTGGATGCGGATATCTATGGTCCATCGCAGGCATTGATGTTGGGCGTTCAAGGCCAGAGGCCAGAAACTCCTGATGGAAAGTCGTTCAATCCGGTCATTGCCCATGGTATTCCGGTGATGTCGATGGCGTTTTTATTGACCGAACGGTCGCCGACGATCTGGCGGGGGCCGATGGTCAGTGGTGCGTTCACGCAAATGCTCCGGCAAACGAACTGGGGCAACCTCGATTATTTGGTCATCGACTTACCGCCAGGGACGGGTGATATTCAGCTCACTCTGAGCCAGCAAGTTCCCGTCAATGGTGCTGTTGTGGTCACCACTCCTCAAGACATTGCGCTGCTTGATGCTCGCCGAGGAATCGAGATGTTTCGGCGCGTTGAAGTGCCTGTTCTTGGCGTGATTGAGAATATGTCTCTGCACCGCTGCTCGAAATGTGGTCACACCGAACATTTATTTGGGGAAGGCGGTGGCGATCGAATTGCGGCAGAATATGACACTGAACTGTTGGGTGCGCTGCCATTGGATCTGAGTATCCGAGAGCAGACCGACATCGGTAAGCCATCCGTGATCAGTGACCCTAACGGGTCGATTGCTCAGTCTTACCGAGATATCGCACGTCGAACGGCTGCGCGTTTGGCGCTTTTTGCCGAACGCAGTGGCTCGAGCAACCTCATTACCAAAACCCAAGGGACTGACGAGTAATCCATGACTATTAAATCCGACCGCTGGATTCAGCAAATGGCTGAAACCCAATCGATGATTTCGCCATTTGAAGCCGGGCAAATTCGTGACCGAGATGGTGAGAAATTGATTTCTTATGGAACATCAAGTTATGGCTATGATGTCCGGTGCGCTGATGAATTTAAGGTGTTCACCAATATTCACTCAGCCATTGTTGATCCGAAGAACTTCGACGAGAAAAGCTTTGTTGATATCAAATCAGATGTTTGCATCATTCCACCGAACTCGTTTGCACTTGCGCGAACGGTTGAGTATTTCAAAATACCGGAAGATGTTTTAACGATTTGCTTAGGCAAATCCACTTACGCCCGTTGTGGAATTATTGTGAATGTCACGCCTCTCGAGCCGGAATGGGAGGGACATGTCACACTTGAGTTTTCCAACACGACGAACCTGCCGGCAAAAATCTACGCCAATGAAGGCGTCGCGCAAATGCTCTTTTTCCAGTCCGATGAGCGATGTCTGACCACTTACCGTGACCGTGGTGGTAAGTATCAAGGTCAAACTGGAGTGACGCTTCCCAAAGCCTAAGGATAGGAATGAAGAATACCGCTCGTTATTTGCTACGGATTACCTGTCCGGGACGGACTGGTCTCGTTGCGGCCATTACTGGTTTTTTGGCTGATCAGGAATGTTTTATTACAGAACTGTCTCAGTTTGATGATATTCAGACCGGGCGTTTTTTCTGTCGAGCCGAGTTTTTTAAGCCGGATTCTGGATCGAGTCCTGAGCAGCTTTCGGAGATGTTTTCAGAGATTGGCGCACGCTTCGAAATGACGTGGAAGTTTATTGATCCATCGATCCCGCATCGAACGCTGATATTAGTCTCGAAGTTTGATCATTGTTTAAATGATCTGCTGTATCGCAAGCAGACCGGCGAACTCAACATTGCCGTCACAACCGTCGCTTCCAACCATCCCGACTTGGAACCTTTGGCACGGTTTCATCAGGCACCTTTTGAAGTGTTGCCAACGGGTCAATCCAAACTGGCAACGAAGGCCGCTCAGGAAGATCGGATTCGCGATTTGATCGACGCACACGATGTTGATTTGGTTGTTCTTGCGCGATATATGCAAGTGTTATCGGATGAACTCTGTCAGGAGTTGGCGGGTCGCTGTATCAATATTCATCACTCATTCTTGCCAAGTTTTAAAGGCGCACGTCCGTATCATCAAGCCTTTGAGCGAGGCGTGAAGGCTATCGGTGCGACAGCACATTATGTGACAGCAGATTTGGATGAGGGTCCGATCATCGATCAAGAGGTGGCTCGGGTGGATCACACCTTTGGTCCGGATCAATTATTAGCAACAGGCCGAAATATGGAAAACTACGCGCTCTCCCGTGCCGTGAAAGCGCACAGTGAACATCGTGTGTTCTTAAATGGTCATAAGACGGTGGTATTAAAATGACGGCTCTTCGAATTGACGGTAAAGCCTTCGCCGAACAGGTTCGCCAGGAAGTCGCCGAGGGGGTGAGTGCGCTGAAAGCGTCCCATGGCGTGACTCCTGGGTTGGCTGTGGTTCTCATCGGGGAAGATCCCGCAAGCCAGGTTTATGTGAGAAACAAGGTAAAACAAACAGAAGCCTGTGGCATGAACTCATTCCACCATGTGTTGGACGCATCAACTTCTCGGGAGTCGCTGATGGCTTTGATCAAGTCACTGAATGATGATCCAGAGGTGCACGGCATTTTGGTTCAGTTACCACTGCCGGATCATCTTGACTCGAAAGATGTGATTGAGGCGATTGCTCCGGCGAAAGATGTTGATGGCTTCCATACCAGTAACGTGGGTGAGTTATGGACAAGTGGCGAGCCTTTTGTTCCATGTACGCCGCTTGGTTGTCTGAAGCTTCTGAAATCCGTTGAGCCAAATATTGCGGGTAAGAATGCGGTCGTGATTGGTCGCTCGAACATCGTAGGTCGTCCGATGGCTGCTCTTCTCTTGAATGAATCAGCTACTGTCACTATTGCGCACTCAAAGACCAAGGATTTGCCAAGCGTATGCCGTCAGGCGGATATTTTGGTTGCGGCAGTTGGTCGTCCGCAGATGGTCAAGGCGGACTGGATCAAGCCTGGTGCTATCGTTTTGGATGTTGGGATTAACCGCATCGAAACCGACGATGGGAAAGGCCGACTTGTTGGTGATGTCGATTTTGATGATGCGTCCACTGTGGCTGGAGCAATCACCCCCGTACCCGGTGGCCCTGGTCCGATGACAATTGCCTGTCTTTTAGCCAATACACTGGAAGCAGCAAAGCGTTCAGTTTCTTAAGTAATTGACTTGGACTCAAGTCCAAGTCAGCTCTTCTCTTCGAAATTTCTACTAACTTCTCATCAATCAGCCAGCTTGAATTTGATCGGTGAGAGGTGACACTTCTCGGGAATAGTGAGTTTTAAATCGAAGCGTCTAGCTCGGTTTTATAGGTCGGGATTCGTTCGCGTTCTTAGGTTTGCAAACTAAGCTCGTGTGGAAAGTGTGTTTTCCCGTTTAGATGATGCCTACTCGCTCGAGCAATTTATGAGGCCTCAAGATCGTCTGCATCGTTTGCGCGGAAACTTGAACGGTTTTTGGTCTGTTCGAATCTCAGCAAACTATCGAATTATTTTTCGATGGGTTGATGGCGAAGGCGCCCACGATCTGGATTTGTTGGATTGTCACTAGGAGATTTGATTGATGCGTATGTTTAATCCTCCTCCTCCCGGCCGTCAGGTTCGGGAGGATATCGAAGTACTCGGTTGGACCATCACAGAAGCGGCCGGGTATCTCGGTTGTTCGCGTAAGCAGTTATCTGACATTGCGAACCTTAGATCGGGAATATCCCCCGAGATGGCGATCCGGCTCAGTGCAATTATCGGTGGTTCGCCAAGTCTCTGGTGCAGAATGCAATTGAGCTATGACTTATGGCAAGTTGAAGGTCGTACCGACGAGATCCTATCAACGGTTAATCAGCCGCCCAAGGAAAAGTATTGGATCCATGATGAAGAGGGCGGATACTTTGATCCGCCCGATCTTAAATTGATGTTGAAAAACGCATCCGGCCCAATGAAGAGTAAAAAGTCAGTGGGGTAGTGCTGCTGGTGCCTTTGCTTGCAAATACATGCGATACAAGGCACTTGCCACGATGAACGCGACAGCCCAATAGGCTGAGCTTGAAAATGCAGCTGGTGCATACATCAGTTCACGGCTCATGAACTCAGCCATGGTTGGCTCAAAATTCCCTGACCACAGATAGAAGCTTCCACTCGAAATCAGTTCGCAGACAAAGGTTCCAACCATCGCGAATCCAAAGAACACCGCAAAACCGGAAAGATGCCCATTCAGGTATGGCTTCACTAACCGACCAGCCATCCACATTGAGAAGTAAGCTGGGATGAGCATTGCGTAAGCTACCGAAAAGCATGTGCCTGGTACGCC
>JAHEDY010000009.1 GCA_024640985.1 Gammaproteobacteria bacterium
GACTCACCTTTCAACATGGCCGCAAGCGCCGATAGAGTGTCTTGCCCTTTCTGTCGGGCCACCTCTGGATCCAGTTCATCACGGCCATGCCAATGAACATGCTCATCGGGTAATTCAT
Organism: Gammaproteobacteria bacterium; assembly: GCA_024640985.1. GTDB lineage: Bacteria > Pseudomonadota > Gammaproteobacteria > Pseudomonadales > Litorivicinaceae > HIMB30. The sequence continues at coordinate 119 of JAHEDY010000009.1, forward strand.
CTAAGAAGCGACTCGGAGTTGTTTCCAGAAACTCACCAAATTGCTTCCGCTTTTTGGCATAGGTGATCGTTAATTGTTGTTTGGCTCGAGTAATGCCGACGTACATTAAACGGCGCTCTTCTTCGATCGTATCTGCTTCGACTGAGTTTTTATGTGGAAGAAGTTCTTCCTCAACGCCCATCAGAAAAACATCTGGAAACTCCAGTCCTTTCGCAGCATGTAAAGTTGCTAGTTGGACTCGATCGCTATCGTCTTCCTCTTCTTCGCGTTCCAGTATGTCACGGAGAACGAGTTTCCGAATGGCGGCCTCGATGGCCGTATCGTCAGAATCCATCTCATCAGCCGTTTCAGTGTCATTGTCACTATTCTTCAAATCTTTTTTGAGTGCTTCAAGTAACTGCAAGACGTTGCCCCAGCGACGTTCAGCCATAGGCTCTGAAGAACTTTGGTCAGACAGCCAGCCACGGTAGTTGATTCCTTCAATCAGTGCTTCAATCGCCTGCATCCCCTGACCTACCAGTAGGTCTCGTCGGGCGACTTCGATCAGCTCCTGAAATTGAGAGAGTCGTCTTGCAGCCTCTGGATCCAGTCGGGATGTCAGCCCCATTTCTGAAATGCAGGCATAGAGTGGCTGATTTCTCTCCTGCGCATATCGACCTAACACTTCAAGAGTGGTTGGTCCGATCCGGCGGCGGGGGACATTGATGATGCGTAGCAAGGCATTATCGTCATCGGGATTGATCAAGATCCGAAGATACGACATCAGATCTCGAATCTCTGAGCGCGCGAAAAAACTGGTTCCGCCACTGAGTTTGTAGGGGATCTTAAAATGTTGAAGCTTGAACTCAAGGATCCGAGCTTGATGATTACTCCGATACAAAACTGCAAAATCTGAAAACTGTTTTTTCTGGTTGAGTCTCCGCTCTAAGATCATCGAAGCAATTCGCTCTGCCTCATCTTCATCTGTTTTTGTTGGTAATATTTCGATTCGATCGCCGAAACCCTTATCACTCCAAAGTGTTTTTTCGAAAATATGCGGGTTGTTTGCGATTAGGGCATTCGCGGTCTCCAAAATCACTCGGGTTGACCGATAATTTTGTTCGAGCTTGATCACCTTGAGAGTTGGAAAATCCACATTGAGTTCGTTTAAGTTTTCTGGACGAGCGCCTCGCCAGGCATAAATTGATTGATCATCGTCACCGACGATGGTGAGGGCGCCAGAGATTTGTGTCAGCCGCTTCACCAACTCATATTGAATCCCATTGGTATCTTGATATTCGTCGACCAATAGGTAACGAATTTTCGCTTGCCACTTGGCCAGAAGGTCCGGTTTATGACGGAACAGCTCAACAGGTCTTAAAATGAGGTCATCAAAATCAACAGCATTACAAGCTTTGAGATAACGGTCGTACTCGACATAGGCGCTTGCGGCCAATACCGCTTGAGGATTGGTCGCTTGGAGCATGGCTTGTTCTGGTGATAAGCCATCATTTTTCCACTGAGAAATGGTGTGCTGAACGCTTGAGGTGACGTCGCGATCGTCGATCGATTCCCGTTTGAGTAAATCTGATAAGACGGATTTTGCGTCCTCCGCATCCAGAATGGAAAACCCAGATTTGAGACCGGCGTATGCGGCTTCCCTTCGTAACAAATTCAATCCAAATGTATGGAATGTTGAGACAGTGAGACCGCGAATTTGATCTTTGCGCGCAACATTCCCAATCCGCTCACGCATTTCACGAGAGGCTTTGTTGGTGAAAGTCACAGCCGTAATGTGGCGGGCAGGAATCCCGGCTTCTTGAACCAGCCATGCAATTTTATGTGTAATGACACTAGTTTTTCCGCTGCCAGCGCCGGCAAGCACCAGAAGTGGTGAGCCAACGTGGGTAATGGCTTCGCGCTGTCGAGGGTTGAATCGATTCAGATCCACACAATGATCCTTCCAAGTGAGGCCGAGAGTTTAGCAGGTTGTCACCGTTGTTAACTGAACCAACCGGCTAGCCACCAACTTTTCGAGTGTTGATCTTGGTAGATCCAGCTGATCCGTCTTTGTTGGAATAATCCAATCCAATATCGTCGGCAGGTAGGCTCAAAATCCCACCATCCAGATTCAATTCGCTCTGGCCCTTGCAGGAGTCGATGTCCTGCGTTCTCAGGAGAAGCTCCGAGTGCCTCGGGAGGGTGTAATAACCAAATAGGGCGCGGAGGTAGATGCGGCAATGGATAGACTGTTGCTCTGGTATTTAGTTGATTCGCATATTCAGGCCTAGGGTCTTGTTGTCGACATGGTGTTTTGATGCATTCAGAGCCAAGACGTGCAGTTAAGCGGTCGATGAGTTGATCTCGATCCGTATCATGTGCCTTCACAAACAAGTCCTGTTTTGGTGGGCTAGACTGGTGCACCTGTTGAATATGTAAGCAAATCCCTGTCATTGGGGATCGAGGCTGTAATTGTTCAAGTCGGATCCACGTCGGATCGGCGAGTGCGGAAGCGGCATTGACGGGGCTATTGAGAACAATATGTAAATGTTCGATTTGTTGGTCTTCCAAGGTGATTTCCCATCGCATATGGCTTGTGGTGCAGAGGCGTTGTTTGAGCCAATGAGAGGCATCTTGGGTCAGTCGATGAATCGGGAACCGGAGCATGTCAACGGACTCTAATCCTCGTAAGAATTCAAGAGACTGATGAAAAACAGGTGGTGGTGTGAACCAGGTTAAAGGCGTTTGATGACGCCCTGCGACCGCATTGAAATAGAGAAAAGTATTTTGATGGATGCGAGCTTGTCTGGCTCGGGAGGGAGCGCTGAAATAATCACCAATGGTTCGAAATCCCATATTTTTGAGCCGTTTGATCTGCTCGGCTGGAATATCAGCGACGTCGATTGAGAGACGACTGACTGTTTTTTCAAAAGCGTGCTCTTTTGGTCTGAGGCCTTCTTTGACAAAGAGCGCCGCCATTTCTGGCGAGTAGCCAAAAGCAAGATGAATCCTGAAGTGATGTGACACAGATGCTTGCTTAAGAGTTTGTGTCAGCGCACTTAAGTCACCAAAGAGAAATTTGCTTTTTGAGACTTCAATACAAAGGCCTTTTTTCCAGATCGCCACTTGATGTGAGTATTGGTATGCCCAAAGCGCTAAGCGGTGCAGTAGCCGTCTTTCGGCATCCGGTTGGTAGGTTTGAGCGAGGAGCTTTGGACATAGGGTGAGCGCCATACTAAGAGTCATGCCTGGCATCACTCCAGCTAATATCGATTTTTCGGAGCATTGCATGATTTGTCCTTGATGATGGATTGCAATGCATTCGTCGTGATGAGAGATGCCTTGGGCATCCAAGAGTAAATCTGGAAAGGTTAAGTAGGCGTAAATGACCATCAGTGGAGGCCTGCTGTTTCCTGAAGTATGCTCGTTTTTCGCCGTGTAGGATGGGCCTTGGTAATCCAGTGCAATTCCGACGGAATCACAAGAGGCGGTCGTGCATTGGTGCCTGGCTGTTTGAATACAGTGATTTCAAAGCCGTTTGATAATGATTGCATTGTCACGCGTACAGGCGCTGGAGATGCTTGAATTTGATGTTTGAGAGATCTGACTAGAAAGAGTTGAGTGTGTCCTCGCTGACAGGCGAGCTGTAAACGTCTGAGCTGGGTTGAAGTGAAAGGCTCGTTTTCCCATGCAATCAGGCTACGCATTGATTGAGTGTTGGCTAACTGTTCCAAGCACCAAGCTAATTGATCATCAGGGACGTTTAAGACATCGACTTTCTGTGGATCAATGCCTTCTTGCATGAATCGTTCAGTGCAGGGCGACAGTGGAGGATTGGCCAAAGCGATCCAGCGTGCATCCTGTTGCTTAGTCCATGTGGCAAATGCACATTGCATGGGTGCAGAGAGCAAATCGTCTGTCAGGATTTCAATCAACATATGAGCAGGCCAACCATGGCCTGAAAAATGCTGATTGAGCTCAGGAAATCCAGTATCCGTGACCTCGATCGCTGTTTTTGTGCTGCCTTGCCATAACTTTCCGGCATCAAATAGTGGGCGTAAAATATTTGTTTTCATTACTGTATAAAAATACAGTTTTTTGATGAAGTCAATCAGCTAATCTCGCCTCATGAAATGGATTTTGAAAGCTTGTATTTATTCTCTGTTTGCTGTCTTGCCCTCTCTCACACAGGCGAATCAAGTGACAGCGCGTTTGATTGCCCCCGTCGAATCGGTTGTTCCAGGAGAGACGCTGTGGTTTGGGTTATCACTTGAAATCGCTGACGGTTGGAATACCTATTGGAAAAATGCAGGTTCAACAGGCTTGCCGCCCACCCTTGAGCTGAATGATGGGGAAACAGATATTCAGCCAGAACTTCTCTTCCCTGTCGCAAAAACGAAGCCGTTTGGTGGAGACACGAGTCTTCTCACTTACGGGTATATGGAAGAGGTGCTGCATCCATTTCAGGTCACAGTCCCTGAGACCATCTCTGGTCAGTGGTCGTTGACGGGTGAGGCGCGATGGCTGGTCTGCCGAGATATTTGTATTCCTGAAAGCCAAGTCGTGAGTCTTTCACTCCCTGTGATGGGTTCTGAGCGCGAAGCGCGCCGATCACCATGGGTCCAGAAGATCGATGCTGCACGCGCTGCTGTACCCACTGACTTCCCGGCGACTGTGAATTTTGCCGGCGCTCAGTCTGTTTGGATCTCTGGACTGACAGAATTGAACGTGAAAGACGTGATGCCTGAGAGTGCTGGGGAAACGCTCGGCTTGGTGCAACGTGTTGAGTCTCTGAGTGACGGTGTCTTGATTACCTTCGATCGGACACTGAATCCTGCCGATTTTGCAGTCGGCTCATGGGTGGTTGGTCTTGAAACAGGCAGTGTGCGCATCCCATTTGATCCTAACTTGCTCGTTCCTTCAGCAAAGCAGCAGAACCTCTCTCTGGGATTGGTACTTTTGATGGCGTTAGCCGGTGGCTTGATTCTGAATTTGATGCCTTGTGTTTTCCCTGTGCTGTCCATCAAAGCACTCTCCATCGCGGGCAAAGCGAGCAAAGAGCGGCATGAAGTTCAAAAAGGCGCTTGGCTCTATACAGCGGGCATCTTAGTCACAATGCTAGTTTTGGCATCGATCATGGTCGGACTGAAAGCAGGTGGCGCCCAGATTGGTTGGGGATTCCAACTGCAGACCCCCTGGTTTGTGGGCCTCTTGGTTTATGTCTTCGTGATTTTGGGGCTCTGGTTGTATGGCTGGGTTGAATTCGGCATGGCGCTCTCGGGTGTTGGTCAAAATTTGACCGAAGGTCATTCTGGTCGCGCAGAGTTTTTCACCGGCGTACTAGCCGTTGTGGTGGCAACTCCCTGTACCGCGCCCTTTATGGGTGTTGCGATGGGATACACCCTGACTCAGCCTTGGTGGATCACGTTAATTGTCTTTTCGGCACTGGGTCTCGGGTTGGCGCTTCCCATGCTTATTTTTGCACTACGTCCTCAACTGGCGAGCCGATTGCCACGCCCGGGTCATTGGATGATTCGTCTCAAACAATTCCTGGCGTTTCCGATTCTTGCAACGGCCATCTGGTTGTTGTGGGTGCTCGTACGGCAAACCTCATCGGATGTTGTCGCCATAATGCTCGGCGGACTGTTGCTCTTGGTCTTTGGCCTTTGGCTCGTGAAAGGCGGTAGTCGTTTGTCGCACGTGCTCGGCGTGTTGGCAGTCATCGCCTCTTTGTCGGCAATCCCAAGTTTGTCTCAGCTCACACCTACCCCCTCAGAACAGGCTGTGGTTGATGTTGATTCAGAGCCCTACGCTTCAAGTGCCCTACGAGCACACGTCGATGATGGACGGACGGTATTTATTAACATGACCGCCGACTGGTGCATTACCTGTAAAGTCACTGAGAAACGGCTATTAACCACAGAGGCTGTTGATCAATTGTTTGAGTCTTATGGAGTGATTCGTATGACCGGCGACTGGACCCGCTATGATCCGTTAATCACGGAATACCTGAATGCTTTTGACCGGGTCGGTGTGCCGCTTTATGTCGTGAATCACCCGGGAATGGATCCAATCGTGTTGTCACAATTCCCGAGTTTTGAAGAGCTTGAGAAAGCGATTAAGGCAAAATCTTCGCTTTAATTTCACTGACGATGTCATCTGCACCCCAGTCTTTCATCCCTTGAATGCTTTCCACGGCTTCGCCGGATGTGTTGATTAATACAGTCGTTGGCACGCCTCGTAAGCCATACACTTTAAGACCTGACATCTTTGCGTCTTTCAACAGCACGGTGTGGTCGCCGAAAAGCTCGGGTTTTTTCGCTTTAAAAGCCTCGATTGTTTTGGTGTTTTCACCAAAATTCACAAGATACACCGTTGCCTGTCCATTGAGTTTTTGGCCGAGTAGTTCGAGATCAGGCAATTCTTTAATGCAGGGTGCGCACCAAGTGGCCCAGAAATTAACGACGGCCGGACCTTGGATCGTTGATGGCTGATCTTGCAGGTTAGTCAGGCCATTGGCCTGTGCTTTCATGAGGCCAAAACACATGAAAATCCCAAACAAGATTGTCCTACGATTGAACATTGTTTATTCTCCTAGGTAGTCGGATGGAATCCGACGTGAGTGTGCTCAATATTATGTGAAGAATTACAAAGGAGCGACACAATGATCGATCAAGTGCGCGCCTCACTATCAAGTCTCAGCAAATCTGAGCGTGCGGTAGCTGAGACGATCTTAGCGGATCCCGAGCATTCTGTGCATCTAAGTATTGCCCGGCTGGCGACAGCTGCAGGAGTTTCTGAGCCGACCGTGAATCGTTTTTGTCGTTCGCTGGGTTGCAGAGGGTTTCCGGATTTTAAACTGCGTCTTGCTCAGACTCTGGCGAACCCAGCCAATTTCCAAGTTCGCGGTCTGGATGATGCTGATTCGACCTTACAACTGGCTGATAAAATGTTTGAAACAGCCATGTCGCGAATCAATCGTGCACGAACGCGTCTCCCTGAGCAAGATCTCATCGGCGTGATCAGTGAAATCCTGGATTGCCGGCGCTTGCTGATCTACGGGCTGGGCCCGACCTCTGGCTTGGCTCGAGGTGCTCAGGAATTGTTTATTGGGGCGCCCATCGCAGTCGTTGTCCATACCGATGCCGTGATTCAAGAGCTCACAGCGAATACCGCCTCGCCTGACGATCTCTTTTTATTTTTGTGCACTAATGGTGAAACAGCGCCCATGGTCCAGTCAGCGACTTTGGCTGACGAGCGTGGTGCGCGACTCATTGCGATCGCTCCGACAGGATCACCATTGGCAAGAGCCTGTCATCGAACGCTGGATTTGGTGTTGGATTCATCAACGGCCACGATGGCTCGCTTCACCAACCGGCTCGTGAGCCAAGTTGTGCTGGAAGTCCTCGGAGAGAGTGTTCAGCACGCCGTTCGAACCCATCGTAAATTTAAACATTTAATGCCAAGCCGTTCCGAGCGCGCTGTCGGCTAAAATCTGGTCTATCCTGTATTGAACAGGAGGCCAATGTGGCAAAAGTAAAATCGATCTATCAATGCCAAGACTGTGGCGTGACCTCGTCACAGTGGGCCGGGCAATGTGCCGGTTGCCATGCTTGGAATACCCTGGTGGAATCTGTACAGGCAGCCGAGCCTGTCAAAGGGCGTCCCGTTGGTTATGCTGGTACCATCCCTGAACGTTCAAAATTGTCAGCCGTACGACCTGAAAGACTGGCACGCCTCAGCTCAGGATATTCAGAATTTGATCGAGTGCTCGGTGGCGGGTTTGTTCCCGGCTCGGTCATTTTGCTCGGTGGTGCGCCTGGTGCGGGGAAAAGTACCTTATTACTTCAAGTGACAACCCTATTGTCAGCCAATAAGCCCTGTTTGTATGTCACCGGGGAAGAGTCGCTCGAACAAATCGCGCTTCGTGCGCAACGACTGGGACTTAACGGTGATCAATTAGAATGCGTTTCCGAGACGCGAGTTGAAGCGATCGCAGCGATGGTCGAGCAGATCAAGCCATCACTCATCGTGGTTGATTCGGTGCAAGTCATGCAAGTTGAGTCACTCTCAGGAGCGCCTGGGAGCGTCGGGCAGGTCCGTGAATCTGCGGCACAGCTCACGCGACTCGCTAAAGCCACAGGGGTCATTGTGTTACTAGTAGGTCACGTGACCAAAGAAGGTGCTCTAGCCGGTCCCAAAGTTCTTGAACATATCATTGATGCTTCGCTTCTTCTTGAGGGCGACAGTGGCGGGCGTTTTCGAACCTTGCGTGCACAAAAGAACCGCTTTGGCTCGGTCGGAGAACTTGGTGTATTTGCGATGACTGAAACCGGTCTTCGTGAAGTCAAAAATCCATCGGCGATTTTTCTCAGTCGGCCCGACAGTGTGGCACCGGGATCGTCGGTGATTTGTACCTGGGAAGGAACGCGTCCACTTCTCGTCGAGGTGCAGGCCTTAGTTGATTCAAGTCTTGGTGGTTCGCCAAAACGGATTGCTGTGGGGCTCGATGGACAGCGTCTGGCGATGCTTCTTGCAATTTTGCACCGTCATGGTCATGTGCAACTTGGCGATCAGGATGTGTTTGTGAATGCCGTCGGTGGTGTGAAGGTCACCGAAACAGGTGCTGACCTCGGCTTGTTGCTGGCTTGTGTTTCAAGCTTCCGAGGTCGGCCGATTCCAAAACATTGGGTGATTTTTGGAGAGGTTGGTTTGTCGGGCGAGGTGCGTCCTGTTGCATCGGGGCAGGAGCGGATTCGTGAGGCGGCCAAGCATGGTTTCACGAAGGCGATTGTTCCAGCGGCAAATGCCCCGAAACAGTCGATCAATGGAATTGAAGTGTGCCGTGTCGAGCGCATCAGTCAGGTATTGGAGTTATTTGATGAATCGTGATTTGAAAACACTGCGTCGAGATTATCAGGTTGGAGAGTTGCTGGAGGATGACGCCGGGAGCGATCCCTTGGCTCTGTTTGCTCGTTGGTTAACTGACGCACAAAGCACCAGTCAGCTGGAGCCCAATGCGATGACGTTGGCGACCGTCGACGGGATGGGTCATCCACATGCGCGGATTGTGCTACTGAAGGGTCAGAACGACCGTGATTTTAAGTTCTACACCAACTATTTAAGTCACAAAGGTGAGGAATTGTTGGCATCACCGTCAGCAGCATTGGTGTTTTGGTGGGATCAGCTTGAGCGTCAGGTGCGTGTTGAAGGATCTGTTGAGAAACTGAGTGACGATGAAAACGATGAGTATTTTCAGGAGCGCCCAAAAGGCTCTCGTCTGGGGGCTTGGGCGAGCCGGCAGTCTGAAGTGATTCAGTCTCACCATGTCTTAACCGAGACCATGAGCGCGCTTGAAGCTCAGTACCCCGATCAGGTGCCGAGGCCTGCACACTGGGGTGGTTATGCGGTTCGTGCGACTCGAATCGAGTTTTGGCAAGGCCGATCATCACGCCTGCATGACCGCCTAGACTATCGATTCGACGGAACAAGTTGGAATCGAGTGCGTCGTTCCCCATAGTATGTTGCATCGCAGAAAACAAGGGGTTGTGATGGCGCAGATTGGCAAGATATTGGCGGCTGGGTTGTACTTTGTCGGCACCACAGCGGTGTCATCCGAAGTCTATGTGACGGTCGCTCCCGTCTCTGAATTGCAAGAGCGTGTCACGGCAGAGTTTCCAGCAAGTGCCGAACCGATCGAGACCAGCCTGCTGTCTTCAGGAATTTCTGCCGAGATCCTCTCAATCAAAGCCCGTCCTGGAGACCGAGTACCCAAAGGGACAACGGTGGTTCAATTGGATTGTCGGGAAACGGAATTCCGTCGTGATTTAGCTTTGCAAGATCTCAAGCAGGCTGAAATCCAACTGCAGTTCAGGCAACGTCAAGCAGCGCGAATTGCCAAGCTTGCCGAAACCAATATTGCGAGCGAAGAGCTGAAAGATACTCGAGCTACTGAATTGCAGCAGTCGCGTGTGGCCTTAAACGCAAGCGAGGTCGCACTCAAAGAAGCGGAATTACAGGTCTCACGGTGTACGGTAAGCGTACCCTTTGATGCAGTGATCGTTAGTCAGTTGGCTTCTGTTGGTACCCGTGTCTCTGTGGGTCATCCGATCATTGAAATCGTCTCAACAGCGGTTGATATTCGGGCGCGGATTCCTTTTGATCATGTCGTTGATGCGACACAGCGGGTTGAATTTCAGTCCGGACAACAGTCGGTAATTGTCGAACTGGTTGTTGAAAGTGATGCGGTTGATACGGGAACTGGCACCCGTCTTCTGCGGTTTCAACCTCAGTCTGCGATTGATCCGGGAATCCCTGGGGTGCTTCGGATGCGCTCACAAACACGGGTATTGCCAGCGGATTTTCTGGTTGAACGCAATCGTAAGTACGGAATCATGGCTGCCATCGACGGCAAAGCAGCATTTATTGAGCGCCCTAATGCGACGCTCGGACAGCCAGTCCGTGTGACAGACCTTGCTCTGGGGTTGTCGCTGATTCGAGAAGGTCGATTTAAAGCGCGTCATGGCGACACCTTGGTGATTCGTCAATGATCGGATTTGCACGACTTCTGATCGGCAATAAAGTCCTCACCAATCTCACATTCATTTTGGTCCTGGCGATGGGTGTTCTTGCCTATTGGTCACTGCCACGACAGCAAGATCCCACGATTAATTTTAATTGGATTGTCATTACCTCCTCATGGCCTGGTGCCTCAGCGCTTGATGTGGAAAGCCGAATTACTGATCCCATCGAGGAGGCGATTCAACGGGTGGATCATTTGGATTTTGTTTCCAGTTATTCGCGCGAAGGTCTGGCCTCGATTTTGGTGCGTTTCGACGATATTCCAGAGCATGTTTTCGAGCGCCGCCTCGGCGACTTACGGCGCGAAGTGAATACTGCAGAAGGTCAATTTCCTGCTGAAGCAACGGATCCGATTTTTATCGAGATTACCTCGTCGAACGCGTTTCCAGCGGCGACTTTGGCGCTTGTTGGTTCCGGTGACGATGACAGTCTCCGTGAGCAAGCCGTTCTAATTGAAAAAGAGCTCGAGCGACGTGAACGGATTGATCGGATCGATACACAGGGGATGGCAGATCCAGAAATTCGGATTGAGTTTGACGCCACCCGGCTGGCTGCACTTGGTCTTGCGCCTTCTGATGTGGCGTCCACTGTACAAACCTATTTTCAGGATTTAGCGGCCGGTGAGCTCGATGTTGCCGGATCGAACTGGCTGGTCCGGCTGAAAGGGAAATCCACCGACGCATTTGATCTCAATCGATTTCCGATTATGGGTCGGGATGGCAGCGTTCGGATTGGTGATGTTGCACGGGTCACGCGCACCCAAGCAGAGCGATCCGAGTTGGTGAGATATGCGGGCGAGCCTGCGGTGTTATTAGCGGTCATGAAAGCCGAAGGTGCCAATACCTTGGAGCTGGTTGACGAGGTTAAGGACTACATAGCCACCAGGAATGAGTTGGAATCAGTCACCGGTACTCGACTGGAGTTGATTGATGATCAGACGATCCCGACCCGCAAAGCCCTAACAATCATGCAAAACAATGCACTGATTGGATTGATGCTGGTGCTGTTGGTTGCCTGGATCTTTCTGGGATTGAAGATCGCAGTCCTCACGGCGATCGGGATACCGTTTATTTTAGCCGGGACATTCTGGATTCTTCAGGGCATGGATCAAACACTCAACGTGACGGTGTTACTTGGCGTTGTGATCGCATTGGGAATGTTAGTTGACGACGCAGTTGTGGTGGTTGAAGCCATTTACTACCGAGTTGAGCGCGGATTTTCCGGGATCAATGCTGTGTTGGATGCCTTGACGGAAACGGCCGCGCCGGTCACGGCTGCGGTTTTGACGACGGTTGCAGCCTTTATGCCGCTGATGCTGTTACCAGGCATTCTTGGCAAATTCATGATGGTGATTCCTTTGGTGGTGTCGATTGCGCTACTGATCAGCTTGGTTGAAGCATTTTGGATGTTGCCGGGTCATGTACTGGGGTCGGGGATGCACTTAAATCCAGCCGGAAAGATGCAGCAATTTCGGCAACGATTGAACCGTGGCATCCGTCATCTCTATACCCATGCATTAGTTCGGGCACTTCGGCGTCCAATCACGACCCTGGTCATTGCAGGAGTTGCTTTTCTTGGAGCGGTTGGTTTGTTGGCCAGCGGTCAAATTCGTGCCGATTTTTTCGCTTCAGATCCAATTCGTGTTTTTTACGTCAATCTCGAAACGGAGCCTGGAACCAAGCTCGAACGAACGCTCGATTTAACGCTGGAAATCGAAAAAGCGGTTCGTGCGAATTTAGCTGATGAGGAGGCGCGTGGCATCGTCGCTTATGCGGGCCAACAATTCACCGAGACCGAGCCTTTGCGCGGAAGCCATCGTGGTCAAGTGTTGGTTGGGTTGCATCCAGAGGGTCGAGAAGTCTCAGAGATCGTCGATGGCATGCGTGAAGCGGTGCTTCGAGTCCCTGGCCCATCTCGGGTGACCTTTCTTGAACTCGCAGGTGGCCCGCCTGCTGCCAAACCAATCTCGATTAAAGTTCGCGGATCTGACTTTTCTGAACTCCGTTCGGCAGCCGATGAGATTCGGGCGATTCTGCAAAATACGGCAGGGGTCAAAGATATTACCGATGATGCACAGGATGGTCGTTTAGCCCTGCAGCTCAAATTAGACCCTGATCAAGTCGCTCGATCAGGTCTGGTGCCCCAGGAAATTGCTCGGAATATTCGAATTCTTGTCGATGGTGAAATTGTCGAGACAGTCCAGGACCAAGGGGAGACCGTAGATATCCGAGTGGTGGCCGAGGATGGCCAATTCTCGTCGCCTTCCAAATTGTTAAGTACGCAATTACCCAGTGCTAACGGTGACATGATTTCTTTAAGTGAGTTGGTGGATGCTGAGCGAGCACCAGCACTGGGAACCATTCGTCATTACAATTTTCGACGGACGATTACTGTGGAGGCTGACATCGACTCAGCCGTCACCGATACCTTGACTGCGAATCAAGCGGTGATGGATGTTTGGGCTCAGTTGCAGCCATCCTATCCCAACGTGAATTTAGATTTTTCAGGAGAGCTTGATGATATTCAGGAGAGCCTCGACTCTATTGGAATTCTGTTCTTATTTGGCTTAGGGGTGATGTATCTCATTCTGGGAACTCAGTTTAAGAGCTATGGCCAACCGTTATTGATTTTAGTGACCGTTCCATTGGCATTTACAGGAGTGGTGCTCGGTCTTTTTGTGACCGGTAATCCGCTGTCTCTGTACACCCTTTATGGAGTTGTTGCCTTATCTGGAATTGCAGTGAATTCGGCCATTGTTTTGATCAGTGCGGCGAACGACCGTCTGATCGCTGGAATGAGTCTGAAACACGCCACTGTCTATGCAGGCCGCCGGCGTGTCGTTCCTATTGTGATTACAGTGCTGACAACGATTGCGGGTCTGTTTTCGCTAGCCGCAGGACTTGGGGGGTCTTCGCTGATCTGGGGCCCTGTTGCAACAGCCATCGTCTGGGGGCTCGGCTTTAGCTCGGTGTTGACGCTGTTTGTGGTTCCAATTCTTTATTATCTCACTGGAAAGAAACGCGAACGTCGCTTAAATCCATCCTCTTGAAAATTTGTCGTGCGATCCCATTTCTATTTTGAGGCGCCATCTTGGGCCTTAAACACTAAACCGCTCTGTCGTAATGAAGAGCACATATTGATCGCTTTAGGAGGATCACATGACAGTAGACCTTTCACCCTTATATCGTACAGCCATTGGTTTTGACCGACTTGCTGGCATGCTTGAAAACGCGAATCGCGTTGAGAGTGCAGGCTATCCCCCGTACAACATTGAAGTCACTGGGGAGGATGAATACCAAATCATCATGGCCGTAGCGGGGTTCACAGATGATGAGCTTTCGATTGAGTCTAAGCAGAACGAGCTCACCGTTTCAGGTGACAAGTCTGAGTCGGCTGAAGAGCGGAAGTTCTTGCATCGAGGAATTGCAAACCGTGGTTTTGAACGTAAGTTCCAATTGGCCGATCACGTGTTCGTTAAAGGTGCTCGGCTCGAGCACGGACTGCTTCATATTGAGCTGTACCGTGAACTGCCGGAGGCATTGAAGCCCCGTTCGATTTCGATTGAAACAGGAAAACTCATCGAAAACCAATCCTGATGGTGAAAGGCCCGGTATTCCGGGCCTTTTTTATGTGTTAAGAGACGATTGATCTCAATTATTGTGGTGTCGTGATCAATCATGACTTGTCAAACGGCTCTCTCTGGCTACCAATAGCCTTCAGTGAATCACGTAATCAGGCCAATGAGACTGTGCTTCATGACCTAGAATCGTCGGTTCGTATCCTGCGAATGGAGACCGATGAAAATGGTTGGATGGCGCGGGTAGCAAGCCGGTATATCGAATCAGAATGTGCTTGAAACACTGAATGTTTGTCGAAAAATTTGGTATAAAGACGCCTCTTAGGAGGGATCTCATGAAATTATTGAAAGAACTAACTCACGGCGATACCGGTTTTGCACTGATGTTGATCGCAATGGCAATGACGATTTTGGCGTTGGCATTCTAGTTCAATGCGTTCATCCACTTACGCGATCGCGTGTTTAGTCATGGTGTTCGCGTGTTTGAGTCTGCAACACTATTATCCATCAAAGGCCGCGTATACCCTGACGGCTTTTGTCTCCGGCATGGTTTGTGGGCTCTATGTCTTTAAAACCCTTTGGGTGGGGTTGGCCAAAGATTGGATTGCTGGGGCTGTGATTGTATTGACAGCGCTGTTTACGATTATCCTTCCAGCGGTTCAGTTGCTGCTTCAGTCACCTTCGCTTTATATCTCAGCACTTGTCTTTGGCGCACTGGCTGTCGGCGTGCTTCGGGAGCGACTTCCGCAGACTCTGGAATCGGTCTCAGGTCGTGATCATTGAATCCTTCTGATCTTCTTCGAGTCGCATTTGATCATGCCGTCGCGGCTGCGCAGGCGGAATGTTTGATTCCGCATCTGAATGAGCTTCCGACGATTGATGGGAAAACTCGGTTTTTGGTTGTCGGAAAGGCGGCCGCCCAACATGCCTCGACCGCCGCCGAATGCCTTGGTGACATTGAAGGGCTTTGTATTATCCCCAAAGGTCATCAAGTATCGACCACGCTCACTGTGATTGAGGCCTCCCATCCCGTCCCTGATGCAGGAAGCTTGCAGGCTGCAGAAGCAGCGCTCGCATTGGCTCAATCGCTGGGCCCTGACGATCGACTGGTCTGTCTGATTTCCGGTGGGGGGTCAGCGCTGATGTCTGCACCACTTGCAGCGATGGATCCTGATTTAAAAATGCGAACACACCGAGCATTGCTTGCATCAGGGGCCACAATTTCTGAATTGAATACCGTGCGTAAACAATTATCGCTTGTTAAAGGTGGTCGACTGGCTGAAGCCTGCCAAGGGCATGTGTTGAATTTTTTGGTGTCTGATGTTCCCGGTGATCGTGTGGAATTCATCGCCTCTGGACCGACAGTCCCTGCAAATACACATCAGAGCGATGCGATTGAGGTATTAAAGCGTTATCAGATTGATCTCTTGGATGAACTGCTGCCTTGGTTATCCAACAGAGACCATGCGACGCCGCAGCCGGACGCAGATTGCTTCCAACGAGTGACGACAACGATCGTCGCAGCACCATCACAGTCATTAAAACAAGCACAAGCCTTCCTCGAATCTAAAGGCGTGGAGTGTTGGCTGTTAGGGGATTCGATTGAGGGAGACTCTGTCACCGTCGCCCGGGTAATGGCTGAAACGGCGCTGTGGCAGCGACGTCATCGGACGCTTGAACGTCCACTGTGTTTATTGTCTGGCGGTGAAACAACCGTCAAAGTGGTTGCGGATGGCATTGGTGGCCCCAATGCGCATTTTGCGCTGGCGTTACTGGATGCACTTGAGGGTGCGAGAGGGATTTCAGCGATCGTCTGTGATACCGATGGTGTCGACGGTGGCGCTCAGATTGCTGGAGCATTGATTGATGATCAGACCTTGATGAAAGCGCGTCGCCAAGGCCTGGATCATCGGGATGCGATGTCGAGACAAGATGCACACACCTTCTTCCAATCGATCGGGCAATCCGTCATTCCAGGGCCTACCGGTACAAACGTCAATGATTTTCGGGCGATTTTGATCGAACCTTAGACACTCGTGAGAAGCGCGATCACCACAGAAATTGTGACAATCGATGACACGGTTGAGATAAAAATACTCGTTGTGGCCGTCGGTGGTGAGACCTGGTAACGACTCGCAAAAAGATACATATTCATTCCAGTCGGCATTGCAGCAAGCATCGTTGCCACCGATAGCCATAATGTCTCAAGACCAAGCCACGAGCCAAGTAAAAAGACCCCCAATGGATGCGCGGAATTTTTCAGTATGGTCACGAGAATAGCCGGTCCGACTGAGCCTGAGATGGAATAACTGGCCAGTGAACTCCCAAGCACAAATAGTGCAGCAGGCACCACGCTTGTGGCCACGAGATGAAACATTTCTGCGGCAATTGGATGAATGCCAAAGTTGGTCATTTTCCAGGCGAATCCGAGGGCTAATCCAACAATTAAAGGATTGGCAACGAGTCCGGATAGGACCTGCTTCGGGAGATTCGCAAGACCTGCATCACGACCACGAGCAATTTCGATCGCGACCGTGACGGCCGTAAAAATGGTCATTCCATGGACTGAGATCAGTAAAAATAAGGGGAAGAGGGCTTCGTCGCCAAGTGCTCGTGGGATGAGGGGAACACCCAATAAAACCGTATTGGAAAAGCACGAGCCAAGACCAATGATCATCGATTCCACCACAGGCCTTTTTAACAGTAGCCAACTGACGATGAGTCCGACGGCAAAGACGGCAGCGAGTGGAATGTAGTAGCTCACAAAAAGTGTAGTGGCAGAGGCTTTGGGTGACTCGAGTTCGACAACTGCGGAAAACAAAAGCATAGGAACGGCGAAGTCAAACACATACTTGGATAGCCCTTCACGGTGTGATCCTGAGAAGAATCCAAATCGGGTCGAAAAATATCCGATCAACCCCAGTGCGAGCACTGGGGCAAGGACGTAAACAACCTCGGTCATTGCGCTCCTAATGGAAAGAGGTAGGTCTCTGGCTGGGGAATGGCTTTGATGAGTCCTCGGTCTTTCATGAAGTGTGCAAACTGATTCCATGAGTGTGCGTCAGTTTTTCGGGTTTCGCGAGCAAGCTTAGGCAATGTATCCCGCCACGCACGACGATTGAGCTCGTTGTCGAGAAGATCAGGCCGATAGCTGACAAATGCGGCATAGCTTCCCTCCGGGTCTTCAAGAATCATGCTGGAGGCCTGATCCAGCACGCTCAAAAACCGCTCGAGTTTATCAGTTCCAGCGTAGTCAGGATGCGCAACTAAGATCAATTCTTCGTAGGCAGGAACGCCGTGTTCTTCGGGATAAAATGCACGACCGGGGCGTCCATCAATATCCATTTGATTGAGTTCGAAGTTCCGAAATGCCCCGATGACAGCGTCGACCTGCTTGGCATACAGTGACGGTGAGAGTGCAAAGTTCACGTTGACCAACGTCACATCGGCAAGCGTCAATCCATGTGTTTCAAGCATTGCTCCAAGAACAGCATCTTCAAATCCGCCAACTGAAAAACCAACCGTTTTCCCTTTGAGATCAGTGATGGTCTTGATCTCGGAATCAGCCAGGACCACCAGTGAATTCAATGGGCTATGAACCAGTGTCCCAATCCGCATCAAGGGCAGCTCGTTATTGAGATCAACCATCAGTGATGGTTGGTAGCTAATGGCCACATCGGCTTGTTTTGCCGCTGCCAGTTTGGGGGGCATTGACGGGTCTGCAGGCTCAACCAGTGTCACGGTGAGATTGGCCTTGTCAAATAATCCGGTTTGGCTTGCGACGATGAGTGGTGCGTGGTCTGGATTGATAAACCAATCGAGAAGTACGGTGACCTCATCCTTTGCCGCATGACTCGCGGAGGTTGTGGTGAGTGAAAGTCCGCAGAGCGCGGCGGTAATGAATTGTCGAATACACATGAGTTGACTCCTGATCAAACGTTGCGCGCAGAAGGTCAACAAAAGGAGAGATTGTTGTTTTCAGGCTCCCTACGCCGGTATTAACCGGATCAGGTTCAAAGGGTTCTTCTCAGCTAGTGCGCCCCTGCCGCAAGCCCTCGATTATACATGGGAAGGGGCAGAATGTTACTCGTAAAGTTCAGGGCAAATATCGCGAGTGCTGAGGGTCTTTCCTTGTTCGCCTTTGGCTCGGATGATGTCACCACGCTCTTCGATGTACCGTTGGAAATTTGGCTCTCGCTGATAAATATCTTGCGCGATGTATTCCAAAACAGCTTCGGTGTGAAAGCTCCTCAGTTGCGATTCCACGCGGATGATCTCAGTTCCATCGGGATCGAATAAGACCAAGCTTGGCGCGTACAGCACATTAATCTCGCGCGCATAGTCACGAGCGGCTTTCACGGTCCCGGACGGCGTCGTGACCGGAGTTCTGGACCACATATCGAGTTGAACCGTGTGGAAGGGTTCAAAGCGTTCTCGGACCGCGTCAAGGGAAAGTACACACCGATGAAACGTATCGCAATCTGGACAGTTGGTTTGCTCAAATAACACCGCCTTTGGCTTTCCTTGGGCACTGAGATTGGTGTCATTTTGAATAAATGGCTGAGTGTTGAGTGAGGCATTGACCGCTCGCGGTTGGTTCGCGGCCAAATACTCGAAAATGCTTTGTGATTCGTAAGTCTTCGTTTTGACATAGTTAAGCGCCACTTGCATTTCATTTGGCGAGACATAACCGTTTAAGCGCAGCACGGGTTCTCCGTCTGCATTAAAAAAGATGATGGTCGGTGTGAATTGGACATCCAATGCCCGAGCAATTTCTTTCTCCGTTGTGGCTTCGCCATCAAGGCCGTAGACCTCTTTATCGCCCCAGATATTGAGTGCGACCACATCGAAGTGTTGGTCAAACACGTCCCGGATGGATTGTTGCGTGAGGTTTTTTTCAATGGTGTTTTTGCAATACGCACAGAAGTCTTGCCAAAAAAAGACGACTAAATGTTTGTTGGCATCTGTGGCTTCGAGGTTGTCTTCAGAAAGATCCAGGAAACTGACTTTGAACCATGGCGGTAATTCAAATGAATCGAAGTTCGTGACTTGTTGGACCGGTTCGGGAGTTTCAGCTGACTGAATTGCTGGCGATGTCAGAGATGACAGTGCGATGAAACAGCTGGTGATGATTATTCTCAGCATGGAACCCTCCGGTGGTGCGCGATGAGATAAATATGCGCTTACCGGAGGGTGTGTCAAGCCTTGTTAAGCCTTTTGCTTAAGCTCTAGGCGACGGCGGTGTAAAACCGGTTCCGTATAGCCATTGGGCTGATCAACGCCTTTCAAGACGAGATCCAGTGCGGCTTGAAAAGCAATGGATTGGTCAAAGTCAGGCGCCATTGGACGATAAGCGGAGTCTCCAGCATTTTGTCCATCGACGACTTTGGCCATCCGCTCCATGGTCTCGCGAACTTGTGTTTCGTTGGTGATTCCGTGTGTCAGCCAGTTGGCGATGTGCTGGGAGCTGATCCGAAGCGTTGCTCGATCTTCCATCAGGCCGACGTTATTAATGTCCGGAACCTTGGAGCAGCCAACCCCTTGATCAACCCATCGAACCACATAACCCAAAATGCCTTGGGCATTGTTATCTAGTTCAGCCTGAATCACCTCTGGTGACCAATTCGGATCTGCGCGTAATGGGATTTCGAGAATCTCGTCAACTGTGTTGCGGCGCTTTCCTTTCAGCGTATTTTGCACTTCGAACACATCCACTTGATGGTAATGCAAGGCGTGCAATGTCGCGGCCGTTGGTGATGGGACCCAGGCTGTGTTGGCACCAGACTGCGGATGCGCAATTTTCTGTTCGACCATTGCGCCCATTTGATCGGGCATCGCCCACATACCTTTACCGATCTGGGCTCTCCCTTGAAGTCCACATTCAAGACCGATGTCAACGTTCCAGTTTTCATAAGCATTGATCCAGGTCGCTTTTTTCATGTGGACCTTTCGAATCATGGGTCCGGCATGCATTGAGGTATGCATCTCATCCCCTGTCCGATCCAAGAAACCGGTATTGATAAAGACCACGCGCTCGGCGGCTGCATTGATGCAGGCTTTTAGGTTGACTGTGGTACGACGCTCTTCATCCATAATGCCCATTTTGACGGTGTGACGTGGAAGTCCAAGGAGATCTTCAATCGCGCCAAATAAACGATTGGCAAATGCCACTTCTTCGGGACCGTGCATTTTTGGCTTCACAATGTAGACAGAGCCGGCCCGAGAGTTCTTGTTCTCTGTCCGTTTTAAATCATGAATGGCAATCATGGTCGTGAAAATACCGTCGAGAATCCCTTCAGGCACTTCGTTGTCCTCTTGATCCAAGATTGCTTCATTGGTCATTAAATGGCCAACATTACGAACGAACATCAATGCGCGTCCTGGGAGAGTCAATGTTGAGCCGTGGGGACCCTGATAGGTGCGATCTTCATTGAGCTTTCTGACTAAGTTTTTATTGTTTTTAAAAACCGACTCTGTCAGGTCGCCTTTCATGAGGCCAAGCCAATTTTTATACACCACGACTTTATCTTCAGCATCGACTGCGGCGACGGAATCTTCACAGTCCATGATGGTCGTTAAAGCAGACTCCATCAGGATGTCTGCGATCCCCGCTGGATCTGCGTTTCCGACAGGCCGTGCTTTATCAAACTGAAGCTCCACGTGGAGACCGTGGTTTTTTAAGACCACGACTGTCGGTGCACTGCTATCACCCCGGTAGCCCACGAATTTGTCGGGATGTTTTAATCCGACCAATCCAGTCGGAAGATTGACCTTGAGAGCGCCATCGATCACTTTGTATGAGGTTGCATCGGCATGCGTCCCACTTTCGAGGCCAAAATTTTGATCAAGAAACTGTTTGGCAAATGCGATGACCTTTTCGCCACGAATCGGGTTGTACTCAAACCCAGGTGACGCGTCGCCATCATTCGAAATGACGTCAGTCCCGTATAGCGCATCGTAAAGGCTTCCCCAGCGGGCGTTGGCTGCATTCAATGCATACCGTGCATTCATGACAGGGACGACTAACTGGGGCCCTGCGATGGTGGCAACTTCTGGATCAACGTTCTCTGTTGTAATCGACACATTTTGTGGTTCGGGTAACAGATAACCGATGTCTTCTAAAAACGCTTTGTATTCAGCAGCATCGTGAGGCTGGCCTTGACGCGCTTTGTGGTAGGCATCAATTTTTTCTTGGAGAACATCGCGTTTTGCCAGCAGTTCACGGTTGATTGGGGCCAGTTCATGGACCAGTTGATCCACTCCGGTCCAAAACTGATCTGCCTCAAGTCCTGTACCAGGGATAACTTCGTTGTTAATGAATTGGTAAAGCTCAGAAGCCACCTGAAGGCCGCCGCACGCAATGCGATCTGTCATTTCATCTCTCCGCAAATGATCTGTGAGGAATTATTAAAGCGCGAAAGGTAGCATAAAAACATCGCGGCTTCCAAAAAATGGAAGTAATTTTCATTTTATGATTTTTTCAAAAATTCACTTTTCAGCATCATCGGTCCAAGGTCGGTTTTGCAGTCGATGTCATGATCGCCATCGACAATTCGGATCTGTTTGATTTTGGTTCCCATTTTGAGCACAGACGAGGTGCCGCGTACTTTTAAATCTTTGATCAATGTCACTGTATCGCCGTCGCGTAACACCGTCCCGTTAGCATCGCGAGCAGTCGGTTCGCTGGTCTCGTTGGAGACTTCTCCCTCCTGCCATTCATGCCCACAGTCTGCACAAAACCAGGCAGTCATATCTGTATAAGTCGTTGTTTGGTTGCAATGCGGGCAAGACGGATTCGATTCCATTCATTTTCCTTAATTTCAGTATGCGTGTCTTGGCGTGGAAGGTCAGAGCATCAGTAGCCCTTGATCGTTAAACAGGCCTCAGAGAGTTCGACACCATCCCACCCATTTTGCATAAATTGCCGGATGTTTTGATGATCCGAACCATCGGGGTTTGAGCGCACCGAACGCCAATGCTCAGCAAAACAGTGAAGGGTCTCTTGTTCGGTGAGTCCGTGGAGACGGGAAAATGATAGGACTTTGGCTGAGCCCTGATTTTCGCCGGCCCGATTCATCAGTGACCCGTTGGCGAATGCCGTTGGGGTGTGATGGTAATAGGTGTCAATCAGATCAATGACTTCAGCGAACGTAATAGAGTCGGCATTTGAACGGAGGCGTTCGATAAAAACTTGGATTTGATTCATTGGTGGTTCCGTTGGCTTGGTTGGGTCAAAAGTTTCGACAGAATTTCTATCAAGACATCTCTGTGGCTTGGTGGTTAATACCATCCTATCAGGCCCTTTGAGTCATGCGAACTGGTCGTGAATCACAGATCAAATCTTCTCAAGGAGAGCTAAAGAGACAATCAAGGACCAAATAAAAAGGCCAACCGATGGTGGTTGACCTTTTAAGGGTGGTGGAGACGGCGGGATTTGAACCCGCGTCCGTCAGTCCGCTGCCAAACGCTCTACATGCTTAGTCGCGTTTTTGGATTTAAGTCTGGATCTCCCAACGCACAGGGATCACCGTTCCGAGTTCAGTGAAAAATTTAGCTTCTCAACCCCGAACACAGTGTTGAAGCGAGTCTCTGTTTCGAACCCTGTTGATAAGGACCAGAGACGATCCCCACCCAGGGTCTAGCTTATGCTGCTAGAGCGTAGTTTTCGTCGTTGGCAGTTATAGCTAACGAGTCCACAGTTGGGTTTACGAGCACTGTAGAACTGCTCGGCATGCACATTTGGTTTTGTAACCGGCGTCGAATCCATATCGTCCCCGAGCAAAGAAGTATGCGCCTTTTAAACGAAAGATGAAATCTCTTTGCCAAGAATCCACAGGCCTGAAATGCAAAGCAATCCTCCGATCAGTTGATTCATTCGCTGAATCCGAGCTCCATTAAGCAGTGTTCTGAGGGTGGAGCCGGCGATAGCGACGCCCAGATAAACCCCTGCATCGATGCCGCCGGCGAGAATTCCCATCAGCATTTGCGTCGACGGCGGATGTGTGGGATCGACGAAAGGTCCAAATACCGCCAGAAAAAACACAAGAACTTTCGGGTTCACGATGGCTATCGAAAAGCCGGCGATGAATCCACCTTGGGTCGTTAGGCGCTCAGGGAGCGGTGATCTTCCAGCCGTCAGTAGCTGGTACCCAAAAAATACAAGCAACCCAATGCCAAATAGCGTCAGAGCGGATGTCAGTTTTGGCATTGCGATCAGAAGCGCAGATAGCCCGAAGACTGTGATTAATGCAAAAGCGGTAATCCCGAGTCCATGACCCAGCGCACCACAGATTCCGACTTTTGTTCCTTTGGAAGCAGACATCGAAAGGATCAAAAGCCAGGAGAGTCCTGGAGAGGCCGCCCCTGCAAGGCAAAGAAGGGCTAACTTGATCCAGTCAGCCTCTGTCATTAGCGCACTCGATGGCGGACTGCGCGTTGCTTCTCAATATTCCATTCCCGATCACGAATGGTGTCGCGCTTATCGTGTTGTTTCTTCCCGCGAGCCAGGCCAATCTTGATTTTCACAAGTGGCCCTTTCCAATACATTTCAAGCGGCACACACGCATGCCCCTTTTGACTTAAGGCACCATGAATGGTGGCTAATTCCTTTTTGTGGAGCAATAATTTCCGAGTCCGGATTGGATCTGCGATCACGTGAGTGGATGCCGATTCCAATGGAGTAATTTGAGAATTCAATAGAAATGCTTCGCCGTTTCGGACGATCACAT
The DNA here is from genome assembly GCA_024640985.1 of Gammaproteobacteria bacterium. Taxonomy (GTDB): domain Bacteria; phylum Pseudomonadota; class Gammaproteobacteria; order Pseudomonadales; family Litorivicinaceae; genus HIMB30. The sequence continues at coordinate 23,984 of JAHEDY010000009.1, forward strand.
AGGTGTCGCTCAAGTTGGCTTTGCCCGCACGGATCGATTTCACTTCCCAGCCATGCAGCTGCAAACCGGCCTCAAATGTTTCATCGATATGGTAGTCAAATCGTGCTCGCTTGTTTTGAGCGATTTGGTTATTGCTACTGTTTGATTTCTTGGCCATGGCGGGCGACTTTACGTATATTTGCCGATTCGTCAAACGGCAATTGAGGAATTGATGCCTAAAATTACGAGAACAGCCTTAGTCTCGCACACTCCAGAGCAAATGTTTGACTTGGTGAATGATTTCGCCCGTTACCCTGAATTTTTGCCTTGGTGCGGTGCTGCTCGGGTACTTGAAGCCAATGGATCGGCGATTGTTGGCGAACTCTCGATTCAAAAAGGCAGTATTCGTCAAGCGTTCACCACTCGCAATACCTTAACGCCACCAAGCCGGATCGATCTGTCCTTAGTTGACGGTCCGTTTAAGTCGCTTGGCGGTCATTGGCGATTTGAATCTGTGGGTGGTGACGCATGTCGCGTCAGTCTTGAACTCGAATTTGAGTTTTCAGGACGTTTGATTGCCATGGCGATCGGTGCCGTGTTTTCGCAGATCGCTGGTAGTCTCGTCGACGCATTCTGCGATCGTGCCGATGAACTGTATGGGCGTTAGATCATGAAGATCCAGGTCGTTTACGCAAAGCCCGATCAGCAATCGATTGTCGAGCTTGATGTCCCGGACGGGACAACGGTGTTTGAAGCTGCCGTCCAATCGGGATTGGCCAATCAATTTCCTGAAATTGACCTCGATACGACTCCGATGGGGATCTTTGGTGTCCGTGTTAAAACGGCCACCACCACGATCCTTCATCCTGGCGATCGGGTGGAGTTGTATCGATCTTTGTTAGTGGATCCGAAGGAGAGCCGCCGGACTCGCGCTGAATCTCAGAAACGAGATCGTTCTTGAAATTCACAATGAGATAGGTGTTTTGTTGCACTTCACCGTCGAAATCAATCCGTTCAAGGTAGATCCAGCGATTGGGATTGAAGGTATTGACAGTAATCGGCGAGCCCAACAAAAATTGCACCTGATCACGGGTCATCCCTGCTTCTAAGCGCTCGACTCGCTCGGGAATTAATTGGTTGCCCTGCTTGACTGGGTTTTTGTGAACGCCGGGGAAACTGCAACCAACCAGCAGTAAACTGGCAACAAGAACGTGAATCGAAATCAGTCGCATCAATATCTTCCTAAGGAAATTCTTGGCAGAATGATAAAGATGCTAGGCGAGTGAGTCCATTGATCATGCAATACGAAACCGATGAATTAAAAAAAGCGGGCTTAAAAGCAACGCTTCCGAGAATTCACGTTCTGCAGCTGTTGCTGTCGAATGAGGGTGAGCACATGTCGGCTGAGGTGGTTTACCGGAAACTGCATGAGTCCGGAGTGGATGTGAACCTGGCGACGATTTATCGGGTGTTGACTCAGTTTGAAGAGGCGGGTCTTGTGGAGCGTCACCAGTTTGATGCGACCACCAGCGTGTTTGAGCTAAAGCCTGATGACCATCATGATCATATGGTTTGTGTCCGATGTCATCGGGTCATTGAATACGTCAGTCCGGAGATCGAGGCGTTGCAGGAAAAAATTGCCGCTGACCATGGGTGTGACATTGTCGACCATACGCATATCATTTATGTGACTTGCCCGGAATGCTCGGTTAAAAAGTCATGAGTTCCAGTCCGTTATTGGACCCGAGTGTCTTATTTTTTGTGCTGGGTTTATTTGCAGGGCTTGTTCGCTCGAATTTAGAGATCCCAGGTGCGATCGCGCGATTCCTATCCTTGTATTTGCTCATGGCGCTCGGTCTCAAAGGTGGTTTCTCGTTGGCCGAAAGTGGGTTTAATCCCGCGATTTTGCGAGATCTGGTGTTTGCCGTGGGGCTCGCATTGCTGATTCCGTTGATGAGCTTTGTCTTCTTGAAACGCGTCATTAATCCGCTCGATGCACTCGCAATCGCTGCCACCTATGGGTCGGTGTCTGCGGTAACTTTTATTACGGCCACGCAATTTTTAGAAACCAATGGACTCGCTTATGGCGGTCACATGGCAGCGGCGATGGCGCTGATGGAGTCGCCGGCCATTATCTTTGCGATCCTGATGGCAAATCTGTATCGAAGCCAAGAGGCGCGTCAGGAGCATCAAGGGTTCTTGGTGGTCTTAAAAGAGTCTTTCACTGAGGGAGCACAGATACTCCTTCTTGGAGCCATGGTGATTGGCTTAATTACTGGTGCCTCTGGGGAAACCATCATGGATCCATTCACCGGGATGATTTTTAAAGGCATGCTCGCATTCTTTTTATTGGATATGGGTGTTGCGACGGCAAAACGACTGTCTGATCTCAAAAATGTGCCGAAGCGGCTGGCGTTTTATGGGCTTCTGGCGCCTATGGTGCACGCCTCGATTGCGCTCTTGTTAGCCTCGGTCAGCGGTCTCTCCGTTGCCAATGCGACATTGTTGGCAGTGCTTGCGGGGTCGGCATCCTACATTGCGGTTCCGGCTGTCTTAAAACATGCGCTTCCGGAATCCAACCCCAGCTTGTATTTGGGTTTGTCGCTTGGGTTAACCTTCCCGTTCAACATTATTGTGGGAATCCCGCTGTACTACTGGGCAGCCAGTCAGCTGATCGGAGTTTAATCCCGGAGTAACTCAGCGGCAGCTTGTCGAGTGCTCTCAGTGATTGTGTGTCCTCCGAGCATGCGTGCGATTTCGTCGATCCGTTCGGCTCGGGTCAATAAACGGGCCTCCGAGATCGTGATATCGGCATCGGATTGTTTCTGGACGTGTAAGTGTTGATCGGCTTGACCGGCGACTTGCGGTTGATGCGTAACGACAAGAACTTGCGCATTGTCAGCGAGCTCGTTGAGAAGCTCTCCGACTTTGGCTGCCGTTTTTCCGCCAATCCCCACATCGACTTCATCAAAAACCAACATTGGGGTCGCAAGCCGTGTCGCAGTAATCACCTGAATGGCGAGGCTGACACGGGAGAGTTCGCCACCGGATGCAATTTTTGACAAGGCGCCACCTTGTTGACCCGGATTCGGTTGGAAAAAGAATTGCAGTGACTCGGCTCCAGTGGCTGTTAACGAATCATTGGGGGTGAGTTGAATTTCAAGCTTGGCATGTTCCATTCCTAGGCCTGGAAAGTTGGCGGTGACCTCATCGGATAACTGTTGGGCCGCGATCGTGCGAACGCGAGTGAGCTCGATTGCTCGCTCATTGGCAACTTCTTCACGTTCTTTAGCCTCTTGTTCGAGCATCGGAATGCGATCGTTAGCTTCCGCGATACCCGTCAGTCGAGCCACTAAACTTTGATGATGAGAGACCAACTCGTCGGGCTCAACTTTGTGTTTTCTGGCCAGTTGAAAGACCTGGGCTAAGCGGTCTTCAACGAATTGTAATCGCTCAGGATCGAGATCAAATTGATCATGGGCATGCTGAATTTCGTGACGCGCTTCGGTGAGCGCAATCGATGCTTGATTTAATAAATCAGCGGCATTCTGAAGCCCGGTATGGCCATTGGTGATTTGGCCGATATCGGCCGCAACGCGCTCCGAATGGCTGATTAACCCACCTGTTTCATCGCCAGCCAATATGCCCAGTGTTTGTTCGGTGATGCGAAGGAATGAGTCGCCCGAGGCCAGCTGTCGCTGCTCTTGATCGAGTTGTTCAAATTCGCCCTCTTGCAAATCGAAGGTATTGAGTTCGTCAACTTGAAACCCAAGTAGCTCGCGCTCTGCATCTGCCTTGGATGCATCTGTTTTCAACAGATCCAGTGCTGATAGGGTTTCAACCCAGTCACGGTAAGCTGTTTGAAACGCGTCACGTGCTAGGCCTTGGTCAGCAAACTCATCAAGTAACGCTAATTGATGCTTGGTTTGTAATAGCTTTTGGTTGGCATGCTGTGTGTGCATCAGGACCAACTGTTCGGAGAGCTCTTTGAGTTGCGAGGTTGAAACAGGTGTGCCGTTCACGTAAGCCTTGGAGCGACCTTCAGAAGTCAATGTGCGACGCAAGACCAGTTCATGATCTTGATCGAGCTCATTGTTTGTTAACCAAGCCTTAGCCGAGGGCAATCGAGAAATATCAAATTCAGCGATGATTTGGGCGCGATCGGTGCCGGCGCGAACGAGTCCGGTGTCTGCGCGAGCGCCGAGAGCCAGTTCCAATGCATCAAGGATCAGGGATTTACCCGCACCAGTATCTCCAGTGACGGCGATACAACCGCCGGTGAGCTCAAGATCGACAGAGGCTAAAGTTGCTAAATTTTGAACATTCAGTTGTAAGAGCATTTGTTTGTCTGTTGAAACTCGAGGATATGACCTTATACATGCGTATCCATAGAGAGTGTAGCTCACTCTTGGGTGAAACAAGGAGGAGATTATGGCTGACGAAAAATCACCATCAAATGACGACGTCATGAAAGACACAGTGGATGCGTCTGAAGCACCTGAAGAGACAACGATGGACGAGGCCAATGTGGACCTCGATTCGCCCAATTCCGAAAATTCAGTGCAGAACACGAACGCCGATGATGGCGATAGCGCCAGTCTTGAAACCCAGGTTGAAGAACTTAGAGAAGCGTTGCTTCGGAGCCAAGCTGATCTTCAGAACGTGCGTCGTCGCGCCGAGCGGGATGTTGAGAATGCCCACAAATATGCGGTCGAGAAGTTCGTCAAAGATCTGTTGGCGGTTCTTGATTCCATGGATCGTGCGTTGGAATTGGCCGAGACCACTGAAGGTTTCGATGCAGCCATGCTCGAAGGGACGCAGATGACCCACAAGCTGCTCCTAGACACTGCATCGAAGCACGGCGTTGAATCGATTGATCCGGTGGGAGAGACGTTTAACCCCCAGGAGCATCAAGCCATGAGCATGGTGGAATCGGCTGAGCATGAGCCGAACTCTGTGATGGCGGTCATGCAGAAGGGCTACAAACTCGAAGGCAGAGTGATTCGTGCAGCGATGGTTGTCGTAACGAAGCCTTCTACGAATTAACCACTTGAACGCGGCCAAAAAACCGCAATAAACGAATGAAGTAATCCGGTGAGCCGGACATGGATGAACAGAGAGGAAAAACCATGGGAAAGATCATAGGAATCGATCTTGGGACAACAAATTCTTGCGTCGCGGTGCTGGAAGGCGGCAAGCCACGTGTGATTGAGAACGCTGAAGGCGACCGCACCACGCCGTCGATCATCGCTTATACCGATGATGAAATTTTGGTGGGTCAGCCAGCAAAGCGTCAGTCAGTGACCAATCCAAATAACACTGTGTACGCTGTCAAGCGCCTTATTGGCCGCAAATTTAGCGATGATGTTGTGCAAAAAGACATCAAAATGGTGCCCTATAAAATTGTTGGCGCCGATAATGGTGATGCTTGGGTTGAGGTGAAGGGCGATAAGCTCGCGCCACCACAAGTGTCGGCCGAAATCCTGAAAAAGATGAAAAAGACCGCCGAAGATTATCTCGGTGAGCCAGTCACGGAAGCTGTGATTACCGTTCCCGCTTACTTCAATGATAGTCAGCGTCAGGCGACCAAGGATGCCGGCAAGATTGCGGGTTTAGATGTTAAGCGGATCATCAACGAGCCCACAGCGGCAGCGCTTGCTTACGGGATGGATCAGTCGCGTGGTGACTCCGTGATTGCGGTCTATGACTTAGGTGGTGGTACTTTCGATATTTCAATCATTGAAATTGCCGAAGTCGATGGTGAGCATCAGTTTGAAGTACTTTCAACGAATGGTGACACTTTCTTGGGTGGTGAAGATTTTGACCTGCGTGTGATTGATTACCTGGCGGAGTCTTTCCAAAAAGATCAAGGGATGGATCTCAAAGGCGATCCTCTCGCGATGCAGCGGTTGAAAGAGGCGGCAGAGAAAGCAAAGATTGAATTATCGTCTAGCCAACAAACTGACGTAAACCTGCCTTACATCACGGCAGATGCGAGCGGTCCTAAGCACTTAAATGTGAAATTGACCCGCGCGAAGCTTGAATCTTTGGTCGAGGATTTGGTTGAGCGGACGTTGGCTCCACTCAAGATGGCGCTGGAAGACGCTGGGCATTCGGCATCTGAAATCAATGACGTGATCTTAGTTGGTGGTCAGACGCGGATGCCGTTGGTGCAGGAAAAAGTCAAAGCCTTCTTCAACAAAGAACCACGTCGTGACGTGAATCCCGATGAAGCAGTCGCGATGGGTGCGTCGATCCAAGGTGCTGTGTTAGCCGGTGATGTGAAAGACGTTTTACTGTTGGATGTGACACCATTATCGCTTGGTATTGAAACCATGGGTGGTGTCATGACAGCGCTCATCGAGAAAAATACAACGATTCCAACCAAGAAGACGCAAGTATTTTCAACCGCGGAAGATAACCAGACAGCTGTGACGATCCATGTGTTGCAAGGTGAGCGGAAGCAAGCGGGCCAAAACAAGTCATTGGGTCGGTTTGATCTGGCAGACATCCCGCCGTCACCGCGTGGTATGCCTCAAATCGAAGTCGCCTTTGATATCGATGCAAACGGTATCTTGAACGTGTCAGCGAAAGACAAAGCAACCGGTAAAGAGCAGTCCATTGTCATCAAGGCATCTTCAGGCCTCTCCGATGAAGAAATCGAAAAGATGGTCAAGGATGCGGAAGCCAATGCGGATGCGGATAAGAAGTTTGAAGAGCTCATCAGTGCGCGGAATACAGCGGATGGCATGATTCACGCGACCAAGAAGTCGATGGCAGAGGCCGGTGATAAGTTAACCGATGACGAAAAAGCACCGGTGGAAGCGGCAATTGCCGAATTGGAAGAGGCGTTAAAGTCAGATGACAAAGACGCGATTGCGGCTAAGACAACGGTGTTGACCGAGGCATCGGCGAAAATTGCTGAAAAATTGTACGCCGCAGCAGATGCGGGTGCGACCGATTCGAATGCCGATGAAGGTGCCTCTCAATCTGATGACGATGTGGTTGATGCGGAGTTTGAAGAAGTTAAGGATGACGAGAAAAAGTGAGTCCAATGACTCACGTCTCAGGGAAGGAGGGCTGAGTGGCCAAGCGTGATTACTATGAGATTCTGGGAGTCTCTTCTGATGTTTCCGAAGGGGATCTCAAGAAATCCTATCGTCGCTTGGCGATGAAGTGTCACCCGGATCGTAATCCGGGTGATGCCGAAGCTGAGGCGAAGTTCAAAGAGTTGTCTGAAGCCTACGAAGTGTTATCCGACGCTGAAAAGCGAGCAGCCTATGACCGCTATGGTCATGATGCCTTTGAAGGCGGTATGGGCGGCGCTAGTGGCGGCTTCCAGAGTGGCGGAGCGAGCTTCTCTGATATCTTCGGTGACGTGTTTGGTGACATTTTCGGTGGCGCGGGGCCTGGTGGCGGCGGACGGTCCTCCGTGCAACGAGGTAGTGATCTTCGTTACACCCTCGATTTGACGCTTGAAGAAGCTGTTTTTGGGATCGAAAAGACCATTCGTGTACCGCGCCTTGCCGAATGCGAGACTTGTCAGGGTAGCGGTGCCAAGCCAGGTTCCTCACCAAAAACCTGTCAGACCTGTAATGGCCAGGGTCAAGTACGGATGCAGCAGGGCTTCTTTGCGATCCAGCAAACCTGTCCACGCTGTCACGGACAAGGCAAGGTGATTACCGATCCTTGTGGTGACTGTCGAGGCCAGGGTCGCAAGGAAGAGACAAAAACATTGTCCGTGAAGATTCCAGCGGGGGTGGATACGGGTGATCGTGTTCGTCTGTCCGGCGAGGGGGAGGCGGGTGTCAGTGGCGGCCCGGCTGGTGATTTGTACGTTCAGGTCAATGTGAAAGACCATCGCATCTTTACCCGTGACGGGAAGGATCTGTATTGCGAGGTGCCGATTTCATTCACCGACGCAGCCTTGGGCGGTGAGTTGGAAGTGCCAACGCTCGACGGACGAGTCAAGCTGAAAATCCCGGATGGTACTCAGACTGGCAAGCTCTTTCGGGTTCGAGCCAAGGGCGTGAAGCCGGTTCGCGGTGGTGCCCAAGGGGATTTGCTGTGCCGAGTTTCTGTTGAAACGCCAGTGAATCTGACAGCCAAGCAGCGCGAGCTCCTTGAAGAGCTTCATCAAACGCTGAATCACAAAACCCATGCGCCAAAACGAGAAGGATGGTTTGATAGTGTCAAATCGTTCTTTGATGAGATGAAATTCTAATGACCGGAATTGTGATTGTCGGCGCCTCTGGTCGGATGGGGCGTGCGCTAGTTGAGGCCGTGATCGAGACTGAGGGAGCAACCCTTGTCGGTGCGACTGTTCGGCCTGAGTCAACACTCTCAGGGACTGACGCAGGGGAGTTGGTCGGCAAAGGTCGTATGAATGCTCGAGTGGTCAATTCCCTGGATGCCTTTGCCGATCGGCAGCCTGTAGTGATTGATTTCACAACGATCGAGGCCACGCTCCAACACCTTGCTTGGTGCGTTTCCAATGCTGTGCCCTGTGTGATTGGTACAACTGGGTTTTCTGCACAGCAAGAGGCTGTGATCCAGGCTGCGAGTGAGGCGATCCCCGTGGTGTATGCCCCCAATTTCAGCGTGGGTGTGAATGTGGTGTTTGATTTGCTTGATCGCGCCGCACGCGTTTTTGGTGACAGTGTCGATATTGAAGTGCTTGAAGCGCATCATCGCCACAAAGTGGATGCGCCGAGTGGAACGGCCTTAGCGATGGGCCGAGTGGTCGCTGATGCGCTCGATCGTGACCTGGAGAAGGTTGCCGTTTATGGTCGTGAAGGACAGACCGGCGCGCGTCCTCGGGAACAGATTGGATTTGTGACGGTTCGCGCAGGGGATGTGGTTGGAGAACATACTGTCCTTTTTGCGGCCGACGGGGAACGGGTAGAAATTACCCATAAAGCATCAAGCCGCAGAACCTTTGCCAATGGTGCTGTCCGCGCCGCGATCTGGGCGTCTCAACAGAACGCAGGGCTCTATTCGATGAGGGATGTCCTCGGTCTCTGAGTAAAACATTCAGGCTTCGATGGACTTCTTGGTCCGATCTCCCTAAAATGCGCCCTCAATCGCTCGGCGCCTGCCGAGTCTGTCAAGACAGAGGACTCCCGGTTGAATTCACCTGCAATTTTACTACTTGCGGACGGCACCCAATTTGTCGGTCGCTCTATCGGTGCGGACGGAATATCCGTTGGCGAAGTCGTGTTTAATACCGCAATGACGGGGTATCAGGAAATATTGACTGATCCCTCTTACGCCAGACAACTCGTCACCCTGACCTATCCGCATATCGGAAACGTTGGCGTTAACGCCGAGGATGAAGAGTCGAGTGCGATTCATGCCGGCGGGCTGATTATTCGAGATCTTCCGTTTGTCCACAGTAATTTTCGGGCGCAAGAATCGCTTGATCATTATCTAGCGCGAGCGGGCGTCGTTGGCATCGCTGATATTGATACGCGTAAACTCACGCGGATTCTGCGTGACAAAGGGTCGCAAGCCGGAGTCATTATTGCCGGTGACGATGCATGCTCCGATGCCGGGATCGCGAGCGCCAAAGAGGCGATCGATGAATTTCCTGGCCTTGCTGGGATGGATTTGGCGAAAGAGGTGACCACGCCTGAACCTTACCCCTGGACCCAAGGTACCTGGGTTTTGGGTGAGGGACACGTTGACCACACTGAGTCTCGATTCCACGTTGTTGCCTATGACTTTGGCGTGAAGCGGAACATTTTAAGAATGCTTGCCGAGCGTGGATGTCGCCTCACGGTGGTTCCAGCAGAGACGCCGGCCAGTGATGTATTCGCAATGAATCCCGACGGTGTGTTTCTATCGAATGGCCCTGGTGACCCTGAACCTTGTACTTACGCGATCGAAGCCATTCGGCAAATTCTTGAGGCGAAAATCCCTGTGTTCGGCATTTGCTTAGGGCATCAATTATTGGGACTGGCGTCTGGTGCAAAAACCATCAAGATGAAGTTTGGTCACCACGGTGCCAACCATCCCGTGCAGGATATCGAGACGGGTGAAGTCTTGATTACGAGCCAGAACCATGGCTTTGCAATTGATGAAAGCACTTTGCCGTCCAATCTAACCATGACTCATCGGTCTCTGTTTGACCAATCCCTTCAAGGAATTTCGAGAACAGATACCTCTGCTTTTAGTTTTCAGGGGCACCCGGAAGCGAGCCCAGGTCCGCACGATGTGGCCCCGTTGTTCGATCAATTCATCGCGAACATGGAGGCTCGCTAATGCCAAAACGTCAAGATCTCGAATCCATTCTGATCATTGGTGCAGGCCCGATCGTCATCGGCCAGGCGTGCGAGTTTGATTACTCGGGTGCTCAGGCCTGTAAGGCGCTTCGGGAAGAGGGTTACCGCGTGATTTTGGTGAACTCGAATCCAGCGACCATCATGACTGATCCCGCGATGGCGGATGCGACTTACATCGAACCGATTCGGTGGCAATCGGTTGCGAAAGTGATTGAAAAAGAACGTCCAAGTGCATTACTTCCGACCATGGGTGGGCAAACCGCGCTGAACTGTGCGCTTGATCTGGATCGCGAAGGAATCCTTGATCAATTCAACGTGCAGTTGATTGGTGCGAATGCGGATGCGATTGATAAAGCCGAAGACCGCGACCGTTTCGACAAAGCGATGAAGGCCATTGGTTTGAATACGGCAAAAAGTCACATTGCTCATAGCATGGATGAAGCGAGGGCTGCCGCCGCTGATCTTGGGTATCCCTGCATTATTCGTCCGTCATTTACGATGGGCGGATCTGGCGGTGGCGTTGCCTACAATCAGGAAGAGTTCGAAGAGATTTGTGAGCGCGGACTGGACTTGTCGCCGACCAATGAATTGTTGATCGATGAGTCCTTATTGGGTTGGAAAGAATACGAAATGGAGGTGGTGCGGGACCGCAAGGACAATTGCATCATTGTGTGTTCGATCGAGAACTTTGACCCGATGGGCGTGCATACCGGTGATTCGATTACGGTTGCGCCGGCACAAACCTTGACCGATAAAGAATACCAAATCATGCGGAATGCCTCGGTGGCTGTTCTACGCGAAATTGGTGTGGAAACCGGTGGTTCGAATGTGCAATTTGCGGTGAATCCAGAAGATGGTCGTTTGATCGTGATCGAAATGAACCCTCGGGTGTCTCGATCCTCCGCATTGGCCTCTAAGGCAACCGGTTTCCCGATTGCCAAAGTCGCTGCAAAGCTCGCCGTCGGATATACGCTTGATGAACTGGCCAATGAAATTACTGGTGGCGCTACACCGGCATCGTTTGAACCCTCCATCGACTACGTGGTGACCAAGGTTCCTCGGTTCACGTTTGAAAAATTCCCACAAGCGGATAGTCGGCTGACGACACAGATGAAATCCGTCGGTGAGGTCATGGCAATTGGTCGGAGTTTCCAAGAGTCGATGCAGAAAGCGTTACGTGGACTAGAGATCGGTGTTTGTGGATTCGATCCAACCTTTGAGTGGGACTCTGAGGAAGCCGTACAAGCGATGCGACATGAGTTGGCGAACCCGGGTCCTCGTCGTCTCTGGTGTGTGGCAGATGCATTACGCAGTGGAATGAGTGTTGATGAGCTTTATCAAGTCTCAAAAATTGATCCTTGGTTTTTAGCGCAAATCGAAGACTTGATTTGGGAAGAGACACGACTGACAGAAATGGCACTGTCAGATCTTGATCATGATTCGCTCTGGCGTTTGAAGCGCAAGGGGTTTTCCGATAAACGCTTGGCTACCTTACTTGACGTATCGGAGAAAGAACTCCGCGAGCGTCGATTGAAGCTCAATGTCCGCCCGGTCTACAAGCGCGTTGATACCTGTGCCGGTGAGTTTGCGACACCAACGGCTTATTTATATTCGACATACGAAGAAGAGTGTGAGGCGAATCCATCGAACGCTGACAAAATCATGGTGTTGGGTGGTGGGCCAAACCGGATTGGTCAGGGAATCGAGTTTGACTACTGCTGCGTTCATGCTGCCTTTGCGATGCGGGAAGACGGCTATGAGACCATCATGGTGAACTGCAACCCGGAAACGGTTTCGACAGATTACGACACCTCGGATCGCTTGTTCTTTGAGCCTGTGACCCTTGAAGATGTGTTGGCGATCGTCGATATCGAAAAGCCGAAAGGGGTGATTGTTCAGTTTGGTGGACAGACGCCTTTAAAGCTCGCGCGTGATCTTGAAGCGGCCGGGGTGCCAATTATTGGCACATCGCCTGAGGCGATTGACCGCGCTGAAGACCGTGAACGTTTTCAGCAGATGGTCACTCGATTGGGGCTCAGGCAGCCTGCGAATGCAACGGCCCGTAGCCTTGAGGAAGGTTTGGCTCTCGCTGAAGGGATCGGCTTCCCATTGGTTGTGCGCCCATCTTACGTGCTTGGTGGTCGTGCGATGGAAGTCGTGTCCAACATGTCAGAATTGAAGCGTTATCTGCAGGATGCTGTTGTTGCAAGTGACGACTCTCCGGTGCTGTTAGATCATTTCCTGGATCCGGCCATTGAAGTGGATGTCGATGCGGTGAGTGACGGTGAGCGAGTCGTCATTGGCGCGATTATGGAACACATTGAGCAGGCTGGGGTGCACTCAGGTGACTCGGCCTGCTCGCTGCCTCCATACAGTCTTCCAATGCATATACAGGATGAGATTCGAGATCAGGTGATCCGGATGGCGCGTGAGCTCAATGTGGTGGGTTTGATGAATGTGCAAATGGCTGTTCAGGGCGAAGACGTTTATGTCATCGAGGTGAATCCAAGAGCATCACGGACCGTTCCGTTTGTCTCGAAATGCATCGGAGTATCACTTGCGAAAGTGGCGGCGCGCTGCATGGCTGGGACGACACTCGATGCTCAGGGCGTGACCTCAGAGCTGATTCCGCCCTATTACTCGGTGAAAGAAAGTGTGTTCCCATTTGCCAAATTCCCAGGTGTCGATCCAATTCTCGGCCCGGAAATGAAATCAACCGGTGAAGTCATGGGCACAGGGGATAGTTTTGACGAAGCTTTCGCAAAGGCGCATTCGGCAGCTGGCGATCGTTTACCGACCATTGGTCGAGCCTTTGTTTCTGTGAGGGATGCCGATAAGCCGCGTGCGGGTGGATTAGCTAAAATCCTCATTGAGATGGGATTTGAGTTGGTCGCAACGGGTGGAACCTGCGATTACTTAAAGGATGCGGGAATCGCTTGTGAACGCGTCAATAAGGTGATGGAAGGTCGTCCGAATATTGTTGATATGATTAAAAACGATGCGATTGCGTTTATCGTTAATACCACAGAGGGTCGACAAGCGATCATGGATTCTGCAACCATTCGTCGGTCAGCTTTGAATCGTAAGGTGTGTTACACCACGACCTTGGCAGGTGGCGAATCGATTGTTCGCGCATTAAAGTTTGGAGACGAACGCGAAGTTCGCAGACTTCAGGATCTTCATCAGCGCGTTGAGACAAAATAACAAGGAAATACATTGAGTAAGATACCGATGACTAAAGCTGGCGAGCTTGCGCTTCGCGAGGAACTTCAGCGGCTCAAGCAAATCGAGCGTCCGCGAATTGTTGCGGCGATTGCCGAAGCGCGTGAGCATGGTGATCTGAAAGAAAATGCGGAATATCATGCGGCACGCGAGCAACAAGGTTTTTGCGAAGGTCGAATCAAGGATATCGAGGCGAAACTGTCTCATGCGCAAATTATTGATGTCACGCAGATAGAAAACACCGGGAAGGTCATCTTTGGGGTCACTGTGACGTTGATTAACTTAGAGAACGATCAGCCGGTCACCTACCAGATCGTTGGCGAAGATGAAGCTGACGTGAAAAATGGAAAAATTTCTGTGACTTCACCAATCGCTCGCGGACTCATCGGCAAAGAAGAGGGCGATGAAGTGTCGGTCACGACACCCGGCGGTGTCGTTGAATATGAAATCGACACCGTAGAGCATCGCTAACTAGATCGGTCGAATCAGATTCGAGAGTCTTGGGTTTGGACGCTCAGCTGCACGGAATAGCAGAGCCATCGCTCCAGTTGACTGCACGCATTGTGCTCCGGTCTCTTCGCATAGCGATGCAATCATCACTTTCCGTGTGTCGCGCTCAGCGCGCACTTTGATTTTGATTAACTCGTGATCGTTTAATGCGCGATTGAGTTCTTCAAGTAGACCGGTCGACATGCCTTGATCACCGACTAAGACAATCGGTTTCAAGTGGTGTCCAATCGCCCGCATTTGTTTTTTGCGTTCTGGCGTTAACATAGTCGTCTCCATAAACGGGGGCGCGAGTTTAGAGCAAAACATGGCACGATCCAAGTCCAGTAGTCGCTGGTTGAAAGAACATTTTGATGACCAGTATGTGCAGAAGGCGCAAGCAGAGGGGCGGAGGTCTCGTGCGAGCTTCAAATTAGAAGAGGTTCAAGCCAAAGATCAGCTGATCAAACCTGGTGACTTGGTGGTTGATTTGGGGGCGGCTCCAGGCGGATGGACTGAGCTGGTCGCAGATTGGACTGGCGCCAATGGTCGAGTCTTTGCGCTCGATATTCTGCCGATGGACTCGATTGCTGACGTCGAGATTATTCTCGGTGATTTTACTGAAGAAGCAGTCCTTGATGAGTTGATGCGATCGATTGATGGTCAGCGCATTGATGTGGTGCTTTCAGACATGGCCCCGAATCTGTCGGGTAATCGATCCGTCGACCAGCCGCGTGCCATGTATTTGTGTGAGCTTGCGCTCGACTTTGCGAGACAAACACTGAATCCCGGTGGAGCCCTGTTCATCAAGGTCTTTCAGGGGGAGGGATTTGACCCATTTTTCCAGCAGCTCCGATCGGATTTCTCGGTCTTAAAAACCCGTAAGCCGAATGCATCGCGATCGCGAAGTCGAGAAACCTATCTGTTAGCGAAAGGATTTCGTGGTTAAAGCCCTTTGAATTCGATTGGCTTGCCCAAATAAAGGACTGTATATTGAGGAGCCCGACTCCTCTGAAGGAATGGAGAAGAATATGGCGAGAAATTTGGTTCTGTGGTTGGTGATAGCGGCCGTTCTTTTGACGGTATTCAACAATTTCAGTGTAGAAACCCAGTCACAGCAGATCAATTACTCTCAATTTGTTGAAGAAGTAAATCGAGATCAGATTCGTCGCGTCATCATCGATGGTCAGTCGATTATCGCCACGCGTGCCAACGGCGATATTTACGAAACCGTCAGGCCGGCGATCCAAGATCCCAAGTTGATGGATGATCTCTTGCAGCACAATGTGGTGGTTGAAGGCCGAAAGCCCGAGCAACAATCGGTGTGGATGCAGTTGTTAGTCGCGGCTTTCCCCGTTCTGATTATTCTCGCGATCTTTATGTTTTTCATGCGCCAGATGCAAGGTGGTATGGGCGGCGGTCGTGGTGGCCCGATGTCATTTGGGAAATCCAAGGCGCGGTTGATTAGTGAAGATCAGATCAAAACAACCTTTGCGGATGTCGCCGGCTGTGATGAAGCCAAAGATGATGTTGCCGAGCTTGTTGAGTTCCTTAAAGATCCTGGAAAATTTCAGCGTTTAGGTGGTCGTATTCCTCGTGGCGTCTTGATGGCGGGTCCTCCTGGAACGGGTAAGACGTTGCTGGCCAAGGCCATCGCTGGTGAAGCCAAAGTGCCATTTTTTACCATCTCGGGCTCAGATTTCGTCGAGATGTTTGTGGGTGTTGGTGCGTCACGAGTTCGAGACATGTTTGAGCAAGCCAAAAAACAAGCGCCTTGCATCATCTTTATCGATGAAATTGATGCTGTCGGACGGCAACGTGGCGCTGGACTCGGTGGTGGCCATGACGAGCGTGAGCAGACCTTGAACCAACTGTTGGTCGAAATGGACGGTTTCGATGTGAATGATGGTGTCATCGTGATTGCGGCAACGAACCGCCCAGACGTTTTGGATTCAGCGCTGTTGCGTCCTGGCCGTTTTGACCGTCAGGTGGTCGTTGGGTTGCCTGATATTCGCGGCCGTGAACAAATCATGAAAGTGCATATGAAGAAAGTGCCGGTTGCGCCTGAGGTTGATCCCTCGTTGATCGCACGCGGGACACCTGGATTCTCGGGTGCGGATTTGGCGAACTTGGTGAACGAGGCGTCGCTTTTTGCAGCGAGAGCGAATACACGTGTTGTGACCATGAGTCATTTTGAGCAGGCCAAAGACAAGATCATGATGGGTGCTGAACGCCGATCGATGGTTATGAAGGAATCTGAAAAGCGCAATACCGCCTTTCATGAAGCGGGTCATGCGATCGTGGGTCGTCTCATGCCTGAGCATGATCCAGTCTATAAGGTGTCGATTATTCCTCGCGGTCGTGCTTTGGGTGTCACGATGTTCTTGCCGACCGAAGATAAGTACAGTCATTCTAAGCGTGGGTTGATCAGTCAAATTTGTTCCCTCTATGGTGGGCGAATTGCAGAAGAATTAACCTTAGGTGCAGAGGGTGTGACGACCGGCGCTTCCAATGATATCCAGCGTGCGACCTCGATCGCGCGCAGCATGGTGACCAAATGGGGATTGTCTGAGAAGCTCGGGCCGCAAATGTACGATGACGAGGATAATGAGCCATTCTTGGGCCGGTCGATGAGTCGTCCTGCAAATGGTCAGTCTGATGAGACTGCTCGGTTGATTGATCAGGAAGTGAAAGAGATTCTCGACACCTGTTATGCCACAGCTAAGCAAACGCTCGAAGACAACATGGATAAGTTGCATCTGATGGCTGATGCGTTGATGGAATATGAAACCATCGATGCCAAGCAGATTGATCAGATTATGAAAGGGAAAAAGCCTGGTCCGCCCGATGGTTGGAGTGATAACGACAAGCCTCACGGCGGCACACCAGAGGTCCATGATGATCTGCAGGAAGCACCGGCAGACGATGCTTCTGATGATCCAACGCCGAAGGATGGCACGGCGCCAACTAACTAAGAGTGAGGCGTCAATGGTCTTGGCCAGATCTGGGGTTCGTTGGACCTCAGATCATGGCTGTCATGAATATCACTCCTGATTCATTTTCTGACGGTGGTTCGCTCTATCACGATCAGGTGGATCTCGACCTTGTCTTTGCGCATGCTGAGCGATGTCTATCTGAAGGCGCTACGATCTTAGATGTTGGCGGTGAAAGTACCCGTCCTGGCGCCAAGCCAGTATCGGAGGCCGAGGAGCTCGCTCGAGTCATTCCTGTCATTGAAGGATTAGCAGCACGATTTGATGCCGTGATTTCCGTTGATACCTCCACACCTCAGGTCATGATTGAAGCAGCGCGCGCTGGCGCCAGGCTCATGAATGACGTTCGCGCCTTGCAACGAGAAGGTGCTTTAGCAGCAGCACTTGAGACGGGGCTCCCGGTGTGTTTGATGCACATGCAAGGGACTCCTCAAACGATGCAGCATCGGCCTGACTATGATGATCCTGTCATGGAAGTGTTCCAGTGGCTCATGCATCGGATTGATGTGTGTCTGGATGCAGGATTCTCGGCTGACCAGTTGCTTATTGATCCGGGATTTGGGTTCGGAAAGACGTTAGAGCACAATATTGCTTTATTTCAGCACTTGGATCGATTCGTTCAAACGGGATACCCTGTGTTAGTGGGTGTCTCTCGTAAAAGTATGATTGGTGAAATCACCGGTCGTCCTGTTGAGCAGCGGGCGACCGCCAGTGCGGTGGCGGCAGCGATTGCCGCATCACACGGGGCGGCGATTCTTCGAGTGCACGATGTGTCTGAGACTCGCGATGCGATGGCCGTGATGCAAGCATTAACGCAGGGAATGCAATAAATGAATCGAAAATATTTCGGAACAGATGGTGTCAGAGGCCGTGTCGGTGAAGGTTGTATCACTGCAGAATTTGTTCTGAAACTGGGCTGGGCATTCGGGCAGACGGTTAGGCAGAATTATCCGGGTCGACCCAAAGTGGTGATTGGAAAAGACACTCGGCTATCTGGGTATATGTTTGAGACGGCGCTGGAGGCTGGATTGATCGCCGCAGGTGTTGATCCGGTGATGCTGGGTCCGATGCCAACGCCCGCAATTGCCTATCTCACGCGAACGTTTTCAGCGGCCGGCGGCATTGTGATTAGCGCAAGCCACAACGGCTATGAAGATAACGGGATTAAGTTTTTTGATGGACAGGGGACTAAGTTGCCTGACCAGGTTGAGTCTGAGATTGAGCGGTTGCTTGATGAGCCCCTAACGACAGTGAACGGTCCGTTATTGGGTCGTGCATCCCGAGCCAATGATGCTGCCGGCCGGTACATTGAATTTTGCAAGCATACATTAAGGCTCGGGACCGATTTGTCTGGTTTAAAGGTCGTTGTGGATTGCGCGCATGGAGCGGCCTATCAAGTGGCTCCGAAAGTGTTTCGGGAATTGGGTGCTGAGGTTGAAGCGATTGGTGTGACCCCAGATGGT
This sequence comes from Gammaproteobacteria bacterium, assembly GCA_024640985.1. GTDB lineage: Bacteria > Pseudomonadota > Gammaproteobacteria > Pseudomonadales > Litorivicinaceae > HIMB30. The sequence continues at coordinate 42,410 of JAHEDY010000009.1, forward strand.
TTGAACATTAATAATGGCTTTGGGTCCACAGCACCGGGTGCATTAATTGAGGCGGTCGTGTCAAGTCAGGCTCACTTAGGCGTGGCATTGGATGGTGATGCTGATCGCGTGGTGTTGGTTGATGAGACAGGAGCTTTAGTTGATGGTGATGAAATCCTCTACATTATCGCCGCGGCAAGGTATCAACGAGGCCGAATGGATGGTGGTGTCGTCGGAACACTCATGACCAACCTGGGTCTTGAGAAAGCTCTGGCCTCGATGAATATTCCATTCGAGCGAACCAAGGTGGGTGATCGATATGTGATTGAGGCCATGGATGAACGCCAGTGGACCCTCGGGGGTGAAACCTCGGGGCACATTATTTGTTCGGATCTTACTTCGACAGGCGATGGTTTGGTTGCAGCATTACAAGTCGTCAACGCGTTGCGTCAGTCTGGGCAAACATTGAGTCAGGCGCGTCAAGGGATGAGTAAATATCCCCAAATTCTGATCAATGTCCCCTTGCATTCACCTGAGCATTTGGAGCATTCAGCGGTCACACAGGCTGTTCAATCGGTTGAGGATCAGCTCGGCGATTCTGGCCGTGTCGTCTTGCGTCCGAGTGGTACAGAGCCTGTGGTGCGAGTGATGGTCGAGGGTGTGGATGCCGATGAAGTGCAAGCTTGTGCTGAGGAGATTGCGTCATCGGTGGAAAAAGTTGCTTCAATCGGCTAACTTACGCGCCCCCGGAGGAAAGTCGCATCGATGATTATTGGAAACTGGAAGATGAATACCGCGCGCGCGGATGCCCTCGCATTGGCTGAAGCGGTTGCCAACATGAGGCATCAGGACTCGACGAGAGTGGGTATTTGTCCTCCCGCGCTGTGGATCGATCCGATCTCACAGGTTCTCGAGGGTTCGTCGATTTTGCTGGGTGCGCAAGACTGTATTGGTGATCAGTTTGGAGCGCAGACCGGTTGTATTAATGCGGCGATGGCGGCTGATGCTGGCTGTTCGATGGCCATTTTAGGTCACTCTGAACGTCGGGCTCGGTTTGGGGAGACCACGGAAAGTCTGCTGCCGGCTGTTGCTGCCGTACTGGAGACAGGAATGTTTCCGGTGTTTTGCGTGGGTGAAACGCAAATCGAGCGAGAATCAGGTCGTGCGCTGGATGTGGTGGCCGAGCAGATTAGGCCCCTATTGTCGGTCGGTCTGGACATCAGCGGAATGGTCATTGCTTACGAGCCTGTGTGGGCGATTGGAACGGGGCTTTCGGCCACGCGTCTTGATATCGAAGAAATGCATGCAACGGTGCGTGATGTGTTGGGCCGTGCTGATGCGTTGGTTTTGTACGGGGGAAGTGTGTCCCCTGAATCGGCTGAAGATGTGTTTTCAGCTGAGGGTGTTTCGGGTGCGCTCGTCGGTGGCGCATCATTGAATGCAGATAAATTTGCAGCGATTGTTGCTGCCTGGGAACGGAAATAATGGAAACAATTTTATTAGTTGTGCATGTATTGCTTGGAGCCTCGGTCATTGGGCTTGTGCTGATCCAACAGGGTAAAGGAGCTGACGCTGGTGCTTCTTTTGGTGGCGGCGCATCGCAAACTGTATTTGGTTCTGCGGGAGCTGGTGGCTTTTTGGTGAAATTGACGGCTGGATTGGCGGCATTGTTCTTTGCGACGAGCTTAGCCTTAGCTGTTGTGGCAAAACAAAAAGCAGTGGCTGTTGGCACCTTTGGTTTGCCTGAATTGCCGGCTCAAGGGTCTGAAGCGGCTCCTCAAGCACCAGTTGCGCCGAAGACCGTCGACTGATTTCTTGATTTTTCAAGCGCAGATCATTAATCTGCGCGTCCCTTGCCGAAGTGGTGGAATTGGTAGACACGCTATCTTGAGGGGGTAGTGAGCGCAGCTCGTGCCGGTTCAAGTCCGGCCTTCGGCACCATTCTTGATTGATCCTGTTTCAATGGATCGATGTGACGTTCTGTCACACGCGTCATGCTATGTTCTCCTGACAAATGAAAGGGAGGTGATATGGCAAAGCCCGGTTATCAAGGTTTGACGCGAATTATCAAAGCAGCGGGATATTCCGCCAAAGGGTTTCGTGCAGCCTGGAAATATGAATCGGCATTTCGTCAAGAGGTCGTTTTAACCGCAACGCTGATCCCGTTGGCTTTTTTGCTTGGCCGGAATCCGGTTGAAGTGGGTTTGCTCATCGCGTCTTTGTTACTTGTGGTCATTGTGGAGTTGCTGAATTCTGGGATTGAGGCGGTGGTTGACCGGATTGGTGATGAGCCTCATCAGCTGTCCGGTCGCGCGAAAGATTTAGGATCAGCGGCGGTCTTTGTGGCCTTGATACTGACACTGGTGTTGTGGGTTTCGGTTGCCATGGATCGATTTGGATAAGTCATTGGATGTGTTGCGGTTGCGAAACACTCTTAGACTAAACCGGTTTGAAAAACGACTGTCCCCTCCTTATTGTCATATTGCGTGATTTTGATTATAGGAGGATACAACGTGCTCACCATTAAGCGTCTTGGTCGTCGGAGTTTTGAAGTATTTCGCTTGGGTGTTCCTGTGGGTATCGTTCGCTTTCTGAAGGAGGCCAAAGTCTGGTCATTTCGGCCATATCCAACCCCTGATGCCTCCAGCGGCTTGATTGAGAAGTCGGATAAGGTGCTTCGTAATTTGCTCTGCCCAGCCGGTGAGCGTTGTACCGTCGATCGAACAGTCCAAGTCTAGGATTGATTTAGCTAGGCCTCTCCGTCATACTATTGCCACTTTTGACGAGGGGGCCTTGGTTGAAGTTGCGTTTCGCCAGGTGCAGTGAAAAGAGAATACGCAGGCCGTGAACCCCATTTTTGGGGTTTTTTCGTTTTTGGCGGTTAGGAATGACACCGAAGCAGCAACAATTAACAGAGCTTCTAGAGCCAAGTGTGATTTCACTTGGGCTAGTCCTGTGGGCGATCGAAATTGTTGGGCGCGCGAATCGATCAACGTTACGGTTGGTGATCGATCATCCTGTTCGTCAAGTGACGGTTGAGGATTGTGAGGCGGTGAGTCGTCAGGTGTCACGTATTCTGGATGTCGAAGATCCATTGCCTGAGCGGTATACGCTCGAAGTGTCTTCGCCAGGTATTGAGCGTGCTTTGCACAAGCTCGAGCATTTTGAGCAATTTGTTGGCTATCAGGCCAGGGTCAAACTCAAAGTCCCTTTTGAAGGAAGAAAGAACTACTCAGGCGTCATCGCAGGAGTTGAGAATCAAGCGGTGCTATTGCAGCAGGGTGAGACAGAGTATGAGTTCCCCGCAGAGCACATTGAACGAGGTCAATTGGTTGTGACAGACGTCACACAGGTAGGCGGAAGCAAAGATGGGAAGTAAGGAAATCCTTCAGGTAGTTGAGCTCTTTTCCAATGAAAAGGGTATCCCGAAGAGTATTGTTTTTGAAGCAATCGAGCAGGCATTGGCTACAGCGACGCGTAAGCGTTTTGAAGAAGAAGAGGCGGATATCCGCGTCGCGATTGACCGTTCGACTGGGGAATACGATACGTTCCGTCGTTGGGTCGTCGTCCCAGACGATCATCTGGCCATCTTAGGGTCTGAGTTGACCACAGAAGAAGCTGCGGAAATTGATCCGAGCTTAAATATTGGTGACGAATACGAAATTGAAGTCGAATCGTCCGAATTTGGACGGATTGAGGCACAAACCGCAAAACAAGTGATCGTTCAGAAAGTTCGTGAAGCTGAGCGCGAAAAAGTTGTAGCTGATTATGAGAGCCGTCTGTTGAGTCTCATCAACGGGTCGGTGAAAAAGGTCACCCGTGATTCGGTGATCGTTGATTTGGGTGGTGCGGCTGAAGCCTTGTTACCTCGGGAGAATCTGATTGGTCGCGAAATTTTTCGAGTGAATGATCGGGTGCGCGCGATTCTTCAGGAAATTCGGACAGAGGGTCGAGGGCCGCAGTTGATTCTTTCCCGGAATTCGCCTGAATTTTTGATTGAGTTATTTAAGATCGAAGTGCCTGAGATTGCCGAAGAGACCATCGAGATTCGTGGTGCAGCTCGTGATCCGGGTATGCGCGCAAAGATTGCTGTGAAGACCAATGATGGACGCATTGATCCAGTAGGTGCTTGTGTGGGAATGCGTGGTGCACGGGTTCAAGCGGTCTCGAATGAATTAAACGGTGAGCGTGTTGATATCGTATTGTGGGATGATAATCCCGCGCAACTGGTGATCAACGCCATGGCACCCGCTGAGGTGTCATCGATTGTGATGGACGAGGACAATCGTTCCATGGATGTTGCGGTGACTGGCGACAATCTGGCCCAGGCCATTGGTCGCGGTGGTCAGAACGTACGCCTCGCCTCAGAGCTCACCGGGTGGAAGCTCAATGTGATGAGTGAAGAGCAAGCCGTTGAACGTCAAGAAGCTGAATCTGAGAAGTTGGTGAACATGTTTATGGTTCGCCTGGACGCAGATACCGAGCTTGCACAAATTCTGGTCGATGAGGGCTTTACCTCGATTGATGAGGTGGCCTATGTCCCTGTGGAAGAGATGTTGTCGATTGATGGTTTTGATGAAGACCTCGTCGAGACCTTGCGTGCTCGCGCGCGTGATGTGTTGTTGACAGCTGCTCTGACCGGTGACGAGTCCCGTGAGCCGACTGATGATCTGTTGACGATGGAAGGAATGACTCCTGGGCTGGCCTATCAGCTTGCTGATCGCGGCGTTTGCACGATGGACGATTTGGCTGAATTGGCAGTGGATGAATTAACAGAGATTGAAGGGGTGGATGAAGCAGCTGCGGCAGCCCTGATCATGAAAGCGCGTGAACCTTGGTTCGCAGATGACGCTGATGAGTCAGCTGAAGAAAGTAGGGAACAGGAGTAAGTTTTGTCTGAAACAACTGTGAAACAGCTGGCCACGTTAGTGGGGATTCCAGCTGAACAACTGCTCTCTCAAATGGTTGGCGCAGGCATTGATAAGTCTTCGCCTGACGACGTTGTCACCGACGACGAGAAGCAACGATTATTGGCGCATATTCGGTCTGGGCAGACCAAGGTATCGGCAGAGCCCGCGAAAGTGACATTGCGCCGCAAGTCCACTTCAACCATTAAGGCAGGTGCCGGAGCGGTCAATGTTGAGGTTCGTAAAAAGCGGACCTACGTGCATCGCGATTTGACTGCTGAGGCTGAAAAGCAGCGGGAGACCGAAGAAGCGAAACTGCGCGAAGAGCAAGAAGCTCAGGAGCGTGCGCGTCTCGATGCCGAAGAGGCAGCACGCATCGCTGCGACTGCAGAAGAAACCGTTCAACCTGCGGTCGTTGAGAGTGTTGCACCAGCAGAAGAGGTCTCGATTGACCCCGCTGTTGTTGAACCGCCACCTCCACCAAAAGAAGATGACGGTCGTCGTCACAAGAAAGAACCGCACGTGCGTCGTGATCGCGTGAATGATGACGAAAAACGTCGTCAGGGAAAGCCACTATCGAAGCGTGATGATAAGCGTGGAAAGCTGGTGCCCACCGAAGACGGGCGTGGTCCGAAAATGCGAGGTAAACGGAAGCCAGGTAAGGCCGCCGAAGAATTGTCATCGCATAAATTTGAGAAACCAGCAGCACCCATGATTCGTGAGGTGAAAATCTCAGGACCTGTGACAGTCGCGGAATTGGCCAGTCAGATGGCAGTGAAGTCCGGTGAATTGATCAAGATTTTAATGAAGATGGGTGTCATGGCCACCATCAACCAAGTTCTCGATGAAGATACTGCTGTGCTGGTTGTTGAAGAAATGGGACACAAGATTGAAGTGGTTGCCGAAGATGCACTGGAGCAATCGGTCCTGGATGACTATCAGGAGCTGAAGGGTGAGCGAACGCCACGTGCCCCTGTGGTGACTGTGATGGGTCACGTTGACCATGGGAAAACATCATTATTGGACCGTATCCGTAAGTCACGTGTTGCCGCCGGTGAGGCTGGCGGGATTACGCAGCATATTGGTGCTTATCATGTCGATACAGATAACGGCATGATCACGTTCATTGATACGCCAGGCCACGCTGCTTTTACCAGTATGCGTGCTCGTGGTGCTCAAGTGACTGATGTGGTCATTTTGGTTGTTGCCGCTGACGACGGTGTGATGCCGCAAACCGAAGAAGCTGTACAACATGCTCGCGCTGCTGGTGTTCCGATCGTGGTTGCCGTGAACAAAATCGACAAAGAAGACGCTGATCCAGATCGCGTCAAAACTGAATTGGCTGGCCGCGAAGTCATTCCTGAAGATTGGGGTGGAGATGTGCAGTTCATCCCGGTCAGTGCGCATACCGGCGAAGGAATCGATCAACTGTTGGAAGCTGTGTTATTGCAATCTGAATTGCTTGAGCTCACTGCAGTTCATGAAGGGCCTGCGCGTGGCACCGTTGTTGAGTCACGTTTGGATCGTGGGCGCGGTCCTGTGGCCACGGTGCTCGTTCAAAACGGTCTTTTGAAAGTGGGTGACGCCATTCTTGCCGGTGAACAAGTCGGTAAAGTGCGTGCGCTAGTGAATGAGAATGGTCAGCAGATCAAGCAGGCCGGTCCATCGATTCCTGTTGAGATCCTAGGTCTTTCTGGTACACCCGATGCTGGCGATGAGCTGATGGTTCTCGAAAGCGAGCGGAAAGCACGAGAAGTTGCTGAATTCCGTGCTGAGCGGACGCGAGATGCAGAGCACAAACGCCAGCAAGCGCAGAAGCTCGATCAAATGTTCGCCAACATGGAAGCTGGTGAAGTCGCCAACCTCAACCTCGTGTTGAAAACCGATGTTCGAGGGACGTTGGAGGCATTGTCGGTTGCTTTGCAAAAGTTAGCGACAGCGGAAGTCCGTGTGAATCTGATTGCTCAGGGTGTTGGTGGGATCACAGAGTCTGATGCGACTTTGGCATCGTCAGCAGGTGCGATCATTTTGGGCTTTAATGTGCGTGCTGATGCCGGTGCGCGTCAAGTCATCGAGCGTGATGGCATTGAGTTGCGCTATTACAGTGTCATTTATGACATCGTCGATGACGTGAAAGCGGCAATGTCTGGTCTTCTGGCTCCAGAGCTTCGAGAGGAAATTGTCGGTATCGCTGAGGTTCGCGATGTCTTTAACTCTCCAAAATTTGGCCAAATTGCAGGCTGTATGGTGGTTGAAGGGATTGTTTACCGAAACAAGAAGATTCGTGTCTTACGGGACAACGTGGTGGTTTATGAAGGAGAACTCGAGTCCTTGCGTCGCTTTAAAGACGACGTCAACGAGGTTCGCAATGGTACCGAATGCGGGATTGGCGTGAAGAACTACACGGATGTGAAGCCAGGCGACAAAATCGAAGTCTTCGATGTTCGCGAGGTTGCACGGAAGATCTGATGCCGGCGGAATTTAGTCGCACACAGCGTTTGGGTGAGCAGATCAAGCGAGATCTTGCTCTGCTGATCCAACGTGAGCTGAAAGATCCCCGCGTTGGGATGGTCACCGTCAACTTCGTTGACTTGTCGAAAGATTTGTCATACGCAGACGTGAATGTGACGGTGTTGGTCGCAGATGATTCGGATCAAAAAATTGTCGAGAGTCTCACGATTCTCAACGAAGCAGCGTCTTTTCTTCGCATGGAATTAGGTCGCGGGCTGAAAGTCCGCAAAGTGCCTCACCTGCGCTTTCATTATGATGATTCATTAAAACGTGGTGCGCGCATCAATGAGTTGATTCATCACGCACTGAAGAGTGACCTACACGACTGATGGGTAGACGCAACACGGGTCGCGCACTTGACGGGATCCTTATTGTGGATAAGCCTCAAGGACTCACATCCAATGGGGTTGTTAGTCGCCTGAAGCGATGGACCAAGGCCAAAAAAGTTGGCCACACTGGCGCATTGGATCCGATGGCGACTGGTGTGTTACCTGTCGTTTTTGGTGAAGCTGCCAAGTTCAGTCAATACGGTCTTGAGGCCAACAAAGGATATGTTGCCCGTGTGCAGCTCGGAACGGCAACCAATACGCTGGATGCCGATGGCGAAGTCATCGCCGAACAAGACATTCCCGTCATCGATGAAGCACGTCTGCAAGGTGTGCTTCAGTCACTGACGGGGGATTTAATGCAGGTTCCCCCGATGGTGTCTGCGTTGAAGCACCAGGGTCAGCCGCTGTATAAACTGGCGCGCCAAGGCGTTGAAATTGAACGTCCTCCTCGAGCCATTCAAATTTTCGTCAATGAGCTTCTGAAATTCGATGCCAATGAAGGTTGGCTTGAGATTCGCGTGCATTGTTCGAAAGGAACATATATCCGCAGTCTTGCAGAATCCATCGCCGATCAATTGCATACCGTTGCGCATTTAAGTGCTTTACGCCGAGAACTTTCTGGTGGTTTTACACTGGGTCACGCGCACTCTTGGTTAGCCTTGCAGTCGACATGTGAGGCTGCTGAGGGTGACCCTGAGACTTTGTTAAAACCAGTGGACGCCATTTTGAGCCATTTTCCACGTCTTGATTTGACTGAAAACGAATGCATCACATTGATTCAAGGGAAAAAAGTTTCTGGAAAAGGGGTCGGCGAGTGCGGTACTATGCGCGCCTATTTTGCAGGTGAGTACTTTATTGGGCTTGTGACTGTCGATTCAGACGATGTGATCGCTGCAAAAAGGATGTTATCTCCGGTCGCTGCTGGCATGCGCGGCATCGCGGATTTTGGCCAATAAGGTCGGGCATGCCATTGTAGGAGTAGAAAAATGGCTTTATCAGTTGAGAAGAAAGCTGAAATCGTTGAGAAGTTTGGCCGTGGCGGAAGCGACACGGGTTCCCCGGAAGTCCAGGTTGCTCTGTTGACTGCCAATATTGAAGCCCTTCAGGGTCACTTCAAAAAGAACATCCATGACCATCACAGTCGTCGTGGTCTGATCCGGATGGTGAATCAGCGTCGTAAGTTACTCGATTACCTGAAGTCAAAAGATCTGAGTCGCTATGCAGCGTTGATCAAGGAACTTGGTCTCCGCCGTTAATCGGTTCAAAACGGAAACGGCCCTGCGGGGCCGTTTTCGCATTTTAGCCGGGAAAGATCCGGCATGTTGGAAGTAGGAAAAGAATGGAAAAGCAAGTAGTTCAATTTCAGTTCGGTGGGCAGGATGTCACACTGGAAACAGGCGCAATTGCGCGTCAGGCAACAGGTGCCGTCATGATCACAATGGGCGAGACACAAATCCTCGCCACCGTCGTCGGGTCGAAAAGCCTCAAACCCGGCCAGAGTTTCTTCCCACTGTCAGTGCATTATCAAGAGAAGACATACGCAGCAGGTAAAATCCCAGGGGGTTACTTCAAGCGCGAGGGCCGGCCGACCGAGAAGGAAACACTGACATCACGTTTAATTGATCGTCCGATCCGTCCTTTGTTCCCCAATGGATTCATGAATGAAGTCCAGGTGGTATTAACGGTGATGTCAGCATCGAAAACACACGATTCTGATATTGCCGCTATGCTGGGTGCATCTGCGGCTCTGGCGATTTCCGGGATTCCATTTAGTGGTCCTCTCGGAGCTGCACGTGTTGGCTTCTCTGAAGATGGTCAATACATGCTTAACCCTTCATTTGAAGAGTTGTCAGATTCTCGGTTAGACATGGTTGTCGCTGGTACCGCTGACGCTGTGTTGATGGTTGAGTCGGAAGCGGATGAGCTGACTGAAGAGCAAATGCTCGGGGCTGTGATGTTTGCACATCAAGAATTCCAAGTGGCGATTGCTGCGATTGGAGACTTTGGCCAGAAGTTCGGCAAAGCCGCGTGGGAATGGGAAGCGCCAGCGATCGATGAAGCCTTGTACTCTCAGATCAAAGATCAATTCCAGCCACGGATTGTCGAGGCTTACCAGATCTCAGAAAAGATGGTTCGTTATAACGCTCTGGGTGAAATTCGCTCTGAAGCCATCGCGACTCTCGGCGGAGAAGAGGGTGAGCATGCTGAAGCAGTTGGTGAGTTATTCAGCAAAGTTGAGAAAAACGTGGTCCGTAGCCGCGTGATTCAAGGTCTTCCAAGGATTGATGGTCGTGACCAAAAGACGGTCCGTCCGATCAACTGTGAAGTCGGGTCTTTGAAGCGAGCACACGGCTCGGCAATCTTTACCCGTGGTGAGACTCAAGCCATCGTTGTGACAACACTGGGTGCTCTGCGTGATGCTCAAATTATTGACGGCCTCATGGGTGATGACAAAGATACGTTCATGCTGCATTACAACTTCCCTCCATACTGTGTGGGTGAAGCTGGCTTCATGTCAGGTCCAAAGCGTCGTGAGATCGGCCATGGCCGTTTGGCGCGCCGTGGTGTGTACGCCATGCTTCCAGACGAAGAAACATTCCCATATACCATTCGCGTAGTCAGTGAGATTACTGAATCCAATGGTTCGTCGTCGATGGCATCCGTGTGTGGTGCATCATTGGCGTTGATGGATGCTGGTGTTCCGCTTCGCGCTCCTGTTGCTGGTATTGCGATGGGTCTTGTTAAAGAAGAGGATGGATACGCGGTTTTGACGGATATCTTAGGTGATGAAGATCATCTTGGTGATATGGACTTTAAGGTGGCTGGTTCGTCAGATGGCGTGACTGCTCTGCAGATGGACATTAAGATCCAAGGCATCACTGAAGAGATCATGCGAGTCGCGCTAGCACAGGCCCAAGAGGCTCGTCTTCATATTCTTGGCGAGATGAACAAGGTGATCGATAGCGCGCGTGACGAAGTTGCTGATACAGCACCTCGTACCTATAGTTTCCGGATCGATCCAGACAAGATTCGTGAAGTGATTGGTAAGGGTGGTGCGACGATTCGTAATATCTGTGAGACCTCCGCAGCGACTGTTGATCTGGATGATGATGGACTGGTTCGTGTGTACGCTGAGACCAAAGAAAAAGCGCAAAAAGCAATTTCAATGATTGAGGCGATCACAGCAGAAGCAGAGATCGGCGGCGTGTATAAAGGGAAGGTTGAGCGAATTGTCGATTTCGGTGCGTTCGTGAATATCCTTCCAGGGAAAGATGGATTGGTACACATCAGTCAGATTTCCGAAGAGCGCGTTGAGAATGTGGAAGACCATATGAAAGTCGGTGACATCGTGAAAGTGAAAGTGCTTGATGTTGACGCTCGTGGTCGGATCAAACTGACGATGAAAGACATCTAATTCCGGGGTACCCGTCACCAGACGGATGTCTTGGTTTGGATAAGAAGGCCCCGCTTGACGGGGCCTTTTGTTATCTGGATGCCAAAGAGACGACTAGGTTATCGATTAATCGTGCTTGTCCGAGCTTGGCTGCGACCAAAATCACCGCTGTCTCCGATTCCACATATGATCGAGATAAGTCATTGGCATCACGGATCTCGAGGTAATCAATGACAAACCCAGCTGCAGCCAAATGTTCTCTTTGATGTTTGAGAGTCGCCGTGACTTGGTGATCGTTTTGCAGTGCGTCGCCGATCGCTTGAAGCGACGCATACAGAAGTGATGCTGTTTCTCGCTCTGTCGCAGAGAGGTAGGCGTTTCGACTGCTCATCGCTAAGCCGCTTCGTTCTCGAGTGGTATCTGCACCAACGATCTCGACCGGTATCAATAAATCTGTCACTAACGTCCGAATCACTTGTAACTGCTGATAATCCTTGTTGCCGAAAACAGCAACCTCAGGTTGCACAATATTGAGCAGTTTCGTAACGACCGTAGCGACACCCTTGAAGTGGCCTGGGCGATGATGGCCGCAGAGAATCGTGGAAAGACCTGGAACGTCGATCTCGGTATTGACACCTTTGGGATAGATTTCTCGGACTGTGGGTGCAAAGACAGCATCACATCTGTAGTCAGATAACGCGTCGCAATCGGAATCTAAGGTCCTTGGGTATGCATCAAAGTCTTCATGGGGGCCAAATTGCATTGGGTTGACGAAAATGCTGACAACCACTATGTCAGCCAGTTCAGATGCTTTATGCACCAGATCCAGATGACCTTGATGGAGGCTTCCCATGGTTGGAACGAAGCCGATGGTATGCCCCTGTTGGCGAGTCTGATTTAAGAATCGTCGGAGGTCGTCGACGGTATTGTAGATCTGTGGTCGGCGTTTACTGCTCAAAGCAATGCTCCGGTGATGGGAATACCCCCTGTTTGACCGCGCGATCAAAATCTTCAAATGCTTGTTGGATGGAGCTTGCATCCTGCATGAAATTTTTCACGAATCGAGCGGGCTTGCCTGGTGTGATACCAAGTAGGTCATGCATGACGAGAACTTGCCCTGTGGTAGAGGGTCCTGCGCCAATGCCGATCACAGGGACCGATGTGGCTTCCATGATTGCCTCTGTGACTTGGTTTGGCACACATTCGAGAAGCAGTAGGTCGGCTCCGGCTTGGTCTAGGCTTGCGGCTGCGTCGAGCAAACGTTTGGCTGCTTCGTCTGTTCGCCCTTGCACACGATAGCCTCCGAACTGATGGACAAATTGAGGTGTCAAACCCAGGTGGCAGCAGGTCGGAACGCCTTGATCGCGGTAGAGTTTGACCAGGTCAACGAGGTTTCTGCCACCTTCGACTTTCACCACATGAGCGCCAGCTTGCATGAGTGCTCGCGCAGTCTCTACAGCATCTTGTGTTGTTGCAGAGGCCATGAATGGGACGTCGCTCACAATCAGGCAATCGGGAGAAGCGGCAGCGACACATGCTGTGTGATAAGCGATATCAGACACAGTGACCGGGAGAGTGCTCGCGTGCCCTTGGAGAACCATTCCCAAGGAATCACCGACCAAGATGGAGTCGATGCCAGAATCTGATGCAACTGAGGCAAAGCAGGCGTCGTAAGCGGTAACCATGCTGAATCGAGTCGCGTCCGTTCGGTGCTTTTTCAGCGTGTTCAGAGTGATTTTTGCCACTGTAGTACTTCCTATGTATCAATTCGAACCAGTGTCGAGGCATCGTATCGGTTTCGCTCGATTCGGTCACCTGTTGGCGTCATTTGGTTGGGTAACAAGTCGAGTAGCGGGATCACGACAAAAGAGCGATTGAGAATTTCTTGATGCGGAATGGTTAATGTCGGACTCATAAATCTGAGGTTTTCGAAATACAGAATATCAATATCAATGGTGCGAGGTCCCCAATGCATTGTCTTTATCCGTCCTTGGCTTGTTTCGATTTGTTGAGTCCTGTCCAGAAGGTCATTGGGCGCGAGCCCCGTCTGGCCTTGAATGACAGTGTTGACGAAATCGGGTTGGTCTTGGGGGCCAAGGGGCTTGGATCGATACAGGGGCGCGCGTCTGATGGACTGCACAAACGCTGAGAGGGAATCAATCGCCTGCTCAATTTGGTTGATGGGATCATCCAGATTGGAACCAAGCCCCAGGAAGATGGTGTTAGTCACGTCGCTGATATTTTCTACGTGGTCGACGTTTTGGTGGTTCATCGGAGTCCTCTTTAACCGAGGCAATCAAATCGCGCCGTTGTGCATCATCAGCGATTTGATATTGGGTCCACCATTCCCCGAGCCCACCTGGGATTTCACCGGAGCGTTCTCTTAGGAGAAGGAAGTCATAGCCTGCCCGAAATCTGGGGTGCTCGAGTGTCGAGTCTGGTCGACGCCCGTGGCGTTTTTCAAGCTTGGCTTGGAGTTCCCAGATTTCTCGAATGGTGATACTGAAGCGCTTCGGGATTGCGATGAACTGTTGATTGAAATCTAAGGTTTCTGAGCAGGCGATGGCCAATGCTTGACTGCGTCCATGTCCTTCCGCTTCCAATTCATCCCAGCGACGATGCACTTGCGGCCAGTGCATGGCGGCATAAAGAAAGGCTGGAGTGACCGATTTACCTTCATTGAGGCGCGTATCGGTGTTGCGGAGAGCAAGATGAATGAGCTCTTCATAATGGGCATCGTCGCCATCTTCGAGCAACTCATGTGTCTGCGGAAATAGAGGCCGCAGCAGATCGTGAATCCGAAGGTGCGGAAACGTCGCGTCGCCATGACCGGCTTGAAGTAGCTTTAAGATTTCATCGAAGAGTCTCGAAGGGGAAACATCTCGAAGAAGCGGGCTCAGTCGTTGAATGGGTTCCGCAGTGGCCTCCTCGAGCTCAAGGCCGAGTTTACCAATAAATCGCACGGCGCGAAGCATGCGAACAGGGTCTTCTCGATACCGTGTTTCGGCATCTCCGATGATTCGAATCACGCCGTCTTCGAGGTCATCGTAACCGCCGACAAAATCGAGGACTTCGTGATTGGCCGGGTTGTAATAGAGTGCATTCATGGTGAAGTCGCGGCGGACGGCGTCATCTTCAACGGTGCCAAAGACGTTATCCCGTACCAGCATGCCTGATGCGTTAGCTTGTTGGAGTTTGCTATTTTCTGCGGATCCTCGGAAGGTCGTGACTTCGATGATCTCTGCACCCATCCGAACGTGCACGATTTGGAACCGTCTGCCGATGATTCGTGATTTTCGGAAGAGTTTTTGGATCTCGGCCGGTTTGGCGCTAGTGGCCACATCGAAGTCTTTGGGGTGTTTTCCGAGAAGTAGGTCGCGGATTCCTCCGCCGACTAAGTAGGCTTCGTACCCGGCTTGCTGGAGGATTTCAATCACCCGCAAACTACCAGACGATAAGTCTCGATGATGGATCCCGTGGAATTCCTGTGAGATGACGTCTTTGAATACGTCCATTCGCTGAGGGCTTTTCTTTTTAAACAACGAAAACAACCGAAGACTCCAACTACTCGAAGCGGAGATGATACCAGAGCCAGATAATAAAAAAGGGGCTTTCGCCCCTTCTGATTAATGTACGCTCGTTATTATTGTTATTGCTCGTACGATTCTAAAATCACCTTTCAGTGTGCAATCTCAATTCCAAGTTGCAATCCCTACAACCAAGGCCTTAGCTCTCGCTTTATTCTCATTATCGGCCCGAGGAAGCAATCCTGCCTCCTTGAAATTCAGTTCTCACAGTGAACCGTAATCTCATCCAGCGCTATTATTATTGTTATCGCTGCTCTGTTCTTTTTTATTGGTCTTATATCGAACACTTCTAGTGTATGCACGGGCTATGCCAAACTTGAGGAAGGCATTTAACTGCTTGATATGGGTCATGTTTAGAAAACTTTCGGATAATTCCTTAGACTTATGGTCTAAGCTTTT
Organism: Gammaproteobacteria bacterium; assembly: GCA_024640985.1. GTDB lineage: Bacteria > Pseudomonadota > Gammaproteobacteria > Pseudomonadales > Litorivicinaceae > HIMB30. The sequence goes on from JAHEDY010000009.1 coordinate 57,516, forward strand.
TGGTGGAACTCCGTTACCATGGGTTACTAATTGTAACAATTAAATGTTACTAATCGCTTCCATCGTCTTTGCGGCGCGGTATTCCGAGGCGGTTTCTTCGTTCCCAAAGACTCTTTCGGCTGATGCCGAGCCGCTTCGCGAGCTCAGTTTCACTCATCTGCTCCTCGTGTGACAAAACGAAGTGTTGAAAATAATCCTCAAGCGACATCATGGGTCGATTTTCACTTGGTCGACGTTGTTCTCCAGCACTAAATTGGGGTGGATTGTTGTCTGGGCTTTGAAGGCTAAGATCCAGAGCATCGATCAACGGTCCTTCACACAGTACCACCGCTCGTTCAATGACATTTGCGAGCTCTCGAACGTTACCAGGCCAATGATGCTGTTGAATCGCCTGTTGTGCATCTTGACTGAATCGGAGCTCGGGACGAGCCATTTGCGTTTGAATGGCATTTAAGAAGAACTCAGCCAGAAGAAGGACATCCTCGCCGCGCTCCCGTAATGGTGGGCAGCGTAATTCAATGACGTTGAGCCGATAGTATAAATCTTCTCGAAACTGGCCTTTTGAGACCATGTCCAATAAGTTTCTGTGGGTTGCGGCAATCAGTCGTACGTCAACATAGGTGCGCTCGGTACTCCCGACCCGTCGAATTTCTCCTTCTTGGAGTACCCGCAAAAGCCGAGACTGGGCTTCCAGTGGCAATTCCCCAATCTCATCTAAAAATAGCGTGGATTGATCGGCGGACTCAATTAAGCCCGCTCGATCACTGGTCGCACCTGTAAAAGCCCCTTTGACGTGGCCAAATAGCTCGGCCTCGATGAGCGACTCGGGAATTGCCGCACAATTCACTGACAACATTTCACGATCCGCGCGTTGGGATTGGCCATGAATGGCTTGCGCGACCAATTCTTTTCCGGTTCCTGATTCACCTCCAATCAGGATCGTGGTGTCGAGCGGTGCAACTCGTGAGATTTGTTTTTTCAGTTTGAGCATGATGTCACAGTGACCAATCATGCGGTCCTGGGGTGCTTGACTCGCCCTTGCGGCAGCTCGTTCAACGGCTTTCAAGAGATCGTGGTGATCGACTGGTTTGGTAAAACAGTCGAACGCCCCTTTGCGCATCGCAATGATTCCAGCCTGCAGCGAAACCTGTCCAACGAGTAAGATGAGGGGTATTGGCTTGAAGTGGGCAATCAAATCGATCCCGGATCCATCGGCAAGCCGATGCTCGCAGATCACGCAATCAATGGCTGTGTTGATCTGCTTGGCCGCTTGCAATGATTCGGCGATGAGGATCGAATGACCCTGTTTCTCCAGGCCCATCTGGATGGATTTGCGAATGATTGCTTCGTCTGTAACGAGAAGTAGCGTTGCCATGAATACCCCTGATTTCAGGATAGTTTACGGTGTTCTAGATGGAAAAGGTATTCGACCGTGAAGCACGTCTAGATAGCGATTCCTGATGATTGAGAGATTGAAAATACTCTCGCCAGACAATCGCGGCTTCCTCAGGAGCTGGCGTATCATTTAGTAACAGTAGCCGCGCTAGTGTCGCATAGGTTCTTCCCGGAGCTGACCAATCCACCGATTTTGCAAACGCTTGCTTTGATAACTTAGACCCATCCTGGCCCACAATCACAGGGAAGTGCCCGTAGGACGGTCGGCGATAGTTGAGTTTACTGGCAATCAGGCGTTGCATGGGGGTTGACTCAAGAAGATCCTTGCCGCGGATCACGTGAGTCACTTGATCGAGATGTTCATCCACAGCACAAGCCAACTGATAGGCAAATAAACCATCACGACGTTTGACAATAAAATCGCCGGGCCGCTCTGTGTGTTGTGCGCCGAGAAGTAAATCGTCAACGGATGGGTCGAGATCTCTGGTATCCATGCGAACTGCCCACTGCTCATCTAATGGTTGTCCCAACCGGTGAGCGCAGAATCCGGGATACGGACCTCGGGGTAATGATTTCCGCGAGCAATGACAGCTGTAAAGTAGCCCCAAATCCATCAGGTCTTCAAAGGCTGCCTGATACGCGGCGAGCCGATTCTGTTGGTAAACAACGGCAACGTCGGGTTCCAGAGCAAAGGCCTCAAGGCAGCGAAGGATCTCGTCGGTATAGATCGGCTTGCATCGTGTTTGGTCAAGATCATCGATACGTATCAGCCATTCGCCACGATGATGTTTGGCGTGAAGGAAGCTCAATAGGGCCGCTAAGATGGACCCCAAGTGCAGCGGGCCGGTCGCTGACGGTGCGAAACGGCCGCGGTAGTCTGTCAAGGATTAAGCGCCTGTTTGCTTTTCGCGCAACTCGTCAAGCGTCTTGCAGTCAACGCACTGCGTGGCTGTCGGGCGGGCTTCCAGTCGACGTAGACCGATCTCGACGCCACAGGTTTCGCAAAACCCGTAATCATCGTTCTCGATCGCCTCGAGGGTTTTGTCGATTTTCTTGATCAGCTTACGTTCACGATCTCTGGTTCTGAGTTCTAAGCTGAACTCTTCTTCCTGAGTTGCCCGATCCGCAGGATCAGCGAAGTTCGAAGCCTCTTCCTTCATGTGCGATACGGTGCGATCCACTTCTTCCATCAGATTCCGCTTCCACTGCTCAAGGATCTTCACGAAATGCCCGCGCATCGCTTCACCCATGTACTCTTCGTCTTTCGACGCCTGATACGGCTCAACGTATCCTAGGAGTGATTCTTGTTTATTCGTTGCCATCGTCGGCGAAACTCCACACTATAAAATCTGACGCGGAAAAATATCAGAACATCGATGACTGTACCACCTTCTTTCAACGGGAGAACAGATTGAGACCAATTGACGGACCGAAGCTGGCGGACAGGCTTCAAGCTATCCCGCCATTCCATGTGATGGAGATTGTACGAATTGCCGAGGCGCTTGAAGCAAGTGGCGTCGATGTCATTCATCTGGAGGTCGGTGAGCCTGATTTCCCAACGTCACCATCAGTCATTGAGCGGGCTTGTTCCGCGTTACATGCTGGAAAAACACGCTACACCGATGCCCGCGGGATCCAGCCATTACGCGATGCGCTGTCTCAATGGTATCAAGGTCAAGGCTTGGATGTTCCCGCAAGTCGCATTCAAATCACAGTCGGCGCGTCTGGTGGATTACTGTTGTCGGCGGCAGCTACAACGAACGCCGGTGATGCGGTGTTGATGGCAGATCCAGCATATCCATGTAACCCTCGCTTTGTTGAAGCAGTCGGTGGAGTCGTTCATTGGATACCGACGAACGCATCGACTCAGTTTCAGCCAAGGTGCGCGCAGCTCGAAGATATGGCGACTGAGCGTGATCGTTCACTGATGTTGGCACATCCAGCGAACCCGACGGGACAAGCTGTGCCAGCGATTGAATTGGAGCGAATGATTCAATGGTGTCGCAACACTCAGCGTCACTTAATTGTTGACGAAATTTACCAAAACCTTGCGTTCACACAGGGCTTGCAGAGTAGTCTCGCGTTCTCCAATGAGCACTTTGTTATCGGGAGCTTTTCGAAATATTTCAATATGACAGGTTGGCGCTTGGGTTGGATGGTGATCCCTGACTATGCGCTTGAGGCAACACAACGACTGGCGCAGCATCTTTTTATCTGCGCGCCCTCTTTTGCCCAAGAAGCGGCGCTCGCATGCTTTGAGCCAGATGCAATGCGCGCAGCCGAAGCGCATCGCATCGAGCTTCAGGCGCGTCGAGATCTTTTGATTCCTCGGCTGGAAGCCATGGGTTTTGAGATCGCAGCCGATCCAGATGGCGCATTTTATGTGTTTGTGGATGCGTCCAATGTGACGCAAAACAGTCAGCAATTTTGTATGGATCTCATCCGTCAGACGGGTGTTGCCATTACGCCTGGCGTCGATTTTTCTGAGACGCTTCCACCGACATGGATCCGGATCGCGTACACACAGCCGATCGCTCGGCTTGAAGAAGCTATGCAGCGGATGGCGAGCTTTATTCATGGTTGAATATCCGGAGCCACTGATCAGAGGGCGATTGATCAAGCGATACAAGCGCTTTTTTGCAGACATTGAGACGGATGCTGGAGTTGTCACTGCACACTGCGCGAATACAGGACGGATGACTGGGCTCTTGTGTGAAGGCGCACCTGTTTGGATCCGTCGTCAACCCCCGGGCCGCAAACTTCACTATGCGTGGGAATTGGTTGAAACCTCTAGGGGTCTGGCTTGCGTCAACACGGCACGCGCCAATGAGTTGGTCGCCTTGTCTGATTTATCAATCTGGATCAAGCATGCCTCGCTCGTGCGTCGAGAGCCTCGTGTTGGGGCACATCGGTTCGATCTTGAACTATCACGCGAGGGCCAGCTGGCTTACGTGGAAATCAAATCTGTCACCTTGTGTCCCGAAAGAGACCGGGGGCTATTTCCTGATGCACCTTCGGTACGCGCGACTCAACATGTCCGTTTGCTCACGGAGATGGCACAAACGGGGATCGAGACACATTTACTCTGGGTTGCCATGCACACGGGGATTCGCTCTGTTGCTCCCCATCGAGATTTGGACAGCGATTTTGCAGTTGCCTGTCGCGACGCGAAGGCGGCTGGGGTTCAAATGCATGCCGTGGGCACCACCATCACTCCACGGGGGATGACCCTTAATGGAGTGATAGCTTGCTCTGTGGATTAGGTCGCTTCGCGTTCGACCGCTCGATAACCAATATCTGTTCGATATTCGGCGCCCGCGAATGTCACTGATTGCAGGCGTTCATAAGCGCGCGCCTGAGCTTCGGTAACTCCTGAGCCTAACGCTGTCACGCAAAGTACTCGACCACCAGCCGTCACGACATCGTCATCAGCCATCGTCGTTCCTGCATGAAAGACTTTACTGCCATCAATATCATGTCCCAGTGTGATTGGTGCGCCTTTGGGATAGTCGCCTGGATATCCCGGTGCCGCCATCACCACGCCAAGTGCAGCTCGTGAATCCCATAATGCAATTTCATCACCAAGTCTGCCGTGACAGGCGGCTTCAATCAGATCAAGTAAATCACTTTTTAAGCGGAATAGGATCGGCTGTGTTTCGGGGTCGCCAAATCGGCAGTTGAATTCGAGCACTTTCGGTGTGCCATCGGCGGTCACCATGATTCCGGCGTAGAGAAACCCCCGATATCTTAAGCCATCGGTTGCGAGACCATGAATCGTTGGTTGAATCACTTCAGCCATGATCCGGTTATGACAGCCTTGATCAACAACCGGCGCTGGAGAATAAGCACCCATACCTCCGGTATTGGGTCCGGTATCACCGTTATAAGCGGCTTTATGATCTTGAGATGAAGCCAAAGGTAAGACATCGGTCCCATCCACCATCACAATGAAGCTGGCTTCTTCACCGGTTAGGAACTCTTCGATCACAACGCGGCTGCCAGCTTGCCCAAATTGATTGCCTTGGAGCATGTCACGAACAGCGTCTTTGGCGACATCAAGGGTCTCAGCTAAGATGACACCCTTGCCAGCAGCGAGCCCGTCTGCTTTGACAACGATCGGTGCGCCCACTTGATCGAGATAGGCGCAGGCCTCCGCAACATCGGTAAAGGTTCCATAGGCTGCCGTCGGAATGTTGTGACGCTCAAGGAAATCTTTAGTGAAGGCTTTGGATCCCTCAAGTTGCGCGCAATCTGCGCGTGGTCCAAAGCAACGCAATCCCTTCGCCTCAAAGCGGTCGACGACGCCGTTGACAAGCGGTGCTTCAGGGCCGATCACGGTGAAGTCAATCGCTTGCGATTCTGCAAAGGCAAGTAGCCCATCCAAATCATCGGCCGACAGGTCGATATTCGTGACTTTGTCTTCCAAGGCAGTGCCGGCATTACCTGGCGCCACAAAAACTTCGGTAACTCGTGATGATTGAGCGAGCTTCCAAGCGAGAGCATGTTCGCGGCCACCGCCGCCAATGACGAAAACTTTCATGGTGAATCCTTAATGTCGGAAGTGTCGCATACCTGTCAATACCATCGCGATACCATGTTCGTTGGCAGCGGCAATGACCTCATCATCTCGGATTGATCCGCCAGGCTGAATGACAGCAGAAATCCCGGCCTCTGCTGCGGCATCGATGCCGTCTCGGAACGGAAAGAATGCATCGGATGCCATCACGCTTCCGGCAACTTCAAGCTGAGCATCCTGAGCCTTGATCGCGGCGATTCGAGCGGAATAGACTCGGCTCATTTGGCCAGCTCCTACACCAATGGTTTGCTTGTCTCGGGCGTAAATGATGGCATTTGACTTCACAAACTTTGCGACTTTCCAGGCAAATAACAAATCGGTCATCTGCTCATCGGACGGTTGTTTATCTGTCACGCAAGTCAACTCTGACGCTGTTCTAGATCCGGTATCTGTATCTTGGATGAGCAGTCCACCTTGCACGCGGCGATAGTCGAGTTGCGTCGGTGTTTGATCTAAGGCGCCGACCACCAGTAAGCGAACTGATGGTTTTTTCTCAAACAATTCAAGCACCCCCTGTTCAATCCCGGGCGCAATGATGACTTCGACAAATTGTCGCTCGAGAATGTGACTGGCTGTCGTTGCATCAAGCGCCTGATTGAAGGCAATGATGCCTCCAAACGCACTTGTTGGGTCAGTCGCAAATGCTTTTTCATAAGCCTTGAGGATGGATGATTCCACGGCAACGCCACAGGGATTGGCATGTTTGACAATGACACATGCCGGCGCGTCAAATTGACGAACACACTCAAGTGCGGCATCGGTATCTGCGATGTTATTGAATGAGAGTGCTTTTCCTGCGAGTTGTTCTGATGCGCCAACCGTCGAACCCGTCACATTCGGATCGCGATAGAAGGCCGCGGATTGATGCGGGTTCTCGCCATACCGGAGGACTGACGCACGCTCAAAGTTGAGGAATAGCTTGTCTGGATACTGCTGGGTATCGGTATCTCGGCCTAAGTAATTTGCGATTGCTCCATCATATTCGGCGGTATGCTGAAAGGCTGCTTTTGCCAACTGCTGACGGGTCGATAAAGACAGGCCACCGCCGGTCAGTTCGGCAAGCACCGTTTGATATTGAAGTGGTGAGGTCACGATCCCGACAAATTGATGATTTTTGGCTGCAGAGCGAACCATAGCGGGTCCGCCAATATCGATGTTCTCAATCGCATCATCGTGTGTTTTTTCTGGGTTCGCGATGGTTTCTTCAAAGGGATAGAGGTTCACACAGACCAGATCGATGGCTTCAATACCCTGCGCTTCCATGACCTGCTGATCGACATCTCGACGCCCCAAGATGCCGCCATGGATCTTTGGATGCAGAGTTTTTACGCGACCATCCATCATTTCGGGAAATTCCGTCACCGATGACACCTCAATCGCAGGAAAGCCCGCATCCTTGAGGGCTCGGAAGGTGCCGCCGGTGGAAATTAACTCAATCCCCAGGTCATGCAGACCTCGAGCAAAGTCGACTAACCCTGTTTTGTTGGAAACACTGATAAGTGCTCGGCGCACCTGAATCATGGTGGTGTCTGGCATCCTTGGAGAACCTCCTTAAAAAAGGCGGCAAGTATACCAGTGTCAGAGGCGCTCTAGGAGAGCAACCCGAAGAGTTTCATGCGTGTTCGCAACGTTCCTCGACTAATGCCTAACATCTCGGCTGCCTTGGATTGGTTGTTGTTACTTTGCGCGAGCGCAGCTTCCAAGAGTGCGTGTTCGACCTGGCCAACCACGAGGTCATAAAGATCCTGTGGCATCTCACCATCCAATTCGTCGAAGTATTGGTCAATCTGCTTTCTGACCAGCTCTTTCAGTCCCATCGCGGAGTCCTCCTCCGTCTATTAATTCTTTAAATTGTTGATACTGATCGTCAGGATCAACAAGAGGATGTAATTTTGACCATGCTTGGGCGCCATTTGCAAATCGTTTTAAGAACCATTGCATATGCTTTCTCGCCATCTTGACGCCAGTTCGCTCGCCATAAAACAATTGGATTTCACGGATCAGATCCGCCATGACCTGAATTTGCTCGTCGATGCTTGGGTACTTGCGGACCTGATGGTTGAGTTCGGCTGCGATGATTCCTGGAAGCCAGGGGTCGCCTTGAGTTCCTCGGCCAATCATCACTGCGTCGGCGCCTGTTGCATCGAGTACTTCTCGAGCTTTGTCTGTCGATGTGATGTCTCCATTGGCGATCAGAGGGATTTGGATGGCATCACGAGTTTGGCGAATGGTGTCGTATTCTGCGTCACCCTTGTACATATCGCATCGGGTTCGTCCGTGCATGGTGACTGCCTGAAGCCCAAGATCTTGCGCCATTTTGGCAATCCGAGGGCCATTTTTAGATAGGTGATCCCAGCCCGTGCGCATTTTCACGGTAACCGGAATGTCCACGGACTTCACGACCTGCCGAAAAATCTCAGCAACCAACGCTTCGTCGCGCATTAAGGCGGATCCGGCTGCTTTTTTGAGGACCTTTTTGGCGGGGCAGCCGAGGTTGATATCAATGATATCCGCACCACGTTCTTCGTTGGCTCGCGCTGCATTTGCCATCATCACTGGATCATATCCTGCGATCTGCACGCTGATGGGGCCAGGCTCGTTGTCGATATCGAGTCTGCGATCACTTTTTTGGCTACCCCAAAGACTGATGTCGGAGTGGACCATCTCAGAAATCGCCATACCGGCACCAAGTGAACGACAGAGAACGCGAACAGGCCGGTCGGTGACTCCGGCCATTGGGGCGAGCCACACGGGATTATCAATTTGATGTGGCCCGATGTGCATGGTTTTACTCCGGCCGTCTGCCCGATAAGCGTGTCCACCCATCTTTTGAGACATCTTGGTCAAAGACGATTGATGGATAGGCGGCTTTGACTTGATCTGATTGCTCATCTAAGAGGCCGGCCATCACAATATGCCCGCCCGGTTGTGTTAAATCCATCAAGGTCGCCGAGAGTTCGATCAGGGGGTTTGCAAGGATATTGGCTACCACGACATCAAACGTCTGGTTCGGGGTGTCTTTTGCTAACAACGTTTGAATGGGCAGTTGGTTCAGGCTCGCATTGTGTGAGGTTGCGATGAGTGCTTGGGGATCGATATCGAGTCCAGTGACCTGGCTGGCCCCCATGCAGCCGGCTGCGACGGCTAATATTCCAGACCCACAACCAAAATCCATTACCGTCTTGCCCGACAACTGATCACTGCTTAGCCATTCCAGGCACAGTTGCGTGGTGGGGTGCATGCCAGTGCCGAATGCCAGTCCTGGGTCTAAATTCAGCGTTGTCAGCCCCTCTGGAGTCGGATCCTCGTTCCACGAGGGTTTTACCCAAAATTTCCCGATTTGGATCGGCTGGAATTGGTCTAAAGAGATCCGAACCCAATCTTGATCTGGAACGATGGTGAGATGGCTTGGTAGTTCGATCAGGAGATTCGCGCGTTGGAAATAAGTCGCGAGATCAGACAAGATTTCCGACTCGGGACGCTCATCATGGAAAAGTGCCTGCACTTGTGTCTGCGGCCACACAGGGTGGCTACCAAGTGGAGGCTCAAAAATTGGTGCATCACCATGATCAACAAGAGTGACTGCTTGGGCATCCGCCAAGAATAACAGCTCCTCAAGGAGCTCGACTTGATTGCCAGCAGCAAGAACAGAGACTTGCCGGAAGGCCGTCATGACAGGCCTAGCTTTTTCTCGAGATAGTGAATACTGACGGGACCACTTAAAAAAGTGGCATCTGTGACGATGTCTCGTTGCAGCGGAATATTGGTTTGAATCCCGTCGATCAAGGATTCAGACAAGGCGATTTCCATGCGTTTAAGCGCTTCCTCTCGGGTTGCCCCATGCGTAATAAATTTTGCGATCATCGAGTCGTAATACGGCGGCACGGTATAGCCTGAGTAAATGTGAGAATCGACTCTCACCCCTGGTCCACCTGGTGGATGGTAGCGAGAAATCAGTCCGGGACTCGGCAAAAATGTCTCTGGGTTCTCGGCATTGATTCGGCACTCGATGGCATGGCCATTCAGTTGAATTTGATCCTGAGATACGGACAAAGGATTGCCTGCAGCGACCGAAATTTGCTCGCGGATTACATCAACACCAGTGACCATTTCGCTCACTGGATGCTCGACCTGAACTCGTGTGTTCATTTCGATAAAGTAAAAGCGACCATCTTCGTACAAAAACTCAAAGGTTCCGGCGCCCACATAGCCCATGTTCTTGCAAGCGGTAACACAGGCTTCTAGAACTTGCGCTCGTGCTTCTGGATCAATGCCAGGAGCCGGCGCCTCTTCCAACACCTTTTGGTGACGGCGTTGCAGCGAACAATCCCGATCATATAAGTGGACTGCATGGCCGTGTTTATCGGCAAGAATCTGAACTTCGACATGTCGAGGTTTTTCGAGGAATTTTTCAAGATAGACGGTGGCGTCGCCGAACGCTGCCTTGGCTTCTGATTTGGTGATTTGAATCGAACTCAGCAGATTCGATTCCGTGTGAACCACGCGCATGCCTCGACCGCCACCACCAGCAGCAGCTTTGACGATCACTGGATAGCCAATGGATTTTGCGATGGTGAGATTGTTGTCGTCATCCTCACCTAAGGGTCCGTTGGAGCCCGGCACTGTCGGAACGTTGGCTGCTTGCATCGCTTCAATCGCCGCGACTTTATTTCCCATGAGTCGGATGGTTGCCGCTGAGGGTCCGATAAAGGTGAAGCCTGACTCTTCGACACGTTCGGCAAAGTCAGCGTTTTCAGCTAAAAACCCATATCCGGGGTGGATTGCCTGTGCATCAGTGATTTCCGCTGCGGCGATGATCGCCGGGATGTTGAGATAGCTTTGATTGGAGGGATTTGGGCCAATGCAAACGGTTTCGTCAGCAAGTCTCACATGCTTTAAGTCGCGGTCACATAACGAGTGAACAGCAACGGTCCGAATCCCCAGTAAACGGCAGGCTCTTAAAATGCGGAGCGCGATCTCGCCTCGGTTGGCTATGACGATTTTTTCAAACATCGAATTATCCAATCACAACCAGAGGCTGATCGAATTCGACAGGATCACTATCTTCCACCAAGATCGCCAAGACTTTGCCAGAGGCATCAGCTTCAATTGGATTCATCATTTTCATGGCTTCGACGATACAGAGCGTATCGCCTTGCTTGACTTCGCTACCGACTTCAATGAACGCAGCCGCATCCGGCGAGGGAGAGCGATAGAAAGTGCCAACCATCGGTGATTTGACTTGATGACCGGCTGGGGCGGACGCTGCTGTAGACGCGTCTTCAATGGCTGTTTGTGTCGCAGGTTGTGTCGTTACCATCGGTTGTGGCGCACTCATTTGCGGGCTTTGGACCACGACTTGATTGGTGCTTCCACGCGTAATGCGCACACTTTCTTCGCCTTCAGAAATCTCGATTTCTGCAACATCGGTATCGTGTAAGAGTTCGATCAGCTTTTTGATTTTGCGAATATCCATAATCTGAGTCTTAACCTTTGAATTGTTGATCTAGTGTTTGAAGGGCGAAGAGATAGCCCTGCATGCCGCAACCCGCAATAACAGCAAGCGCGATATCGGAAAAGTAGGAGTGATGCCGAAACGTTTCGCGAGCATGGATATTTGAAATGTGCACTTCAACGATCGGTGTTTTGATGGCACTCAGCGCATCACGAATCGCGACGCTGGTGTGAGTCCAGGCACCTGGGTTGATCACAATGCCATCCATCGGTTGATCCATCAGTTGATGAATTCGGTCAATCATGGCTCCTTCGTGATTACTCTGGAAAAACTCGAGCTGCATGGCTTCTGGCGCTGCGTCTTCGAGCATTTGTGCGAGTTGATCCAGGGTTGTTGCGCCATAGACATCAGGCTCGCGACGTCCGAGTAGATTCAGGTTTGGGCCGTTAAGCACCAGCACCTTGGACATAAAATCACCACAAATTCGTGAAACATGCCGCTATTTTGCGTGATTTAACGCGAAAATGACAGTTCTGTTTGTTGCGGAGGATAACAAAAACCGATATCAGCGCACCCTTGATAAGTCAGGACCATCAAATTGGGTGCATCCGAGACTTTCATGCGCAACGCTTTTTTGTGAATTGGCGTCGGGCCGAATAGAGGGTCATCGTACATTGTCGATTCAGAGCGTTGGGTTTTCAGGATGTCTCCAGAATCATTTTGCACCATGGTGCGTTCATCATACAGATACGTTCCTTCAGCGATGGTGATGACAATCACATCGGCTTCGGGTTGCGACACAACAAACGCTTGTTCGGGCGGCAACAGTTCTGGCGTTCCGAAACTGGATCCAAACGAGCCTTGAGCCTGCGCGCATGCCGATGCTAAAAAACAAGCTCCTGTGATAAAACTTGAGATCACGCGTTGCACTGGAATCCTCCGGTTGTCATATTGGTCCATGATACTCCCTGTTCCAATTGAAGAAAAACGGATTAAGCATGCTGGAATCGTTGAAAACTCGTCTCGCAAGCCTTGGGCGCCAATCCACATGGGTGGCAGCTGGATTAGGTGCTTGTGTTCTTTACTTACTGGGAGCGGTTCTGTTGGGGATTCATTGGAGTCAGCCACCGGAGCAGCGGTCAGTTGATGAAGTGCTGACGACCACAGCGCCGGTGGATCAAAACGTGACAATCGGTAACGCGACCGTTGGCGCGTTAATTTTCATCACAGAAACGTTGTTAGAAAAGCCGGGCGGGTATTTGTCGAATGATGTGACGCCACCCGGTTTGTGGCTTGATAACATGCCCAACTGGGAATTTGGCGCATTGGTTCAGGCCAGAGATCTTGCTCGGTCGTTACGGAAAGATTTGTCGCGCAGTCAATCGCAATCCACAGAGGATGCAGATCTCGTTGTTGCTGAACCTGCGTTAAATTATGACAGTGGCAAATGGTTCCCGTCGGCTGAGTCCAGCTATCAGAAAGCGGTCAGTTCCTTGAAATCCTATCAACGCCGACTTGCCACTCCCGGCGAGAATGCGCAACTGTATGCACGTGCTGACAATTTAAAAAATTATTTGGCTGATGTGGAAACCCGGCTTGGCTCACTCAGCCAGCGACTCTCAGCAAGTGTCGGTCAGGCGCGATTTAATACGGATTTAGCGGGTGATCCAGCAGCAAATCAATCAACCATGGATGTGTCTGAGCGGATTGTAAAAACGCCATGGATGGAAATCGATGATGTGTTTTTTGAGGCGCGTGGATCGGCTTGGGCGCTCTTGCATATTCTGCGTGCTATCGAAGCAGATTTTGGGTCAGTTCTCGAAAATAAAAACGCACGGGTGTCACTTAAGCAGGTCATTCGCGAATTAGAGGCGACGCAACAGACGGTTTGGTCGCCGATGATTTTGAACGGATCTGGGTTTGGGATTTTTGCCAACCATTCACTGGTGATGGCGAGTTATATCTCCAGAGCGCACGCAGCCATTTCTGATCTGCGTGCACTGCTGGTTCAAGGCTGATTATTTTTTCGCGGCTTCGACCGACGCGATCACGGCGTCGCGGGCTGCATCAGACCCACGCCAGCCGTCGACTTTGACCCACTTGCCGGCTTCGAGATCTTTATAGTTCTCGAAGAAATGCGCAATTTGATCAAGCAACAGCGAGCCCAAGTCCTGGGGCTCTTTGACGTCTTTGTAGAGTGTTGTCAGCTTGTCATGGGGCACAGCGAGGACTTTGGAGTCGCGGCCTGCTTCATCGCTCATATCGAGAATTCCAATAGGGCGGGCGCGAATGATTGAGCCAGGCTGGACTGGATAGGGCGTGACAACCAAGACGTCGAGTGGATCGCCATCGTCAGCCAGGGTATTCGGAACATAGCCGTAGTTCGCTGGGTAGAACATGGGGGTCGCCATGAAGCGATCGACAAAAATGGCGTCGAATTCCTTTTCAATTTCGTACTTGATCGGGCTCGAGTTCGCTGGAATTTCAATGGCGACATAAATGTCGTTCGGGATGTCCTTTCCCGCAGGAATATCGTTGAAGCTCATAGGGTCCTCAGATGGTTAATAGATAAATGGAAGCATTCGCGGGCGCAAGTGTCCGGTGCTTTGTTCTCTATTTCAACCGATACGAGCCGTGATCGCTATCGTGAAATGGTACAAGGTCGCCGAAATTGCCGTTTGCGTCCTGCAATGACACCATACGGCATTCGTTGTCTCAGAGAGCTAGCTTTGAAAATCCATATCATCGGTATTTGTGGCACCTTCATGGGTGGCTTGGCACAACTCTGTCGCCAGAAAGGCTGGGAAGTCACCGGTTCCGACCAACATGTGTATCCACCGATGTCGGACCAGCTCCGACAGGCGGGAATCGTCCTACATGAAGGCTACGATCCGAGCGTCCTTCGCGAAGATTTGGACCTTGTGGTGGTTGGAAATGCTATGTCACGAGGAAATGTTGAAGTTGAGGCAGTGCTTGATGGCAAGATTCCATTCATCTCTGGTCCTGAGTTATTGGGGCGCTTGACCGAAGAGATGACTGTCCTTGCCGTCGCGGGAACCCATGGTAAAACCACAACAACAAGCATGCTTGCATGGATCTTGGAATCTCAAGGGATGAACCCTGGTTTTTTAGTGGGTGGAGTGCCGCAGAACTTCGGGGTTTCCGCCCGGCTTGGTGGTGGCCAATGGTTTGTCGTGGAAGCCGATGAGTACGATACCGCCTTTTTCGACAAGCGCTCAAAATTTGTGCATTACCATCCGGATATTTTTGGGATCAATAACCTGGAATTTGATCACGCAGATATTTTTCATGACCTCTCTGCGATCGAAACACAGTTCCACCACGCCATCCGCCGTGTGCCGAGTCAAGGGGTTGTCGTCAGTCGAGCGGGGGTCGATGCGATTGATCGAATGTTGGCTCGCGGATGTTGGTCTCAACAGCTCCGCATTGGTGAGGGCACGTCTCTGCAGTTTAGAGCCGAGCGGGACCGATTAGTTTGTGACGATTGGGGTCTGTCTGTTCAATGGTCAATGCGCGGCAAGCACAATGCACAAAATGCAGAGCTAGCCGTGGCCATGGCGCACGCAGTCAATGTGCCGACCGATGCAGGCTTGATGGCGTTGTCTGAATTTCAAGGTGTGGCGCGTCGGTTAAATCTCCTGTTTGATAACGGAGTCCTCAAAGTCTGGGATGATTTCGCACACCACCCGACAGCCATCGAAACGACTCTCGAAGCGCTGAGCGAAGACCCCCAGCGCCCCCTGACAGCGGTGATTGAACTCCGATCCAACACTATGAAAGCGGGCATCCATGGAAAGGCACTCATTGACGCGGTCGCTTGTGCCGATCAGATCTATTGGGTATTACCAGACGATGTCTCTTGGGATGTGCAGATCCTTCAACGCGAACAGGGGTCATCTGTTGTGGTTGATGATCTGTCAGCGCTTGAGCAAAAACTCTCGAAACAAACCAGCGGTCAGATCATCTTTATGTCGAACGGGGGTTTTTCCGGGATCCAAGGTCGGGTCGTGGAACATTTGAAAGTCCGTTGAAAAAATCGGAATGGACCACACTGTAAACAGCATGATTTTTGAATCCATTCAACCTGAGGTTGCTGTGACTAAGCCGCTGTTTCCATTGCCCCTGGTGTTATTTCCAGGCGGGCGTCTACCGCTTCAAATTTTTGAGGCGCGCTATCTGGACATGGTTGGTCAATGTATGCGAGATGGTGAGCATTTTATTGTCACGATGTCGCGAGCTGAGGGTTTTGCAGACTTAGGTTGCGAAGTGTCGATTCGCGATTTCGATCAGTTGAGCAACGGGCTGTTGGGAATTCTTGCGGTCGGAGAGCGGAAGCAACAATTGTTTAATCCGCGTCAGCGTGACGATGGCCTTTGGTTGGCTGATTCCGCCGACCTTCCCCTGGAATCGTCAGGTGAAGTTCCCGTTGAACATCTTGGGTTAGTCGAATTGTTGAAAAGTTTGCAAGTGCATCCTGCGGTGCGAGGGCTCTACAGTGAGATTGACTACACCGATGCCAGTGAGGTTGGTGCCCGGTTGACCGAGTTGTTGCCCTTGGATAATGAGATGAAGCAGTCGTTTTTTGAGATGCAGAATCCGATCAATCGCCTCAGTGAATTAGAAGTGGAAGTCACAAAACTGCAAATTCAAGGCCGTGGCGCCTGATTTCCAGGTTGAACCCACGGTATAATCTCGCCAACGCAGTGGGGTGAACATGAATTACCAAGCAGTGGCCGAACAAGCCAAGTCAGCGCGAGCGGTCATCGCCGCTGCCTCGACACAGACTAAGAATTCAGCACTTTTGGCGATCAAGGAAGCGATGGCCGCTTCACGTTCGAGCATTCTTAAAGCGAATCTTAACGACCTCGATGCTGCCCAGAACCAGGGTCTCGACGAGGCACTTCTTGATCGGCTTGAGCTCAACGACACCCGGATTGATGGCATGATTGAGGGTGTTGAGCAGATTATCGCCCTGCCCGATCCGGTCGGTGAAATTTCTCGAATGGCGCGCAGACCCTCTGGAATTGACGTTGGTTTGATGCGACAGCCATTGGGCGTGATCGGTATCATTTATGAATCCCGCCCGAATGTCACCATCGATGCGGCTGCCTTATGTTTGAAATCAGGCAACGCCTGCGTATTGAGGGGCGGTAGTGAGGCCTTTCATTCCAATCAAGCGATTGCTGCCTGTATTACTCAAGGTCTTCAGGTCGGTGGTTTGCCGGCGGCTTGTGTGCAGGTTGCACCAACGGCTGATCGGGATTTCGTGGGTGCAATGATCGGTGGTGATGCTCCAATGTGCGATGTGATCATTCCGCGCGGTGGGAAGGGATTGATTGAGCGAATCTCAACGGATGCTCGGGTTCCAGTCATCAAACATCTCGATGGAAACTGTCATGTGTATGTCGACGCCGAAAGTGACTTACAGCAGGCTCTGCAGATTCTCGAAAATGCCAAAACACATCGCTATGGCGTGTGTAATGCGGCTGAGTCATTTCTGATTCACGAGGATGTCGCGCCAACCGTTTTGCCATTGTTGCAACAGGCCTTAGCCCCGCATTCGGTTGAGATTCGAGGATGCGATCGCGTCTGCGCCATGTTGCCGGCGGCTATGGTGGCGACTGAGTCGGATTGGTATGAAGAGTATTTGGGACCGGTCGTTGCAATCAAGGTGGTTGCATCGGTTGATGAGGCGATTTTGCACATCAATACGTATGGATCCCATCACACCGACGCCATTGTTTCCACAAACTACACGACGGTTCGGCAGTTCATGCGAGCGGTCGATTCGGCCTCAGTGATTGCCAATGCGTCAACTCGGTTTGCCGACGGATTTGAATACGGCCTTGGAGCTGAAATTGGAATTTCAACAGACCGGATTCATGTTCGCGGTCCGGTTGGTCTTGAGGGTTTGACCAATCAAAAATGGGTCGTCTTCGGAGATGGTCAGGTGCGCGCCTAGTGCAGGTTCTATTTGGCGGAACCTTTGATCCTGTTCATAACGGTCATGTCGCGATGGCGATATCGTTGAGTGTTGCATTTCCAGATGCGACGATCCGGGTGATTCCCAATCGTCAGCCACCACATCGGACCAGTCGGGTCTCGTCAGCGCATCGACTGGCGATGCTGAAATTGGCCATGGATGAGATTTCTGGTGTGACGGTGGACTTGATTGAACTTGGTCGAGATGGTCCGAGTTATACTGTTGACACACTGCGTTCACTGCGTGCGATCTATGGTGAACAGGAGTCGATCGTTCTGGCCTTGGGCGCGGATGCTGTGCGCAGTCTTGAGTCCTGGTATCAGCCAGAACAACTTCCTTCACTGTGTCATCTCTGTGTTCTCAAGCGTGCCGGCGAGCGAATTGAAATCCCTGGTTTGTTGAATCAGATGGTAGAGGTCAATCGCGCGATTGATTTGTCCGAAACGCCTTCTGGTCGACTGTATCGACTGGATACTCCAGAAATACCAGTCTCGTCGACCGCTGTTCGCGAGCTGATCGCTCGCGGGACATCGCAACTACCTGTTCCCCCAACCATTGCCGACTATATTGGCAGCAACCATTTGTATCAGGATACTGAATGACTGAAGACACTGACTTAACACGCTTCATTGTGGACGCGTTAGAAGACCTCAAAGCGCTCGACATTCGAATTGTTGATGTGCGCGGACAAACATCTGTGACTGACTTTCTGGTGATTGCCAGTGGCACCTCAAGCCGACATGTGAAATCGCTTGCTGATCATGTTGCTCAAGAGATGAAAGCCAAACACGGTGTCGGAGCACTCGGAAGTGAAGGTGCAGATGCTGCCGAATGGGTCTTGGTGGATTTTGACTCTGTGGTTCTTCACGTCATGCAACCACCCATTCGTGAATTTTATGACCTCGAACGCTTGTGGGAGCGACGTGGCCGTGATGCTGATGAGGAAAGCGCACATTAATGGCAGATGTCAGATTGTTGGCTGTCGGGCAAAAAATGCCATCTTGGGTTCAGGATGGCTGTGCTGAGTATCTGCCCCGATTTCGTCATCAATTTCGATTGGTGGTCGAAGAGATCATCGCTTCTAAAAAAGATGGCGCCGACGCGCGAGAGGAGCACCGCAAGCGACTCTTTGATCGACTCAAAAGTCACGATTTCTTGATTCTCCTAGACGAACGAGGCCGATCGTATTCCACCACTGAACTGGCCGATCAGCTGACCCAGTGGGAACTATCAGGCCGATCTTTGGTCTTTGCTATAGGCGGAGCCGATGGGTGGTGCGATGATGTGCGTGCTCGCGCAGACGTGCAGTGGAGCCTTTCGAATCTGGTCTTTCCGCATCCGCTTGCTCGAGTGATTGTCATCGAGCAGTTGTATCGAGCTGATAGTGTCCGTCAGGGACACCCTTATCACAGGAGTTAAGGTTGGAGCTTTCAACCGGTGTTCGTGAAAAACATTTGATCCAAAACCGGGTGATGGTGGCGGCAATCGGTGGCGCCTGTCTTTTGATCCTGCTCGTGATTCGGTTGATCTGGCTTCAGTTGATTGAAACCGAGCGTTTCCAAACAGCCTCTGAGGCGAATCGACTGCAAACGCTTCCCGTCAGTCCCGCGCGCGGATTAATTGTGGACCGTAATGGACTGATTCTGGCTGAGAACCGTCCGAATCTTCAGCTGCTTCTGGTGCCAGAAGAGGTCGATGATATTGATTTGATGGTCTCGGAAGTGCGTTCGCGTATCGAGTTTACAGATGGAGATGCTGAGCGATTCGCTAAGAATCTGAAGTCACGACGGCGCCCGCGTGATCCGGTGGTTGTTAAAGATGACCTTTCAGAGACTGAGGCGGCCTTGATTGCTGTTGATTTGTTTCAATTCCCCGGATTGCAGATTGAGGCAAGGCCAACGCGTTTTTACCCTTATGGCGGTTTGACAGCGCATAGTTTGGGATACGTGGGCCGACTGTCACTGAATGAATTACAGGCGATTGAAGAGAGTCGCTACGCCGGAACTGAGACCATTGGTAAGTCTGGGGTTGAGAAAGCTTACGAAGATGCATTGCTCGGACAAGTGGGTGTTGAGCGTGTTGAAACAAGTGCCAGAGGTCAGATTATGCGATCGGTGGACAGAGATGATCCTGTTCCCGGTGCCGATATTCCATTGCATCTTGATATTGGTCTAACGGCGAAGCTGTATGAAGCCTTAGGTGATCGGCGTGGAGCGATCGTCGCAATGGATCCGAAAACTGGTGGAGTCCTTGGATTGGCCAGTGCGCCCACTTATGATGCCAATGCATTTATTGGTGGGATCAGTCAGGCGGAGTATGCAGCGCTTCAGGTTAACCAAGATACGCCGCTGTTCAACCGTGCGTTACGAGGCCAGTATCCGCCAGGATCGACCATTAAACCGATGTTAGGTCTTGTTGGCCTGCATTACGGTGCGGTGACATGGGAGAAAGAGATTTCTGACCGTGGCTTTTTCCAGCTATCAGGCGATGATCACAAATATCGCGATTGGAAAAAATGGGGCCATGGCCGAGTCAACATCGAGAAAGCCGTGATCGAATCCTGTGATACGTATTTCTATGAAATGGCAGTTCGGCTGGGTATTGACCAAATGTCTGAAGGTATGCAGTGGTTTGGTTTTGGTCGACGTCAGGGGCGTGATATTCAAGGAGATCTCCCAGGGATTCTGCCGAGTCGAGAATGGAAGCGCCAGGCGAGAAACCAGTCGTGGTATTTGGGTGAAACGGTGATTTCGGGGATTGGCCAGGGCTTTTGGGTCACGACACCATTGCAATTAGCTGCTGCAACAACAGCGATGGCCCGTCGCGGTAATTTTATCGAACCCCATTTTTCCGTCCTTGAGGATGTTGATGCCGGCGCTCCGGTTCCCTTGGGAGACTCGATGGATTGGGAGCGTATGATTGACGCCATGGAAGATGTGTTGCACGGCGAGCGTGGAACGGCGCGTGGTGCGGCTCGGGGGCTGAATTATCGGATCGCAGGAAAAACTGGAACCGTCCAAGTTGTTGGTATCGCTCAGGAAGAGGAATATAAAGCGGAAGAAATCGAAGAGCGTTTGCGAGATCATGCGCTGTTTGTCGGGTTTGCTCCTGCAGATTCACCCAGCATCGTGCTCGCATTGGTCATTGAAAATGGTGGGTCCGGTGGAACCACGGCAGCCCCCGTTGCCAGACAGATTTTTGATTATTGGGTGCTGGAACGCAACGAAGGTGAGCGCGCGCCGGATACGGCTTATGTGTCGACAATGAATCAACAAGTGCTCAGGTACGTCAATGCTGACAGCAACTGATATCGGTCAAATCGAATCCTTTCGGCCCAAACGATTTGCCCAACGGTATGGTGTAGACCCTTTGTTGACACTGTTTGTCTTGGTCACCGCCTTGTATGGGCTGATCATTTTATATTCCGCGTCTGGGCAAAGTCTTTCGATGGTGATTCGGCAAGGAGCCCATGTGATTGTCGGGTTGGGTGTGATGGCAATTTTGTCGCAGGTCAGGCGCGACATTATCGTGTATGTCACCCCGTTTATTTTTGCATTCGCGATCTTGCTATTGATTGCTGTTTTAGTGATCGGCGTCGGAGCCAAGGGGGCTCAGCGATGGCTTGATCTACCGGGTCTTCCTCGATTCCAGCCATCAGAACTGATGAAGTTGGCGTTACCAGCAATGGTGACCTGGTGGCTGACTCGGCGGAAGTTGCCTCCCACGATCTCTCAACTCGCGATTGCTGCGCTCTTGATCGTGATTCCGGTTGCACTCATCGCCAAACAGCCTGACTTGGGAACCAGCATCATCATTGCAGGGTCTGGCTTTTTTGTGATTTTTTTGGCGGGGATTTCTTGGCGCCTGTTGGCGATTTTGGGCGGTCTTGGTGTTGCGTCACTTCCCGTTCTTTGGATGGTGATGCGCGACTATCAGAGGACCCGAGTACTGACATTACTCGATCCACAGAGTGACCCCTTGGGAGCTGGTTGGAATACCATTCAGGCAATGACCGCACTCGGATCGGGGGGTATGTTTGGAAAAGGCTATGCAGCAGGAACACAGGCGCAACTGAAGTTCTTACCGGAATCACATACGGACTTCATCGTGGCGGTGATCGGCGAAGAGATGGGATTTGTGGGCATTAGTGTCTTGTTAATTCTCTACGCCCTGATCCTTGGGCGTTGTTTGGTATTGACGATGCGCGCACAAGGACATTTTGGTCGTTTATTATCAGGGTCTGTGACGCTGACATTTTTTGTGTATGTGTTTGTCAATTTGGGAATGGTTAGTGGAGTTTTACCTGTGGTAGGTGTGCCCTTGCCGTTAATTAGTTATGGTGGAACCTCAATTGTTTCGTTGTTGATTGGATTTGGTTTAATTATGGCTATGCAACGAACGAAACGCGTGCTTTCAGGGGAGTCATGATGCGGATTATTCAAACCATTGCTGTTGCCTTGGGTCTTTTGGGGGCCACTGTCTCAACGGTACAGGCAAATTATGCCGAACGTGCTGAAGTCAAAGCGATGGCTGATCGCTTGGCGGCGAAAGGTCTTGATCGGGATGATGTGCTGTCAGTGATGTCTCAAGCGAAGCGTTTGGATTCCGTGATTAACGCCATGAATCGGCCGGCAGAAAAGAAAGAATGGAAAGACTATCGACCGATCTTCTTAAAACCCGCTCGCGTCACAGCTGCGCGTCGTTTTTACGAGACACACCAAGAGACGTTAATCCGCGCGGAGCAAGAACTCGGAGTCCCAGTCGAAGTCATCCTCGCGATTATTGGAGTGGAGACCTACTACGGAAAAAACAAAGGCAGCTTTCGGGCACTGGATGCCTTGGCGACGCTTGGCCTTGATTATCCGAAACGCGCGAAGTTTTTTTTAGGAGAGCTAGAGTCCTTATTTTTGCTTGGTAAAGAGGAAAACTTGAAGCCAGCTGAGTTGAAAGGATCGTATGCGGGAGCCATGGGTTTTGGTCAGTTCATCCCATCCAGTTATCTCGCATATGCGGTCGATTTTGATCACGATGGCCGTCGTGATTTGATTGATAATCCCATCGATGCGATCGGATCTGTCGCCAATTATCTAGCCGAACACGGCTGGGACAAAACCTATGGAATCGCCGCCCCTGTCGGCAATGCTGCATCCCTTGTTGAGCGGATGGAGTCGCGGATTGAAGTCAAAGAGACAGGGCAGGAGTTGAGCTCGAAAGGTGTTTCGGGAGTACCAGCCGATTGGGCTAGTCTACCCTTGGATGTACTCGGCTTGCATGGCGCAAGTGGGGATGAATACTGGGCTGTGACCAAGAATTTCTATGTCATCACACGGTATAATCGATCACCCTTATATGCCATGGCAGTGACGCAATTGTCTGAAGAAATCGCGCGGGAATTGTCTTTGTGATTCGGTTGTTTCTTCTCTTTCCGCTTCTCATCGTGTCTGGCTGCGCTTCAGTTCAACAGTGGATCGGTGCTGATGCGTCCGTTGAGGAAGTGGCGTCGACGCCCGAGGAGGTGCCTGACGGACCGCCTCTGATTGCATCGATTGATGTGGCATCGATTCCAGAGCCGAAAGCGCAACCTGAACCCTTGGCTCACTATGGAAATCCTGAGAGCTATGAAGTCGATGGCGTGACTTATCGAGTCGAGCCGGTTGGAGCGGGGTTTACAGAGCTTGGCACAGCAAGTTGGTATGGCCGGAAATTTCATGGACAATTAACGTCATCGGGTGAGCCATTTGACATGTTCCAATTCACCGCTGCTCACAAAACCATGCCGATCCCAGCTTGGATTCGAGTGACCAATGTCGAGAATGATCAGTCTTTGGTGGTTCGAGTGAACGATCGTGGACCGTTTAAAGAGGATCGTGTTCTTGATTTATCATGGGCGGCAGCGGAACGCTTAGGGTTTGCAGATCAGGGAACCGCCAAGATTCGTTATGAAGTCTTAACGGTCCCAACCTCAGATGCAGCCTTGATTGCGAATCCACTAGCGAAACCAGCGCAAGCGATCTTTCAGGTGACTGCCGTCTCAACAGAAATTCAAGCACAGAAAGTTGCGGAACAAATTCGCCTAGCGGTGCCGGAAGACCAGGCTTCGGTTCGAGTTGAATCCAATGGGGCTGGATTGTTCCGAGTGCAGGTCTTACCGATCACCGATTTAGGAATTGAGCGTGCGATCTATGAGCAACTGGTGGCTCTGGGTTGGTCGCCGCAGCGACTGATTGCAAAATAAAGAGTGAAAACAAGGAGAGTAGAGTGCGTCTAGTTTGGATCGCCTTGACATGTCTGTTCAGTATGGCCAGCGCAGCCAACGTGCCGTTGACCGAGGCATTGGGTAATGGGCCACCGATTCCAGCCGCCCCGAAACTTCAGGCCTCAGGCTATTTGTTAGTCGATGCCACCAATGGCGAAATCTTAGTGGAATATAACGCAGAAGAACCGTTACCACCTGCCTCTCTGACCAAAATGATGACGGCTTATATCGCTGAGCGTGAGATTACTGAAGGCCGTCTGTCTTTTGACGATCAAGTTCCTGTCAGTGTCAAAGCCTGGAAGACTGGCGGTTCGCGGATGTTTATTCGCGAGGGGACTGAGGTGCGATTAGAAGATCTGCTGCGGGGCATCATCATTCAGTCAGGGAATGATGCCAGTGTGGCGGTCGCTGAATATATTGCTGGATCTGAAGACGTTTTTGCCGATGTGATGAATCAAACCGCAATCAGTCTCGGAATGACCAATACGCAATTCAAAAACGCCACAGGACTTCCAGAAGACGGCCATTACACCACAGCCAAAGATTTGAGTGTTCTGGCTGCTCGAATCATTCAAGATTTCCCAGACACCTATCCCATCTATCAGGAAAAAAACTTTACCTATAACGGCATTAAGCAGGCGAATAGAAACAGTTTACTGTTCCGAGATCCAAGTGTTGATGGTTTGAAAACCGGACATACAGAGGAAGCTGGTTATTGTCTGGTTGCGAGCGCTGAGCGTGATGGCTTTCGTCTGATCTCGGTGGTCATGGGGACAGCCAGTGAAAAGGCGCGAGAACAAGAAACCACTAAATTGCTGCAATATGGCTTTCGTTATTTTAGTGGGAAAACAGTATTTGCAGCGGGCGAGCCGCTTCCGGAAAGCGCGCGCAAAGTATGGTTTGGTGAAATGGAGTCGGTTGATCTCGCTCCGACAGAGCCGCTTTATGTCACGCTGCCACTTGGCCGTGAGTCAGCGATTCAAGCAACTTTAGATGCACCTGATACCTTGGATGCTCCTTTAGAGGCTGGCGCCGTCGTTGGGACGGTGAAGATTATGCTGGGTGAGCGGGTCCTCGCGGAGTCCCCAGTTGCGGTGGCTGAAGCTGTTCCTGAAGGTGGTCTGTTCAAGCGTTTGATGGACTTTGTGCTGAGACTCTTTGCGTGAGTTGGTGCTGCCTCAATGGATCCTTGATGCCGCTTGATCAGGCGGCGATTTCGCCAATGGATCGTGGATTTTTATTTGGCGATGGTGTTTACGAAGTGATGGCTCGTGTCGACGGCCGAGTCCGTGCTAAATCTTTGCACGAGCAACGTCTTGCGGCGAGCCTCGCATCGATCCAACTCGATGTCTCTGTTGAGCAGATATTTAACGATGTTGATCGTTTGATTGAGAAAGCGAATCTTGAGTCAGCCAAGATTTACGTGCAGGTCACTCGGGGTGCAGCCGCTGTTCGCGATCATGCATTTCCCGTTGATGTGGCTCCGACTGTCTTTTTGACAATCAGTGACTTCCAAGTGATGAGCTACGGGGCAGGCAAAGCAATCGTCCGGCCAGACATCCGCTGGCGTCGTAATTCGATTAAATCGGTATCACTGCTGGGTAACGTGCTGTTGATGCAGGAAGCGAAAGCATCCGGTGCGCAAGAAGCCATTCTGTTTCGGGAGGAGTACGTCACTGAAGCCTCGACATCCAATGTCTTTGTGATTCGGGGTAATACCCTGGTGACACCCCCATTGAGTGATCTGATTCTACCTGGGATTACGCGCCATTTGGTTCTGGAGATGGCTGAAGTGCTCGGTATTGCAGTGATCGAACAGAATGTGCGAGTCGACAGCTTAGCGGATGCAGATGGAGTGTTTGTCTCCAGCTCAACTCGCGGATTGATGCCAATCAATGAGCTCAGTCCGGGTGGCACCGTCGGCCATGGACAACTGACAGAACCGTTCTTGGCATTACAATCTGCGTACGATGAGCGATTGCGGCATCATGACTAGTAGCGATCAACCCGAAAAACCGGTCATTGAATTTCCTTGTCATGGCTATCATGTGTCAGTGGTTGCCGACACTGAGGATGGCTTTGTGACGATCCTTGAAGACATCATCGCGCGGCATTGTCAGGGTTATGATGCTGAGGGATTGCGGGTGACGGCTAGCAAAAATGGAAAATATCAGAGCTTTCGGTTCTCGATTACAGCAGAAAGTGAAGAACAGCTAAAAGCGCTGCATGCGGATTTTAAAGCAACCGGTCGGGTCCACATGGTGCTCTAATGACCGAGGTGATCATCCTCGATCGTGGGACTGAGCCTTATGCAGAAACGCATCGGGAAATGCAGGCCAAAATCGCCCAACTCAAGCAAGGCGAGCGTGCGGAAATCTGGTTGGTGCAGCATCCTCCAGTCTTTACCCAAGGACAAGCGGGAAAAGCTGAGCACATTCTGAATCCGGGTCACATCCCAGTCATCCAATCCGATCGAGGAGGCCAGGTCACCTACCATGGCCCTGGTCAAGTGATTCTGTATACCTTGATCCCATTGAAGCATTTTGCGTTGAACGTGCGCTCGCTGGTGACGCTCCTTGAGAACCTCGTGATTCATCGATTACATCGAGATGGTATTTCAGCTTGCGCGCGTGCTGATGCGCCTGGCGTTTACGTCGATCATCAAAAGATTGCCAGTTTGGGTCTACGAATCCGGCATGGTGTGTCCTACCATGGATTAGCCGTTAACGTATCGATGGATCTTGAGCCATTCTCACGCATCAATCCCTGTGGATACGAAGGGCTTCAAGTCACGCAGTTGGTTGATTGGGTTCAAGAGGTGTCACCGGCGCAAGTGGCGGATGACTTGAGTCGAAACCTCAAGGACCAGTTGCTTGATCTAGCGCGTCATCGCATGGCCAGCGAGGCCCAGTAAAATATCTTTGAGGATGGACCAAGCAGGTTCTTGGGTGGCTCCTTTAATGGTTCGATCCGCATCGTGACAGAGCGTCAGCAGTTTGCGAAGTTGGATCAGACTTAGACGATTCACTGCACCACGGACAAGGCCTTCACGTGAACGCCAGATCCGCAGCGAACTGATCGCCTGGTTCACCGGCTCGCCTTGATCCATTCGATAGCGAATCTGCAACAAGAGGTCGAGCTCTCGAGAGATCGCCCATAGTGCGGTCATCGCTTCGACTCCCTCGGCCTTGAGCAAATCCGTCATCCGGTTCAGTGCTACCAGATCGGCTTTCAAGGCGAGGTCAACCAGATCATAGACGGTGTGGCGAGCGCTTTGAGTGAGTACATCAAGCACTTGCTCTAATGAGAGGACCGGCCCTTGGATTAAGTCCGGTTGAATGAGCTTGAGTCTTTCGATCACTTGTCCGGCTGCCAAGAGGTTACCCTCGGTATGCACTTGAACCGCAGATTTAGCTTCTGCATCCATCACGATTTGATGTGATTTGAGTTCTCGTTCAAGCCATTGGCCGAATTGATAGGAGGGAATCGAAGCGGCATCAACGACTCCAGTTGACTGATCCAGTGTCTGATACCAGTTTGCTGAGGTTTCAGTTTTGGTGAGCTTCGGGCCACTGATCAACAGCCGTTTGTCATCGGGTGGGTTTTGCATCCACTGATCCACTGCTTCTCTGAGTGACTTATCGAGTGTGGTTTTGCTCAGGCGCAATTCCACAAGCGTTTTGTCTGCAAACAGCGACAATGCATCCAATTCACTGAGAACTCGCTGCGCAATCTCGGGTTCTGTTTGGTCAAGCACCAACCGTTCGGTAAATCCTTGCTCTTTTCCAGCCATTCTCCACAGATCACCAATTCTCGTGATAAAAAACGCTTCATCACCAACAAGTGCGGCTACCTGAGGTAATGCGGAACGCCATTGATGGCCATCAAATTCAGAGGCTTTGATGGCCATGATTTAGTTAGCCTGCGAGGATTGGGTTTGCTTTAGCGCTTGTTCGTAGCGCACGCGGATCGAAGGCACAATCTGGCGCAGTAGGTCACTCTCGAGACTGCGCTTTAATTGCTCAACCCGCTGATCTTCCGCCGAAGTGTCTGCGCCACCGTCGACGTAGATGAGTGTTGCACGAACAGTGGTTTCTGGGATCAGAAGAATCAGATCGTTACCGGTGAGGTTGTAACTCATCTCCAGAGCAAGCTCTGTTTGATCACCGCCTGAGACAGGGCCAAGTACTCGACTTGAGAGTGTCGGTAGAGTCACTTTGAGTATCGGTGTTGAACCGCTGGTGACGACGTCCGTGCCTTGATCTTTGAGTTGACGCGTGATGTTTTGCACGATCGGTGAATAGGGATCCGATGTTTGGATCCGCAATGCGTCGGGAAGCTTCCCTTGGGGTGTCCCCGTGCCACGCAACCGGAATCCACATCCGCTGAGGAGACCTGCTGCTGTGAGCGTTAACAATGCACGTCGGTTTATCATGCTGGTGCCACCACTAAATTGACGAGTTTTTGAGGAACAACAATCGCCTTCTTTTCCACCATCCCTTCGAGGAATTTGGCGACCTGAGGTTCATCCCGAGCCATGGTCAAGATGGTTGTCTGATCTGCATCACTCGGTACCTCGATGCGACCACGGAGCTTGCCGTTGACCTGCACCACCAATGTCAGTGTATGCCGAGTTAATGCATCTTCGCGAACTTTTGGCCAAGGAACGTCCATCAGGGAGTTCTGATGACCAAGACTCGACCACAAATGTTCGGTGATATGTGGTGTGATTGGTGACAACAAAATGACAATGGCTTCCACGGCTTCCGAACGCACTGCCCAATCAGCATCACCGGTGGCGTCGAATTTCATGACGCTATTGGTCAATTCCATGATGGAGGCGATTGCTGTATTGAAATGATATCGACGACCGATGTCATCCGAGACTTTGGCGATCGTTTCGTGAAGTTTTCGATACACATCACGAGCCTCGTCTGACAAACCTTCAAGATCAACCAGTTCGTTTGAGACATGGCGACCTTGGTCGAGATGTTCGGTCACTAAAGCGTGAATCCGTTTCAAGAACCGATGCGCGCCGGCCACACCATCATCGGACCATTCCAGCGAGAGCTCAGGGGGTGCGGCAAACATTGTAAACAGACGAACCGTATCGGCCCCGTATTGATCGATCAACGCTTGCGGATCAACGGTATTGCCCTTGGATTTGGACATTTTCGACCCGTCTTTTAAAACCATTCCTTGAGTGAGCAACTTCTTAAAGGGTTCGTCACTGTTGACCAAACCAAGGTCACGCAACACTTTGTGGAAAAACCGTGCGTATAAAAGATGTAAAATCGCATGTTCAATTCCACCAATATACAAATCGACCGGTAGCCAGTGGTTGGCATGAGCGTCGAGCATGGCGTCATCGGAGAACGCGCTGGCAAAGCGCGCATAGTACCAACTGGATTCCATGAAGGTATCAAAGGTATCCGTCTCTCGTTTCGCCGGACGTCCGGTGTCGGGATCAACGGTCTCAACAAAATCACTGCGCGTCGCAAGTGGGCTTCCGGAGCCATCGACGACAACGTCTTCCGGTAAGGTCACCGGTAAGTCCTCGTCGCGGACGGTTTTCAGTCCTTCGTCGGTGTGGATCACCGGAATGGGGCAGCCCCAGTAACGTTGACGGCCCACTCCCCAGTCACGAAGGCGATAGTTGGTTGTGACACGCCCGATCCCCATCTCTTCGAGCGCCTCAGCAACAGCCTTGAAGGCATCAGCAAAGGGCAAGCCATCAAAACGTCCCGAGTGGACGGTGACGCCGGTTTTCTCACACCATGCTTTTTCACTGAGGTCGTATTCTGGATCATCATCCAGTGGCTGAATCACAGGCTTGATTGGAAGTCCGTATTGAGTGGCAAATTCCCAATCTCGTTGGTCGTGCCCAGGAACCGCCATGACGGCTCCCGAGCCATACTCCATCAACACAAAGTTACCGATCCAAATCGGAATCTCCTCACCGGTGAATGGATGAATGACGAACTGCCCAGTGGCCATGCCTCGCTTGGGTGCTTGTGCAAGGTCGGCTTCAGCGACGGACATGTGCGCACACTCTTCGATAAAGGCTTGAATCTCTAAGTTCGATGCGGCGGCTTGCGTGGCGATCGGGTGTTGTGCGGCGACAGCGACATAGGTAATGCCCATGATGGTGTCTGGTCGGGTGGTATAGACCTCCAAACGCTCCTCAGATCCTTTGCGCTCAAAACTAAACTCAACCCCTTGGCTTCGGCCAATCCAGTTCTTCTGCATCGTTTTGACTTGCTCAGGCCAGTCAACAGCGTCGAGATCATCCAATAACTCATCCGCATAATCGGTGATGCGAATAAACCATTGGTCAATTTCACGTTGTTCGACAAGCGCTCCGGAGCGCCAGCCGCGACCATCAATGACTTGCTCGTTGGCAAGGACGGTTTGATCGACAGGGTCCCAGTTGACTCGGGCTTTTTTCCGATAGGCCAATCCTTTGTCGACCATCCGTGTAAACAGCCATTGCTCCCAGCGATAATAATCCGGAGTGCAGGTTGCTAGCTCGCGATCCCAGTCGTAACCAAAGCCCAGGCGCTTCAACTGGCCACGCATATGATCAATATTGTCGTAGGTCCAGGCGGCCGGTGGTTGCTGGTTTTTAATGGCTGCGTTTTCGGCAGGCATCCCAAAGGCATCCCAGCCCATGGGTTGCAGCACGTTGTACCCCTTCATGGTCATGAATCGACTGATGACATCACCGATGGTGTAATTACGGACATGCCCCATGTGCAACTTGCCAGACGGATAGGGGAACATGCACAGACAGTAGAATTTCGGTTGATCAGGATTTTCGATTGTTTTGAATGTCTGTTCTGAGTCCCAGTACTTCTGGATTTCCGGTTCAATAACCTGAGGTTGGTAATCGCGCTCCATGAGCTCTAGATAGTCCTTAACGTGAAAAGGCTAAAGGATAGCGTTTCGTCCAGTCGACTGTAAGGCGTTTTGTGAAAAAACTGCCCTATTTCGGCATCGAAGCCTCGTTTCGCCGAGTGAGGGTCAAGATGAGGATCAGTAGGATAATGAGCGGTGCTTCCCCAGCTTGAGAGTAAGGTGTGACGGTGTGCGCTGGGATGACTGTGTGCGTGAGCAGGGCCGGCTCAAACCGGGGCAACACTTTCTCAATCTGCCCGCGTGCATTGATAAAGGCCGTCAACCCATCATTGGTTGCGCGAACCACGGGCTTGCCAAGTTCCCTCGCGCGAATTTGAGCAATTTGAAGGTGTTGATCTGGCCCTAAGGAGTCGCCAAACCAGGTGTCATTGGACACTGTCAAAATCACATTGGCGTCGGCGGCAAGCTCACGCGTTTGTCCTGTGTAGGCGATTTCATAACAAATGAGCGGTGCGAACCGTAGCGATCCATGCGTCAGTAAGTCGCGTTCAGGCCCAGCAATAATCGCCGACATTGGTAGGTCAAAAAACGCGATGAGTCCACGCAGTAATGATTCGAGCGGGACGTATTCACCAAAGGGAACCAGTCGTGTTTTATCGTAACTGCCACGTCCAATCCCGAGAGTGATTAAGCGGTTAGTATATCGACCCTGAGTTTGGCCAAGAACGCCGGTGATGAGGGTTTGTTCGTTGGATTGCAACAAAAGATCAAGGTCAGGAAGTGTTAAATTGACCTGTGACTCAGTCATCGGAAGAGCAGTTTCTGGCCAGATGATAATGGCAACATCGTTCGGCAGTCCCCGGGTGACATGGCGGTTGACAATCTGACTTCGAAATTCGGGTTTCCATTTCTCCGATTGCCGGATGACAGGCTGCCAGAGTGCGATTTTCGTCGCCTTTTTTGAGTCGTCGCTTGGTTCAAACTGCGCGTCTAGAGCGGAGCCTGCCAATAGAATCACGATCGGAACTAATAACGGAGTCGCTTGCCGTTGGATCACACAGGTCAACAGCCCTCCAGAGGCCAGCGCGATCAACGCGCTTGTGCCGAAGACCCCAACCCATGACAAATAGCCTTCGAAGGGGGTATCAAGTGCGGTATAGCCGAACAAAAGCCAAGGAAACCCCGTCAAAAACCAACTTCTGAAAGCTTCCATTGTGACCCAGCAAGCGGTGAGCAAGCAGGCTTGACCGAGTGCGGTGGACCAACGCTTTGACCAACTGGCATAACCCAAGGATGCAAGCCCCGGGAATATGGCAAGCACTGAGGCAAAGATGGAGGTCATCGCAAACGCCAAAGGGATTGATGCCCCGCCGTGCTCTGTCATACTCACCGATACCCAGGAAACACCCGACCCGAAGAAGCCAAGGCCGTAAATCCATCCGATCAGAAACCCAGGGTTTTTGATGGTCAACCACATCCAGAGTGCAAGGCTGATGAGACTTGCCCACCATAGATTGAATGGAGAAAAGGCGAGGGTGCCCAGGATGCCGGCACCGAGCGCAAGAAGGTACTTAACCCGAATGTTGCGACCCATGCGGCCGGACTTCGAGTAAGCGGATGCGGCGACTGTCTGCGTTTAAAACGACAAAGTCCAGGTGCCCAAGGGTTGTTGTTTCCCCACGCGCGGGTAAATGTCCGAACGCATGGGTGACGAGACCGCCGATGGTATCGAATTCATCATCTGAGAACTGGGTTCCGAATTCTTCATTGAAGTCTTCGATTTCAGTCATGGCTTTCACCAAGCTGGCTCCATTAGCTTGATGTCGGATGTTCAGATCTTCCTCATGATCATGTTCATCCTCGATCTCCCCCACAATCTGCTCAAGCACATCTTCAATTGTCACCAGGCCTGCGACATCACCATATTCGTCAATGACCACAGCCATGTGTGCACGGTTGTCTCGAAATTCTTTCAATAATTGATCGAGCCGTTTGCTTTCGGGAACCCGCCGAACGGGTCGAGCCACTTCTTTGATTTCGAATCGCTCGAGATCTTGACTGATTAAAAAGGACAACAAGTCTTTAGCCAACAATATTCCGACCACCTCACTAGGCTGTTCGCCGAGGACTGGGAATCGGGAGTGCGCCGATTCGATAATCCGGGGTAGGAATTCTTCGGGCCGTTCATCTGCTCGAATCGCGATCATCTGAGTTCGGGGAATCATCACTTCCCGAACCTGCATATCGCTGACTGCCAGTGCGCCTTCGAGAATAGCCAAGGTTTCTTGGTTAAATAAGCCACGCTCTTTCGCATCGCGCAGCTCGTCAATCAGCTCGGGTTTATTTTCAGCTTCACCAGAGATGACGCTGGCCAAACGATTGAACCAGGATCGTGAATCCTGGTTCTCGGGACTTCGTCCGTCGTTCATGTGTCTTTCAGTTCCTGACTCAGATAGGGGTTAGGATAGCCGAGATTGTTCAGAATGCCGATTTCTTTAGCTTCCATGGCTTCGGCATCCTGATCGTTGTCATGGTCATAGCCTAACAAATGAAAACATCCGTGAATCACCATGTGGGCAAGATGATGCTCAATCGATTTGGCCTGCTCCTTCGCTTCACGGACAACGACAGGCCAGCAAATGGCGATATCTCCCAACAAGACAGGTCCTTCGGGGATTGTCATCTCGGCAGGAAATGACAACACATTGGTCGGGCTATCTTTGCCACGATAGGTGCGATTGAGTGTTTGGCTTTCATTGGCATCGACAATGCGAATCGCGACTTCGATGTCGCTTTGTTGCTCTGCTTTCAACAGGGTTTCGCACCAATGGGACACTGTATCAGGAGCAACAGGACAATGGCCTGTTGCATCATCAAACTCAATGATCATCTTGCGCCCGGTCATAGGCGTCAACGATTCGCCCAACCAACGGATGTCGAACCACATCTTTGTAATTAAATCGAGTCATCGAGATACCGCGCACCGATTCCAGGACGCGACAGGCATGAGTGAGGCCTGAGTCGGATTTTCTTGGGAGATCGATTTGGCTCGGATCACCAGTGATGACTGCTGTGGATCCAAACCCTAATCGCGTTAAGAACATTTTCATTTGTTCTCGGGTGGTGTTTTGACTTTCATCCAAGATAATAAAGCTGTGGTTAAGGGTTCGGCCGCGCATGTACGCCAAGGGCGCGATCTCAATGACTTGACGCTCGAGCAGTTTGGTCACTTTATCGAATCCGAGCATTTCATAGAGTGCGTCGTACAGCGGCCGGAGATAAGGATCGATTTTCTGTGCAAGATCGCCTGGTAAAAAGCCAAGGCGTTCACCCGCCTCAACAGCAGGTCGCACCAGGATGATACGTTCCACCTGATCACGACGCAGAGCATCGACCGCACAGGCAACAGCCAGCCAGGTCTTTCCAGTGCCAGCAGGGCCAATTCCGAAATTTACATCATGGGCGGCAATGGCGTTGATGTACCCCAGTTGGTTTTGTCCACGAGGTTTGATTTTGAGCTTTGGGGTATCAATCACAACCAAAGCTTGCGCATGTTCTTGGTCGGTCGACGCCTCTTGCAGATGCAAATGGACGGTGTCATCGGTCAGTTCGGAATCACGTGTCTCTCGGTATAACTGATCCAGCAACCGGACACAGGCTTTTGTCGCATCGCCTTCGCCTTCGATTTCGAACTGATTACCCCGGTTTCTAATCGTCACTGGTAGGCGAGACTCAATCAGTCGCAGATGGGCATCTTGTCGTCCGCAAAGCGAAGCCAGTCGCCGCGCATCATTTGGTTCTAGGACAAACTGTCGAACGTCCACTACCAAGGGGCCTTTGAGGTGATTTGACCTCGCAATGAGTTGGAGTAGGCCTCAACGATTTCACATTCCACAAAACGTCCGATGAGGTCCGCTTGGTCGGAACGGAAATTCACCACACGATTGTTTTCGGTTCGACCAGACAGTTCGCCGGGATCTTTCTTGGAGGGCCCCGTTACCAAGACTGATTGGGTGGTTCCAACCATTGCTCGGCTAATTGCCTGCGCATTCTGTGAGATTCGCGCCTGAAGAGCCGCGAGACGTGCTTTTTTAGTTGCCTGTTCAGTATCGTCAGTCAATTCAGAGGCGGGTGTTCCCGGGCGCGCTGAGTAGATGAAGCTGAAACTGACGTCAAAACCGACTGACTCAATCAACTCCATCGTCTTTTCAAAATCTTGGTCAGTTTCGCCTGGGAAACCGATGATGAAATCAGACGACAGACTGATTCCTGGACGCGCGTCTTTGATTTTTCGCATTTTGGCTTTGTATTCAAGCGCGGTATGGCCACGTTTCATTGCGGCTAAAATTCGATCAGATCCTGACTGAACAGGAAGGTGGAGATGACTCACAAGCTTGGGAACGTCTCTGAAACACTCGATCAATGCGTCTGAGAATTCAACAGGGTGGCTGGTCGTAAAACGAATACGCTCCACCTCTGGAATCTCGGCAATAATGCGAATCAGATCGGCAAGATCAGCGATGTCATCGCCCTCAGCCTCACCACGGTAGGCATTGACGTTTTGTCCCAATAAATGGATTTCGCGAGCCCCTTGGTCGACGTTCGCGAGAACTTCTTGCAAAACGTGATCAAGTGGTCGACTGATTTCTTCGCCACGAGTGTAAGGGACGACACAAAACGTGCAGTACTTGCTGCAGCCTTCCATGATGCTGACATAAGCACTCGGTCCTTCGAGCTTTGGTTCGGGTAATCGATCAAATTTCTCAATTTCCGGAAAGCTGATATCCACTTGAGCGTCACCGCCATTCCTTCGAGCTTCCAGCATATCGGGGAGTCGATGCAGGGTTTGAGGTCCGAACACTAAATCAACGAAGGGCGCGCGTTGCCGAATGGCATCTCCTTCTTGAGATGCGACACAACCGCCGACGCCAATAATCAGATTTGGGTTGGACTCTTTCAGTGCCTTGTATCGACCGAGCTCTGAGAACACCTTCTCTTGAGCTTTCTCGCGAATTGAGCAAGTGTTAATCAGGATGACTTCAGCATCATTCGGAGTCTCTGTGATGGTCAACTCATGGCTCTCTTTCAATAGGTCAGCCATGCGATCCGAATCGTATTCGTTCATCTGACACCCGTGGGTCTTGATGAAGAGTTTTGCAGTCATCCCATCTCCTCGTGTGTGGGCGCGCGAGTATAGTCCGAAGTGTTTGAAATTGCACGAGTGTTCTTGACGAGAGAGGCAAACATAGACAGACTACGCGCCCCGCAATCGAGGATCACGATGGCTAAAACACCCGACCCTACATTCCGTGTTCAGTTTGTCAGCCAAGACAAGGTGTTCGAGGTCTTTGCGAAACAGATTTATTCCAGTGATCTCTACGGGTTTATCGAAGTTGAAGAGTTTGTATTCGGTGAGCGAAGCGGACTACTCGTCGATCCCTCTGAAGAGAAGCTGAAAGCCGAGTTTCAGGGTGTGAAACGGAGCTATATTCCGATGCATGCCGTGATTCGGATCGACGAAGTCGAAGATACAGGCCCAGCAAGAATCAGGGATAGCAAGGCCGGGACGGTGACACCGCTGTCGATGGTTCCGCTGCCTAGAGCCCCGCGAGACGCCGATTAATCTGGATCTCATCCAGGAGAATGCGCGCTGATTCCATCAAACTTGCGTCGCGACTCACATCATCTTCTTTCGCAGCTGCCTCTAATTCACTGATGTTTTGTGCTGTTGGCAGTCCAAGGCTTTCTCGTCGCATGTTCTCGATATGAAGTAACGCCTGGTTATTCGCTTCACGTTCTTGAATTCGCGTTTCCAGATGCAGAGAGATCCCGGTTTCGCTGCTCAACTCAAGCGCCCGCTCGGTTCGTTTCAGCAGCGCTTTAAAATCAGGGTCAGTCGCAATCCGGGCCTGATGTTGGTCGATCAACTGTGCCAAGCGTGCTTGCGGAGTATCCACTGGGCGATATCTGAGTGAGCGAATCTGATCCCAAGGCAATGCAGTATCTAACGCGCTTTCCCCAATTTCTGTGGGATCAAATGCTGATGGAAACTGGATATCAGGGATTACGCCTTGATGCTGCGTGGACTGTCCGGAAATGCGATAGAATTTCGCGATTGTTAATTTCAACTGGCCTTCGTTCACAGGCAGTAATGCCTGGACCGTCCCTTTGCCAAAGGTCTGTGAACCAATCACCAGTCCGCGGCCATAGTCTTGCACAGCGCCGGCAAAAATTTCACTGGCGGAAGCACTCAATCGGTTGACCAAAACCGACATAGGACCCTCCCAAGAGATACTGGGATCCCGGTCGCCTCGGACATCGGTTCGACCACCAGCACTTTGAATTTGAACAACGGGTCCGCGAGGGATGAAGAGACCAAAGAGTTCATAAGCTTCTTGAAGTGAGCCGCCTCCGTTGTTTCTTAAGTCAACAACCACGCCTTCAATTTCTTGCTCGCTGAGCTCTTCGAGTAATTGTTTCACATCACGCGTGGTGCTTCGATAATTGGGATCGCCGGCTTGTTTCGCGGTGAAGTCGGAGTAAAACGTGGGAATGGTGATAATCCCTATCTTTTCGCCATTCGGACCGGCTTCAATCACTTCGCTCTTGGCAGATTGCTCTTCCAACTGCACGCGATCACGGATCAACACAATTTCACGATGCGGCGCATCGTCTCCAGCTTGTACTTCCAGACGAATTTGTGATCCCTTGGGTCCACGGATTTTTTGAACCACCTCATCAAGCCGCCAACCGACAACATCCTCAAAGGGCGCAGAACCTTGAGCCACACTCAGGATTCGATCTGCAGGCTTTAAACGGCCATCCATCTCAGCAGGCCCGCCAGGGATTAAATTCACCACTTTGGTGAACTCATCCTCGGATTGAAGCACCGCCCCAATACCCTGAAGTGAGAGCGACATATTGATGTTGAAGGTCTCGCTATCAGCCGGGGGTAAGTAAGAGGTATGTGGGTCATACGCGCTGGCATAAGCATTGATAACGCC
Source organism: Gammaproteobacteria bacterium (assembly GCA_024640985.1). Taxonomy (GTDB): domain Bacteria; phylum Pseudomonadota; class Gammaproteobacteria; order Pseudomonadales; family Litorivicinaceae; genus HIMB30. The sequence continues at coordinate 95,064 of JAHEDY010000009.1, forward strand.
TGCAAAAATATCGTCGGGCCGAGTTTGTTCGATTCGATTTTTTTGACTTTTATAGCGTCGAATGAGTGCTTGATAAGTCTCTTCTTCGGAGCGATCCGCTAAGAGCAGGCTGATCGCCTGATTTTCCATTTGTCGACGCCAGAGATCTTTTAATTCAGTGAGATCGCCGACCCATGGTGTTTCATCGTCACGGATTCGTAATTCTTCTTGGTCGGTCAAATCAATGGATCCCACGCCCTGATTCAGAGTCTCTAACCAGAAGTCGAGGCGCTCTTCAGATCGTGTGAGCGAGAGCCCATAGAGTGCATAGACGGCATTGAGATTCCCGCGTTCAATTTGCTCAGGAAGGGCGGTGATCGCAGCGCGTTGAATATCCTGTTGGGTCAGCAGTGATCGTGAGGGATCGATCGCTTTCAAAATCAACTGTCCGACCATCGGCTTGCGTTCTGCAAACAACACATCCGATGCTAAATGCCGGCGTTCAAGCTCACGCGTGATGATTTGCGCAAGCGCACTGTCCTCTTGGGTCGGCTCAATGGTGAGCGCCTGAGCCATGATGGCGCACCCAAGTAGCGACGGCATTAGGATGGCATTGCCCACAATTTTGCGTACCAAACTTCTCATGAACACCTTGTGTCTGACCCTATTGAACCTTAATTATCCTGTTATGCTTCCTCACACCTTAGAACGCAACCCCTGGAGAGACAACTTGGATTTCAATTGCGCCTCATCTTTTATCGGTCGATTGGTTAAATTTCTCGATCAATCACCAACGCCTTGGCATGCGGTTGATCAGGTTTCAAGTCGCTTAGAGCGTGCTGGATTTGTTCGTCTCGATGAACGTGCAGCTTGGACTCTGGAGGCGGGAGCTGGTTATTTTGTGGTTCGTTCAGATGGCGCATTGATTGCGTGGAGGCAGCCGGCTGAGGTAGTCGGGTGGACCATTTTTGGTGCACATACTGATAGCCCAAATTTGCGGGTTCGTCCGGAACCGGTGATGAAAAAACACGGCTATTTCCAGCTTGGTCTTGAGGTTTATGGTGGGGTTTTACTGTCCACGTGGTTTGATCGAGACTTATCTCTAGCCGGACGAGTGGCGATTGCCAACGAGGGAGCTGTTTTGACTGAGCTGGTCGATTTTAAGCGCCCGGTTGGTTTGATTCCGAATCTCGCCATTCATCTCGATCGTGAAGCCAATGGTGGGCGGAAGATAAATCCGCATGACGAATTACCGATGATTCTTTCGCGGGCGGAGACAGATGCTGAGTTGGATTTTAAGGAGCTGTTAGCGCGAGAATTGGATCGTTCAGCGGATGATATTTCTGCATTCGAGCTCTGCGCCTATCCAGTGGAAGCGGCGCAGGTGGTTGGTTTGAATCAGGAGTTTTTAACCAGCGCACGACTCGATAATTTACTGAGTTGTTTTATCGCGACTGAAGCGGTACTGAACAATGGAGATGCTGAAGGAGTGGTGGTTGTTTTAAACGATCATGAGGAGATTGGGAGCGTATCGACAGGTGGAGCCGATGGTCCATTTTTGGAGTCGGTGTTGCGTCGGGCAACCATTGATGCGGATTTTGAGCGCGTCCGTGCGAATAGCTTGATGGTCTCGATCGATAACGCCCATGGCGTGCATCCGAACTACGCTTCAAAACATGATGAAGGTCATCGACCGCTGTTAAATGAAGGGCCTGTGGTAAAGGTCAATGCGAATCATCGTTATGCCACCACCGCCATGACGCAAAGTGTGATCGAGCAGGCTGCAGAGCGGGCTGATGTCCCGCTTCAATACTTTTCAAGTCGGGCCGATCTCGGTTGCGGTAGTACAATCGGGCCACTCACAGCGGGCCGATTGGGGATCGATACCATCGATCTCGGCTGTCCTCAATTAGCCATGCACTCAGCTCGTGAGACCTGTGGTACTAAAGATCCAGAATTGATGCTGCAACTTTTGACACAACTGACACAGAGAGATTTGATTTGATGTCATCGCTACCTACTGATCATCCCAAAGTTTCGAGTCCAAAGCTCGGTGTTCTTCTGATTAATCTCGGTACGCCCGATGCGCTCGATTATTGGTCGATGCGGCGGTATTTGGGAGAATTTCTGAGTGACAAGAGAGTCGTTGAGCTCCCTAAGATTCTTTGGCAGCTGATCTTACAAGGACCGATTCTGACGTTTCGACCGAAGAAATCAGCGGCGGCATATCGGCAAATTTGGAATAACGAGCGTGATGAGTCGCCGTTAAGGACCATCACGCGGGAGCAATCAGAAAAGTTACAAGAGCGTTTTGGTGATGCTGTTCGCGTTGAGTTTGCAATGCGCTATGGCAATCCATCGATTCCCTCCTTGATCAAACAAATGTTTGACGATGGCTGTTGGAAAATCCTGTGTATTCCCATGTATCCCCAATATGCATCCAGTACCACTGGCTCTGTTGTCGATAAAATCGGTGACACCTTGAAAGCGATGCGTTGGCAACCAACCATTCGCGTCTCGCCTCCATTTTATGACGACCCTGAATACATCCGAATTCTTGCGCGATCGGTTCAGACGCAGATTGATGCCTTGGATGAAAAGCCTGATGTCTTGGTGGCGAGTTTCCATGGAGTGCCCAAAGAGTATTTGTTAAAGGGCGACCCTTATCATTGCCAATGTCAGAAAACGGGACGGTTACTGCGAGAAGCGCTTGGGTGGCCTGAAGACACATTTAAGGTGGCATTCCAATCTCGGTTTGGGCCAAAAGAGTGGTTGAAACCCTATGCTGATGAGCTGATCGAAGACTTGGGTCATCAAGGTGTGAAACGGATCGCTGTTGTGAGTCCAGCATTTTTCTCAGACTGTGTGGAGACGCTCGAAGAAATCGCGATCGGTTTGGATGAGACCTTCCAGGAGGCCGGTGGGGAGAAATTAGTTGCGCTCGATTGTCTCAATGCCTCTGAGGATGGCATGGCAGTGCTTGACTATTTGGCACGGCGAGAATTGAAAGGATGGCTTGATTGAGCCATCCGGAGTCATCCGATTTTGCGGTAGCGCTTCGCGATTCACTCCCAGTTCTGTTTGGTTATATTCCATTGGGGATGGCTTTTGGGGTTTTGTTCCAAAGTCTCGGATACCACTGGCTATTGGCGCCTTTAGCTGGAATCGTGATTTACGCTGGGTCGGCGCAATTTATGGCGGTCGGCCTGCTAGCGGCTGGCGTCTCTTACACGGAAGCGTTGATCGCCACATTGCTATTGAACTCGCGACATATTTTTTATGGGCTATCGGTGCTGGATCGTTATCCAAAGCGTGGAGTATTGCGCTGGTATTTGATTTTCGGTTTAACCGATGAAACCTATTCGCTGGTGACGGCAAAGACTCCCGAGCGTCAAGACAGTGATCACTATTACCTCTATCTGACGGCTCTCAATCAGTGTTATTGGGTGTTGGGCTGCGGGCTAGGTTCGAGTTTGCAATCCATGGTGGAGTTTGATTCGCGCGGTTTTGAATTTGCATTGGTTGCGTTGTTTTTGGTGCTATTGATCGAGCAAATCAGGGTCATGAATGAACGTTGGCTATTGATGATCGCGCTAGTATCTTCTGTTGTTGCCTTCGGTCTTGTTCCCAATCAGTTTCTGTTGGTGGCGATCGGGATGTGCCTAGTGATGCTTTTCTGGCGCTGGAGTCAAGTGAGAAGCCATGGATAACCAATACGTACTGATGATCTTCGGGGTGATGGCCCTTGCAACCTTTGTCACTCGGGCATTACCTTTCATCGCTTTCTCGCGATCGCATGATCATCCGATGCTAGGGTATTTTGGCCGTTATCTGCCACCAATGATCATGGTTGTTTTGGTGTGCTTTGGTTTGACGGGATT
>JAHEDY010000041.1 GCA_024640985.1 Gammaproteobacteria bacterium
CTCCCGGTCGGGGTGACGAGGAGATTACCGTCGGGCAGGCGCGCCGATAAATTTCCGGTGCTGCCATGGGTCAGTCCACGGGTGTAGAGGCTGCGGCCAAACTCACAGAGCTGTTCACGTAAATCCATTATTCAGACCCCAATAGTGCCAGTGCATCGCTGAAGAATGTCGGTGTTCCGAAGTTACCGCTCTTCAGAGCCAGAGCAATCACATCGTTGTGTGAACCCCCATAAACCCACGGGACGCCGGGACAAATTTCCTGCCCAATCATGACTTCGGTGATCCCGAGAGCTTGAGTGACGGCACCGGAGGTCTCACCACCCGCGACCACGAAGCGTCTTATACCCTGTTGATAGGCTGCTTGGGCGATACTTGCCATCGCATGTTCTACCAAGGCGCCTGCTTCAGAGACCCCGAGGCTTGCCTGTGAGGCTTTGACAGATTCAGGGGAGGCTGTGGCATAGATCAGAGGTGTTTCAGTCCTGTCTAAGGATTCCAGCCAGTCGATACATGCAGCAATTACATCGGCATCCAGAGCTTCTGGCGTGATCTGATAACTTGGGTGGCTGGTCACATAATGCGCGACTTGGCGTTGGGTCATTTGCGAGCAACTGCCACTAAAGACAATCGCGCGAGGGCCTGGTTTTGGATCTTGGCTTGCGTTTTGAAAAGCAATACCCAGTTTGCTCGGAAGTGGCATCGCGAGAGCGCTACCACCAGTGAGTAGCACATGTTTTGGTGTGTGTTCGATTAAAAATTCAAGATCGGAAAATTCAACGGCGTCTGCAATGAGATGAGTCTCTGGTGGCAAATTGCCGCTTGCTCGTTGCGAGACTCGATTCCAAACCCCGACCGATTGAGAGACTTGTGGGGAGAGTACTCGCGCAAGATTGGCGTCCCTCATTGGCGTCAATGGATGATCTTTCATGCTCGATTCATTCAACAACTGATCGCCAACAAAGAGATGTCCCATAAAGACTGCACGACCGTTTTCCGGGAAGGCTGGACAATATAATGCCTGGGTTTGCCCAGTGATCGCCATCAGTGCTTCAGCAACTGGCCCGATGTTTCCCTGGTCGGTTGAGTCAAAGGTTGAGCAGTATTTCCAGTACAACAATTCAGCGCCGCCTGCCCGTAACCAAAGCGCTGCCTCTGAACAGTCTGAAACCGCTTGAGCAACCGGCTCAGTTCGGCATTTCAAGGCGATAATCTCAATGTCTGACAAACCATCTGAAGGATGATCCGGCAGCCCAAAATGAAGCTTGACCGAGGCCCCACTTCGTCGGAGTAGCCCCGCAAGATCCGTTGCTCCAGTGAAATCGTCTGCGATGCAACCAAATTTCATTGGCGACTCCCTGGAAGCGTGACATTCGATTGTTTGGCCAAGACTTTCACTACAGCACTGTCATCTTCACCGCCAAGTCCTGCATCAGAGGCTTCTCGATATAAAGCAAGGGCTGCGTCCGACAGCGGTGTCACGACCTGTTGATGGGAGGCCTCGTCCGTCACAATCCCTAAGTCCTTGACAAAAATGTTGACGCTCGACAGAGGGCGGTAGTCACCGTCCGCAATATGCGGCGCACGATTCTCAAACATCCAAGATGAGCCCGCGCACTGACTGATAACTTCAATGACTTTTTGCAAGTCCATGTCGAGTGATGCCGCTAGATTCATGGCTTCTGCGGCTGCTGCGATGTGAACACCAGCCAGCAACTGGTTGATGAGTTTCATTTGCGAGCCATGACCTGCTGTATCACCGAGTTCAAACACATGTTCGGCGATGGCATCAAAAACAGGCTGAGCATCCATCATCGCATGCCGTGATCCTGATGCCATGATCGACATCCGGCCTTGAAGCGCCTTAGCAGCACCGCCGCTAACGGGCGCATCAATGTATCGGAACCCCTGAGCCTCAACGCGATTTGCAATGTCGACGGCTGTTGACGGGGCGAGCGTGACACAATTGATGACTAGAGCCTCTGGGTTCAGTGCATCAAATAATGCGCTGTCAAACAGAACCGATTGCGCTTGGCTCGCATTGACCACAAAAATCAAAACACAATCGATCCCTTGGCAGGTCTCGAGGGCGGCTGCAGCGAGCCCGCCTTCAGCTTCAAAGCGCTTGAGAGCCTCAGGGTTCAAGTCGAAGCCTGTGGTCTTGATTCCTTGGCGGACGCATGACACTGCGGCACCAAAGCCCATCGATCCCAAGCCGATGACCAACGTATGCATGTGGGGACTCCTCGATAAATGATTTGATCTTATGGATGACTGAGGTTAATTGTTACACAACTTAAGACATCATAATGAAAAGGAGCATCCGATGGCCAGAGTTGTTATCACCGGGGGAGCCGGGTTTTTGGGCCAGCGAGTTGCTCAATCGCTTCAGCGTCATGAGTCACTACTGATCAACGGATCGATGGAGCCGATCCAGTCGATCTGTCTCGTGGACCGTGTGATCCCTGATGGATTTGGTCACTCTAATCTTGAAGTCATTCAAGGTGACTTGCTGACTCTGATTCAAACAGATCCCGACATTTTCCAAGCAAGCGATGTTGTGATTCATCTGGCCAGTGCTGTGAGTGGAGAATGCGAGCAGCACTTGGAGCTCGGATTGAAAGCCAATTTAGAGACGGGGATCGCGCTTGGACAGTTGTTGGCCAATTTACCAACGAAGCCACTGCTGATTTTTTCAAGTTCTCTTGCCATTTATGGGGGGTCTGCGGATTTTCCATTGCCTGAGGTGATTACCGACACGACGCGGCCTAACCCACAAAATAGTTACGGTTCGCAAAAATTAATGCTCGAGACCTTTTACGCGGATCTAGCGCGGCGTGATGCTCTATCCGTCCGAACACTGCGCTTAATGACGGTCTCAGTCAGACCGGGAAAACCGAATCAAGCGGCCAGTGGATTTCTGTCTGGCGTGATTCGAGAACCGCTCTCTGGTCTCGCCTCGAATGTGCCTGTGCCGCTTGATACTCAGGTTGCGCTGAACAGTCCGGAGCAGGCAGTGGATGGCCTAATTCAGGCAATGGGCATCTCGGATCAAGCTTGGGGAACACCGCTTGGTCTGAATTTACCAGGCATGCGTTTGTCGATTCAGGAGATGCTGGACGCTCTTGAAGCGACTGCCGGTCCCAAGGTGCTTGATCTGTTGACCTACGAGCGTGATCCAATGATTGAAACCATCGTCGCTGGATGGCCGAGTCATTTTGAATCAGTGCGCGCCAATCGCCTCGGCTTCCAGTCGACTGAATCCTTTGAGGCGGTCGTGCAACGATTTCAAACGACTAAATGATTCGGCAAGCCTGTTCAAAGGACAAGCGAGGCGCCCTTGGGTGAAGCGCGGAATAATCACCTCGGCCCAATAACACCACGCAGTTAAACTTCCAACGCGTTCCGTTGAAAAATTTTGATTCAACCGCGTTGACATCAAAGCCCCCCATCGGTCCACAGTCGAACCCAAGCGCTCGTGCAGCGACGATGAAAAAGCCGGCCTGAAGGTTCGCATTAGCGATCGCATAGCGTTCGATTCGGTCGATTGGCCAACTTGCATGTGCAGTTGGCTGTTTCATATGCGGCGCCAAGTACGCAAATTCGTGATGGAAATCGAGATCATAGGCCAGAATGGCGGCGGATCCCGTGGTTTTAGTTTTGTCCTGATTGAAGTCGAGAGCACAGGATGCGAGCCGCTGCATCGACTCAATCGTATTGACGAACACGATTCTCAGTGGGCACGAGTTGTTCGCTGTTGGTGCAAACTTGCTGAGCTCGTAGATCGCCTGGAGGTCATCGTCAGACAAGGCCTTTCCATCGAATTGTTTATGAGAACGCGCTTCAGTAAATAGAGATTCTTTGGAGAATTGCATGAAGATCCTTATAGTCTGGCTAGGCAACGCTGAGTTCTGACCAGTAGTTGAGGGTCTTCAGCAGTCTTTCAAGTTCATAAGGGGGATCATGAAACATCTGATCGTACGTTTTCTGCATTGGTTTATCGTCGGCTCTATGATTCTTGCGGGTGGTTATTTAGCCATCATGCTGACGGTTTTTGTGGTGGATTAATCATGTGGACTCCAGCGGGTGAACTCATTGCACGAATTGGACTTCCGGCTGGGCCATCGATCGCTTATTGCCAGAACGGGACTTGGTGGGATGTCACGGCGACGTGTCCAACTATCGCACATTGGTTAACCGGTTCTGTGCCACTTCAGCTGATTCGTGATTCAAAAGCATCTCCTTTGGCTATTAGGCAAATCGAAAAATGGCTTGCCCCCAGTGACCTGCAACCAATCAAAGC
>JAHEDY010000017.1 GCA_024640985.1 Gammaproteobacteria bacterium
ACACAAATAACTGCTTTACCCTTTATGCGCCTCCCATGGATGGTCTATTCGAGAGGTCTATGGATACTTACCCAAAGCCTCTGCAATACACCGGGTATTGAACCAGGAATTCAAACGGTGTCGACGGCCACTAACAATCAGCTGATTGATCGCCCTCAATGACGCGGATCCGTGACGATGGGTTGGCACCAAAAACACAAATGCCCCGATCAACGGGGCATTTGGTGGCTTGCATCTTCGATTCAGTTAGAATCGGACGCCCAATAAAAATCGAGCGATCAACCCTTTACGGCCGACTTCATGACTCGATAGCGTTTTTTTCCAACGTTTTTCGTTGATTTCTTGCTTGGCAATGCGCTCTAGTGAGCTCATTAAACCCCGACCGACGCCTACTGGAATCATATGTTACCTCCATTTATTCGGCATATGATCCTACTATAGACGCAATAAATGCACAGCGCAACTTTTGCACCATAATTTTTTGATTGTTTTTCAACTAGATCGCGGAGCTATGCGCAGTATTTGCTACATCATACGCATCAAAACATTGCGCAATCATTCGTGTCAGTGGACGCCCATCCTTGCGAATCTCTAAACGGTCGGCGCTCAATTCAACCCATTCATGGAAACGCTCTTGTACATCATCAATCAGCCCACCGATTGTCGCCAATGATTGCTCCGGAAACTCCTGTGCGAGGCTTGTCAAATCAAGCGAAAAGTCGCATAACAACATTTCTATTGCACGGGCCCGAAGCTCGTCATCCCCTGAGAACACATGGCCCCGTGTCGTGGCTAAAATTCCGCTGTCAATTCGCTCATAATAACCACCTGTCTTTGCATCGTTTTGTGCATAGCCACCAGAAAATTTCGAAATCGATGAGGCACCCAGTCCAATCAAGGTTGGCGCGCAATCATCGGTATATCCCTGAAAGTTACGCCGTAAGCGTCCGGTGTTCGCTGCAATTGCAAGGCCATCTGTTGGCTTTGCAAAATGGTCAATCCCAATCGCCTCATAGCCGCCACCATGGAAAATCACTTTAGCCCGCTCAGACATCATAAATCGAGCTCGAGTCGGAGGAAGTGCGTCTTGTGGAATCAACGTTTGACGTTTTGCCATCCAGGGAACATGAGCATACCCATAAAGTGCGACTCGATCTGGATTCAAGCCCATCAATTGCTCAATGGATCGCTCAAGACTCGCTTCAGTCTGATAGGGTAAACCATACAAAATATCCGCATTCAGGCTAGTGACACCGCCTGTCCGACACTTTGCAATACAAGCTTCGGTTACCTCGTAAGATTGCTCGCGACCAATCGCCTGTTGGATCTTTGGATCGAAATCCTGAACACCGATCGAAACACGGTTCATTCCATGATTCACCAACACGTCCAAACGTTCGCTATCGATTTCATTCGGATCGATTTCAACGGAAAACTCACGGTCTTTTTGCAGCTCAAAATTTTCACCAATCGTTGTGAATAAAGAATCAAGCTGTTGAGGAACCAGAAGCGTCGGTGTACCGCCACCCAAATGAATACGACCGACCCGAATTCCTTCCGGGAGATATTGAGCGACGAGGCGGATCTCTTGTTGAAGCGCTGATAGATAGCGCTCTAGCCGACTGTCATCACCGAGACCTTGCGTCCGACACGCGCAAAACCAGCACAAGCGCCGACAAAACGGGATATGAAAATATAGCGAAATCGGGATCTTAGGATCCAGTACTGTTAACCAACCAGGCATGACATCAGCTTGCATGGCCTTAGAAAAATGTGTGGCCGTGGGATAACTGGTATACCGTGGAACATTGCGATCAAAGAGACCCGAAGATTCCAATCGAGAGAGATTCATCATCAATCAAGCATGCAAAATATCTCCTGTCTACGCATTGAGCTGTATCAAGAGACGATGGGACAGGAACCTATCGTGCGCATAAATTGCGCCTAATTGTCATCAAACCTTCACGAAATCCGATTGATTACCACTGATAATACGGGCGCGAACAAAAGGACTCGACGTAATCATATGAAACCAAGCGAATTCAAAGCCTGGAGAAAAGACTGCAAGTTGACTCAGGAGCAGGCAGCCAAAAAACTGGGCTTAAAAAAACGCACGATTCAGTACTACGAAAAAGGCAAGCGCGACGGGAAGGAATTCAAGATCCCAAAGACCACTGAGTTGGCCTGTTACGCTGTGTCAGTCGGGATTGAACATTACTTCGGACCGGTCTCTCTCAATACCGAAGACTAATCACCTTACAGCCGAATCAAATTCACCAATTGCTTCGGCTTCACCCCCAGCCATCGACGAATCAAAGTGCCGACCTCACGCTGAAGTTCGTTTCTCAGGGCATCGTCAGACTGCAGTGTTCGTGAATTCAATTCAGACAACAACTCTTCCACCGCGTATTGAAGATCGCTCAGTAAAGACTCTGGATCCATCTCACCTGCTGGGACGCCCACAAATTGGATTTGAGGCTCAGTCGCTAACCGTGCCTTTTTATCGAGCACCACAGTCAATGTCATCAAACCACCGTCAGCGAGCGCTCGACGCTCAGTGAGCGCACGGTGATTCAGTGGGACCAAACTCGAGCCCGACAATCCCAAGCGGCCAGTAGCGACCTTTGCCATCATGGTGGCTCCAGACGCGGCTAGGTGCAATACGTCACCATTCACCACTCGAGCAGAGCCAATGCCTAATTCTGATGCCAATTCGGCATGTGCCGCCATATGTCGTTCCTCTCCATGTACCGGAATCACATGCTTGGGTCGCAATGCCCGATACATCCATCGAAGTTCATCTCGACAAGGATGACCTGACACATGAATCGGCGCTTCCTTTTCCGTCACAACATGGACTTTCTTCTGCGATAGCAAATCGTAAAGGCGATCGAGTTTCTTCTCGTTACCAGGAATCACCTTAGATGAGAAAACAACGGTATCACCTGGTTCGAGTAATAGATCTTGGTGTTCACCTTTAGCCAATCGCGCCATGGCTGCACGCGGTTCACCCTGAGACCCGGTCGCTAAAATCAACTGTTCCGATCGTGGCAAATAATCCAGATCTTCGGTTGGAACTAATTCCGGAAAATTTTTCAAATATCCCGTTGATTTCGCGGTTTGCAGGTAATTAAAGAGGCTCCGACCTAATACAGTCACTCGACGTCCTGTTTCATGAGCGACATCACCAAGGCTCGCCAACCGCGCGGTGTTGGATGAAAAACAGGTCACAGCAACCCGATTGGGTTGTTTTGCAATGACTTCAAGTAACGCCTTATGACATTCCGCTTCAGAGCCTGACCATCCTTCCACCGTCGCATTCGTCGAATCGCCAATCACAAATTCGACACCAGATTCGCCAAGCGCAAGTAACCGCCGATCATCGTAATGATCGCCTTCTAGTGGGTGGGGATCGAGCTTCCAGTCTCCTGTATGAAAAACACATCGCCCTGCCGTTTGAATGACTAACGCATTCGGCTCTGGAATTGAATGCGTCAACGTCACCCACTCCAGATCAAAACATCCAAGTTGCAAGTGTGACCCAGGGAGCACTTGGTGCAGAGGAACTTGGTCGAGCAGGCCTGCCTCGCCCAATTTACGCCTCGCCACTGATGCGGTAAATGGCGTGCAATACACAGGCGCTTTCAGTTGGTTCCACAAATAATGAAGCGCACCCACATGATCTTCATGCGCATGGGTGATCACAATTCCAACAATTTGCTCACGCACCGAGCGTAAGGCCGAAATATCCGGGCAGATCACATCAATCCCAGGCGGCGTGGAATCGTCACCGAAGGTAATCCCGACATCCACCAGCAGAAATTGACCGTCACACTGATACACGTTGAGATTCATCCCGATCTCGCCAGAACCTCCGAGCGGAACGAAATATAACTCTCCATCAACAAATGGAACTTGAGAAAGATTGGAAACCGGCTTCACAATACTGTATATATATCCAGTCAACGATTAGAGGCAAACCACATGGTAACGATCTTACTGCCGCAAACCAAACACTCATCTCCGCTATTGGAGAGCATGAACGATGGATTGATGATGGAGTCATTCCAGAGCATTGCAATCATCGGCTGGGTGTCTTGTGGTCATCCAATAGATATGTTTACGCAACAAGAAGCAATCGATGTCCCTTCGAGATTGGTTCGAAAAAACACCTACGCACTGCGCGTTCGCGGCGACTCGATGAAGGATGCAAACATTCTCGATGGCGATGTTGTAGTCATCGAGCAGTCTCAAATGGCTGAAAATGGCGAAAAAGTCGTGGTTCGAATCAATCAACAAGAAGTCACACTTAAGACCTTGAGACTTGATCAAGACGGCGTCAAATTGATTCCAGCGAACAGTACGATGAGTCCCATCATACTGAATAACGCAGACGTTGAAGTCCTCGGTATTGTCAGAGGCGTCATCCGAGACCGCGTTTAGTCGGACAACAAATCCAGATAATCGACGGTCACAGGCTTCCCATCACCTCGATCAGACAAGCGGTCGACGATCGCTGTTGCTTGCGACAGATCGTGCTCAACGGTGTAAAACGATGGACTGGCAAGACAACGTAAACCGGCGCCACGAGCCGCTGAGACACCAGCGCTAGCATCTTCAATTGCAATCGCTTGCTCTGGTTGTAAACCCAGTTTCGCCAGGGCCACTTCATAAACCTTAGGACTTGGCTTCTTCTCAGGCACCGTCACTCCTCCGACAACAGCCTCAAATTGACTGAGTTTCAAAGCGCCACCGACAGCTTGATCTAAGGCCTCAACATTCGCTTCGGTCGTTGTGGTGGCAATCGCCAACCGAATCGAACGTGATAGACACTCATCAATTAACCGCTCAACACCCGGACGGAGTTCAACGCTTTGGGGCAACAATTCAGCATACCGGGTGGTTTTCAACCGATGCAATGACGCGATGTCCTCATCACTGATCCCAGCAATGCCCTCCGAGAGAGTGAAGTGCCGGATCCGCTCCTTACCGCCGGTGACTTTTAATAACTGACGATAGAGCTCCGGTGACCAATACCAACCCAAACCCGATTGCTCGAAAACCACATTGAAGGCTTCACGATGCACTTCTTCGGTCTCAGCAAGCGTTCCATCAACATCAAAGATCACGGCTTTCAACATCATGAAGCTGCCAGTTGTTCAAGCGCTGTAAATAAGTGATCAAAGCTATCGATCACCACATCAGCACCCAACAGCTCGGGCGCGGTATTAGTGTATCCACCGCGAACCAGGATGCAAGGCATATGAGCATTCCGAGCGGCTTTCACGTCGGCAATCGAGTCTCCGATCAGAACTGCCCGACGATCCCCGGTTCCGATTCGCTCAGCACACAACAGCAGTGGCTCTGGGTCGGGCTTGAGCGCCCGTCCAGGCATGGCCCCGACAAAGTCCGTAAAAAATGGTTTCAACTGCAGTTCGGTCAGAATGGTCTCTGCGACAGGTTCTGATTTGTTGGTGCAAACACCCATGGCAAAAGCTGCGCCTTTTGCGGTAATCAAGGTTTCCCGAACAGCAATCATGGGTTTTGTTTTGACTGCTGGAGCCGACATGTATCGTTTTTTAAAGGCGTCATAAAACACCTCAAGGATCTCTTCAGCACCACCGGTCGCTTCCAGCGCACGTTCACAGAGTTTAGGCATTCCGTCACCAATAAATGCCTGAGTCTCTTCCATGGAAATGCGCCTGAGACCATGGCTTGATAACACGGTATTCACAGCAGCCTGCAAATCCGGGGCCGAATCAATCAACGTACCATCGAGGTCAAAAACCAATGAAAACTCGCTCGCTAGATCACGATGATTGGTCATCACAAGTCCTTCACCGAATCTCGAATTGCTTGCATGTTCTGCCGATAGGATTCAACTGTCCCACCTTTGAAGACTGCTGAGCCGGCAACCAATGCAGTGGCACCAGCTTGAACGACAGCCGGCGCGGTCTCCGGGGTAATCCCACCATCCACCTCAATATCGACATCTCGATCACCCAACATGTCTCGAATCCGAGCAATCTTCTCGATCACCGTTGGAATAAACGATTGCCCACCAAAACCCGGATTCACACTCATCACAAGGACCAAATCAAGCCGATCTAAGACGTACCGAAGACAGTCTTCAGACGTATGCGGATTCAACGAAACTCCAGCCCGACAGCCTAGTTCTCGAATTTGAGCCAGCGTCCGGTCCAGGTGATCACAGACCTCAGCATGGACTGTGATGATATCTGCACCTGCTTTTTGATAGGTCTCTAACAATCGATCTGGGTTACTCACCATCAAATGTGCATCGAAGGGCTTTGCACTCGCTTGACGGACCGATTGAATGATCGGCGGACCAAAGGTGAGGTTCGGCACAAAATGGCCATCCATCACATCCAAATGAATCCAGTCACAACCGGCTTGATCAACCGCTCGAATCTCATCGGCAAGCTTCCCGAAATCAGAAGCCAGCACGGATGGTGCTATTTTGACATCAGCCATGTTTTTTCCTTGTGTTGAGGGTCTAGAGCTTACCGGAAGCATACATGGCTGCCATCTCGCTCAAACCAATCGGTTTGATTTTCGACGCATTTCCGGCGCAACCAAAGCGCTCAAATCGATCAGCAACGAGTGCTTCCATCGCATCCATCGCCGGGATTAAAAATTTCCTTGGATCGAACTCAGCCAAGTTTTCGCTGGCCACTCGCCGAAAGGCGGCGGTCATTGCCAAACGACAGTCTGTATCAATATTGACCTTGCGCACTCCACAACGAATCCCCCGTTCGATCTCTTCGACCGGAACGCCATAGGTTTGCGGAATTTCTCCGCCAAATTCATTGAAAAGATCCTGTAATTCCTGAGGAACAGAACTGGATCCATGCATCACTAAATGTGTGTTCGGCAGTTTCTTGTTGATGGCTTCGACCACGTGCATAGCGAGAATTTCACCGTCAGGCTGCCTTGAGAACTTATAAGCACCATGACTGGTACCCATGGCGATTGCCAAGGCATCAACTCCTGTTTTACGGACAAAGTCCACGGCTTGGTCAGGATCGGTTAGCAACTCATCTTCAGACAATTTGCCTTCAAATCCATGTCCGTCCTCTTTTTCACCTTCGCCGGTTTCCAGCGAACCCAAAACTCCAAGCTCACCCTCAACTGACGCACCAACGGCATGAGCCATGTCGGTGACTCGCTTGGTGATGTCGACATTGTATTCATAAGACGCTGGCGTCTTTGCATCCGCTTCGAGTGAACCATCCATCATCACAGAGGTGAACCCGTGTTGCATCGCAGTCAGGCAGGTTGCTTCATTATTACCGTGGTCTTGATGCAAAACGACCGGAATATCCGGAAACATATCAGCCAGAGCGGTGACCATCGCTCGTAACATCGGATCCCCAGCGTAGGTCCTGGCACCGCGAGATGCTTGCAAAATCACTGGCGCGTCGAGCTTAGCGGCAGCTTTCATGATCGCCAAACCCTGCTCCATGTTGTTGATGTTAAACGCAGGAACGCCATAACCTCGCTCTGCTGCGTGATCCAGTAATTGTCTGAGTGAAATCAGTGCCATTGTTGTCTCCCTGCTTATGATCGCTCGATGAGACGATGTGCCGTCTCACAAATTCTTTCTTTGGTAATACCGAAGTGTTGGTAAAGCTCTGGCGCAGGGCCTGATGCCCCAAAGTCATGCATCCCGACAAACACGTCCTGAGTTCTTAAGTATCGATCCCAACCAAATCCAATCAACGCCTCAATGGCAATTCGAGGTGCCGATCCAAGGACGGACTGACGGTATTGATCGGACTGCTGATCAAATAATTCCCAACAAGGCATGGACACAACGGCCACATTGTAACCTTGGTCTTTCAGGGCATCAGCCGCATCGAGGGCGATCGTCACTTCTGAACCCGTCGCCATCAAAGTGATGTCGCGAGCACCACGAACATTACGCAAGATGTAACCACCTTTCTGGGTCAAGTTTTCGTTGGTTCGTTCAGTCCGAACAGTCGGCAATCCCTGCCGTGACAAAGCCATGACCGACGGTGTCTCCGTTGACTCAAGCGCTATTTCCCAAGCCTCAGCCGTTTCCACTGCATCACAAGGGCGATACACATTCATATTCGGCGTCGCCCTAAGCATTGCCAGATGCTCAATCGGTTGATGGGTCGGTCCGTCTTCGCCAAGACCGATAGAATCATGCGTCAGAACATAAATGACCCGTTGCTTCATTAGCGCTGATAAGCGCATGGAACCGCGCATGTAATCACTAAAGACGAGGAAAGTTCCTCCGTACGGGATCATCCCGCCATGGAGTGCCATCCCATTCATTACTGCACCCATCGCATGTTCACGAATCCCGAAATGGACATAACTGCCACGATAATTTCCCGGGGTGATGGAGCGCATCTGTGAGGTTTTCGTTAGATTTGATCCTGTTAAATCAGCAGATCCGCCCACCATTGATGGTACCGCGGCATTGATCACTTCCAGTGCCATTTGCGATGCTTGACGGCTCGCAACCTTCGGTAATTCCGCTTTCAATTGCTTTTTGTATCGGCGCATTCGAGTCGCCAGCGCTTTTGGCAGTTCACCAGACATGGCTCGCTCAAAGCGTGATTTTTTGACACTTGAATCCAAACGAGACTGCCATTGGGTGTGCATTTCGCGTCCTCGTGTCGCAATCGCTTGCCACAGTGACCGAATGTCTGAAGGAATTTCAAAGGGTGGGTGATCCCAGCCCAAGGCTGTTCGAGTGGCTTGAATTTCGTCATCACCCAAGGGTGCACCATGGGTTTTATGGCTACCAGCCAGTGTTGGCGCTCCAAAGCCGATGACTGTCTTACATGCGATTAACGAGGGCTTTCTGGACTTTTTAGCCACATCGATCGCGGCGCTCACGGCGTCACTATCATGGCCATCAACACGAGTCACCTGCCATCCTGAGGCCTTGAAACGCGCCAGTTGGTTCGTCGATGTCGCAATATCAGTTTTGCCATCAATGGAGATGTCATTGTCATCCCACAGAACAATCAGACGACCCAACTTCAAATGGCCCGCCATATCGATTGCTTCATGGCTGATACCTTCCATCAAACAGCCATCGCCGGCAATCACGTAGGTGTAGTGATCAACCAGGGCGCGACCAAATTGGGACGCTAAACGTCGCTCTGCGAGCGCCATACCAACAGCGGTAGTAATCCCCTGCCCTAGCGGTCCCGTGGTGGTCTCGATGCCATCTGCGTGCCCATACTCTGGGTGTCCTGCCGTCCGAGCGCCCAGTTGCCTGAACTGCTTCAGCTGCTCAGCATCCATATCTTTGTAGCCAAGCAAGTGGTTCAGGGCATAGTGAAGCATCGAACCATGACCTGCCGATAAAATAAACCGATCTCGATCTGGCCATGTCGGACACGTTGGATCGACATGGATGTGATCTGAAAAAAGTGCGACCGCGGCATCAGCCATTCCCATCGGCATCCCGGGATGCCCTGAGTTAGCGACCTGAACACCGTCCATCGCAAGGAAACGAATCGCGTCA
The DNA here is from genome assembly GCA_024640985.1 of Gammaproteobacteria bacterium. GTDB lineage: Bacteria > Pseudomonadota > Gammaproteobacteria > Pseudomonadales > Litorivicinaceae > HIMB30. The sequence goes on from JAHEDY010000017.1 coordinate 9,533, forward strand.
GCCATCCGTTGACGTTGAGAGCGTTGCATCATGGTTCTCCTTAACCTCTTAGGCGACGCGATTCAGAGGCAAGCTTCCAAATCATTGGTGTCAGAATCAATTGCAGGGCCAAGGCCATTTTCCCACCAGGAATCACGATGGAATTGGGTCGTGACATAAAACTGTCGTGGATCATCGACAAGAGGTACGGGAAATCAATTCCGCGAGGATTCGCAAAACGAATCACGACCATCGACTCGTCCGCTGTTGGAATCCATCGAGCGATAAAAGGATTTGACGTATCAACGATTGGCACCCGTTGGAAGTTGATATCAGTAATCGCAAACTGTGGGCAAATGTAATGCACATAATCGTGCATCCGTCTGAGAATCGTGTCGGTCACCGCTTCAGTCGAATAGCCCCGCTTTGCTTTATCTCGGTGCAATTTCTGAATCCACTCCAGATTCATAACAGGAACAACACCGACTTTGAGATCGGCATACTGCGCGATATCGACTTTGTCTGTCGCAACAGCACCATGCAGGCCTTCATAGAACAACAAATCGGTATCATCGTCGAACGGGCGCCAGTCAGTAAAGGTTCCGGGAGGACAGCCCCATTGCTCTGCCTCTTCGTCGTCATGGACATAGGTTCGGGTCCGTCCATTGCCCGTCTCCCCATAGGTTTTAAAGACTTCTTCCAGTAATTCAAACTCATTCGCTTCCGCACCAAAGTGTGAAAAATGATTGGCGGGATTCCCTTGAGCTTCGGCCATCCGTTTTTTCATTTCAGCGCGATCAAACCGATGAAAGGCATCTCCCTCGATGAAGGCCGCAGAGACTTTTTCTCTGAAAAAGATTTGCGCGAAAGTGTCGCGAACGGTACTCGTACCCGCCCCTGAGGAGCCGGTAATTGAGATAATGGGATGTTTCTGTGACATAGCGATGCCTCCGTTTATGAGCGGAATAAGTTGCGATGTGAAAAGAGGGGAGATTGATCAAGACCCTGACGTGTCTCAGCCTCATAACTCCCGACCCAACGAACTTCTGTTTTCGAGCCGAAGACTAACGCCGTTCGCTCATGAATTTCTGTCGGTGTTTTCTCCAAAATCCGGGCGGCCCCATCGGTTGCGGCACCACCGGCTTGCTCAACCAAAAATGCCACTGGGTTTGCTTCATAAATCAAACGCAACCGACCATTTTCGTATTTCGGACGACGATCACCGGGGTACAGAAAAACCCCTCCACGATTGAAAATGCGACCCGCATCCGCAACCAACGAGCCGATCCAGCGCATATTAAAGTTCCGCTCACGCGGACCTTCCTCGCCCAGCAATAAATCGCTGATGTAGCGCTGGATTGGCGTAAACCATTGACGCGCATTGGACGCATTGATGGCGTATTCGGATGTTTCTTCAGCAATCTCGATCCGCTCTTCGATCAGCACAAAGAGTCCAGATATTGGGTCCATTCGATACAGGTCTGTGCCTTCACCAAGGGTCAAATACAAAGTGGTCTGTGGGCCATACACGAAAAACGCTGCCGCTAATTGTTGATCGCCAGATTGCATGGCTGATTGCTGCAGATCACCACCTGGATTGGGAAGCACTGAAATAATGGTTCCGATGGAAACATTCACATCAATATTTGAGGAACCGTCCAAAGGATCGATTGCGATGACTAAGGGGGCGTTCTGATCAAGAATCACCGCTCGATCCTGTTCTTCACTGCAGTAGGCGGCAACGACGCCGGACAGCTTCGCTGCGTCCAAAAACTCATCGTCAGCCATCACATCCAGTGCTTTTTGCGCATCGCCATCGGCGTTCTGGTCTCCAATGGTGCTGCCTAAATCGCCGCCAGCTGCGATAATTCGACTGACCTCCTTGGCCTTGGCCGCGAGCGCGGTAAACAGTTCAATTAATGCGGCTCGCTCTGGCTGCTCCGCTTTCAGTAACTGTAATCGTTCATCGAGTGCGATCATATCTATATTCCATTTAGTTATATTGTTATTCCTTAATTGAATTCTGTTGTACAGATGCAAATTACCTAGTACAAACAATAAAAACTGAATTTAATATTTAGGAATTCCAAATAATGAGGCTGAAGAATGTCACTCTAGTACAACTCAGGACCTTTTTGTCACTTGTTCGAAACGAAAGTTTTACAAAAGCGGGGCAAGATCTAGCGGTTTCACCAGCCACCGTGACCTCACAAATCAAACAACTCGAGGACGCTCTAGAGACACGCCTGTTATTTCGTACAACGCGATCGGTCAAGCTGACCGATGCTGGTGCTGTCCTCGCGCGACAAGCAACCAAGATCTTGCATTTGATCGAAGCCATTCCCGAACGGCTCGGAGCTGTTGCAAACCTCGAGCGCGGAGAGGTCTCTGTTGGCATCATCGGGACTGCAGGCTATGTAATGCCAAAAGTTCTAGCCAGCTATCAACACGAGCATCCAGGAATTCATCTGGACTTGATGATGGGCAATCGCAACACCATTTGGGATGCGATTCTTGAGGGAAATATTGATCTTGGCATTATGGGAACACCACCTGAGGACACCAATATCCAAAGTGAAGTGATTGGCACACATCGCCTGATCTTCGTGGCACATCCCAATCACCCCTTGTGCCAACTCGATCGAGAACTGACTGCTAATGAACTGATCAAACATCAACTGATTGCGCGCGAGGTCGGATCAGGCACCCGGTTGGCGATGGCCGCGTATTTTGGTGCCCTGTTTCATCAAGCCACCCGTCCACCAATTGTTCTTGATACCAACGAGGGCATCAAACAATCGATTTTGGCAGGAATGGGGATTTCGTTATTATCGGATGCGACCTGCGAACTCGAACTCAACCATGGTCTGTTAAAGACCTTGCCGGTCGAAGGCACTCCGCTCGATCGTCAGTGGTATGCGGTTCGACTAGCCAACCTTGAACGTAATCCAGCTGAGCAAAGCCTTTTGAAGTTTTTGGCGATAAAAGCCGAGCGCTAGGCTTCTTCGCGGTATTGGTGATGTACTAAGGTTTCAAGACTGACGTAATCCAAGATCTTCTCATGCGTTCGATCAAGCACCACAGGCGCGATCACCCCTGCACGCACAGCTTCCACCCAGCGAAGAGCGCAAACACACCAACGGTTCCCAGGTTTAAGCCCAGGGAACTGATACTCAGGCCGAGGAGTCATCAGGTCATTTCCCTGGACCATCGAAAACTCAAGGAATTCAGCGGTGACGACAACACAGACCACGTGGCTACCTCGGTCCGATGCATCGGTCTGGCAACAACCATTTCTGAAATAGCCAGTCAGCGGATCCAACGAACAAGGCATTAAAGCCTCGCCTAGGACATTCAGTTGTGTAGTTTTTCCCATACCTTGTTAGTTGGGGGGGGATTTCAACAAAAAAAAGCCCCGTGATTAAATCGGGGCTCTTTCGAGTCGCTCAGACTAACTAATCTGAGTGAGCAACTGATCCAGACTGGCTTTGGCATCGCCATAGAACATCCGCGTGTTGTCTTTATAGAACAACGGATTCTCGATCCCGGAATATCCAGTACCCTGGCCACGCTTCGATACGATGACCTGCTTGGCATTCCAAACTTCGAGAACAGGCATCCCGGCAATCGGTGAATTCGGATCCTCTTGCGCAGCCGGGTTCACAATATCATTCGACCCAATGATGATCACAACATCTGTGGACGCAAAATCGTCATTAATCTCATCCATCTCAAGCACGATGTCATAAGGCACTTTTGCCTCAGCAAGGAGAACGTTCATGTGCCCAGGCAACCGGCCAGCAACCGGGTGAATCGCAAAGCGCACCTCTTTGCCCTTTGCGCGAAGCCTGCGCGTCAACTCACTGACTGACTGTTGCGCTTGTGCGACAGCCATCCCATATCCTGGAACGATAATGACACTATCAGCATCATCTAATGCACTGGCAACTCCATCGACGTCGATGGCAATTTGCTCACCTTCAATCTCCATCGCTGGACCTGTTGCATCACCCCATCCGCCAAGAATCACCGATAAGAAATGTCGGTTCATTGCCTTACACATAATGTACGACAGGATGGCTCCAGATGAACCCACGAGTGCACCTGTCACAATCAACAGATCATTACCCAACAAGAACCCAGTCGCAGCTGCCGCCCATCCCGAGTAGGAGTTCAGCATCGAGACCACAACTGGCATATCCGCACCGCCGATCGCCATGACCAAGTGCGCACCCAGTAGCAACGCCAGAAGGGTCATCACGTAAAGCGTCCAAGAACCTGCGTGATTCATGTACATCAGCATCAGTACCAAAGAACCACCAACCATCACCAGATTCCACAGATGGCGGCCTGGTAGAATGAGTGCTTTGCCGCCAATCTTCCCAGCGAGCTTTCCATAGGCGATGATCGAGCCAGTAAAAGTCACCGCGCCAATAAAGACGCCCAAGAAAATCTCCACTTCATGAATAATCCGCGCGGCTTCGGATGCAAAGTCATGCACTGATAGATCGGAATTGATTCCGATGAACACCGCTGCCAATCCAACAAACGAATGCAAAGCAGCAACCAGTTGCGGCATCCCGGTCATTTCAACCCGCATTGCGACGATTGCACCGATGACGGCACCAATCACAATGGCTCCAATCAGCATGGAGCTCATCGAGACCTCGGATCCAGCAACCGTCGCAAGGACAGCGATGGCCATACCAATGATGCCAAACCAAACGGCGCGCTTGGCCTTTTCCTGATTCGACAGGCCACCGAGCGCTAAGATAAATAAGACTGTTGCCGAAAGATAAGCGGCTGTCTGAAGTCCAATTGTCATTTCATGTCCCTCCGCTTATGACTTCTTAAACATCTGGAGCATACGGCGTGTCACCATAAAGCCCCCGACTATGTTGATGGTCGCGATCAGAACAGAAATTCCTGCAAGGATTGCCACAATGGGAATGCTCGAGTCCACCTGCAGTATCGCACCGACGATAATGATTCCCGAAATCGCATTGGTGATCGCCATCAAGGGCGTATGCAAGGAATGAGCGACCCCCCAGATCACCTGGAATCCAACAAACACCGCAAGCACAAAGACAATAAAATGCTGCATAAACTCTGTCGGTGCATAAAGGCCAATCAAAGCCATCAATGCCGCACCAATCAGCAACAGTTGTGTCTGCTGACGACCCGCTTTTGCCATGGCTTGCGCTTCTTCGGCGGCTTTCTCTTCCGGCGTCTTCTCAGGCTGTTTCGGCGTCGCCTTCGATGCAATCGCTTGAATTTTTGGCGGTGGCGGCGGGAACGTAATCTCGCCTTCAAAGGTCACAGTCGACGAACGAATCACGTCGTCTTCCATGTTGTGAACCAGTTGACCATCCTTCTCAGGGGTCAGATCAGTCATCATATGACGGACATTGGTTGCATAAAGCGTTGACGCCTGCGCAGCCATACGGCTTGGGAAATCCGTATAACCAATGATGGTCACACCGTTATCCGTGACGACTTTTTGGTCAGCCACCGTCAACTTACAGTTGCCGCCTTTCTCAGCCGCCAAATCAACAATGACTGATCCAGGCTTCATCGCCTCGACCATTTCGGGAGTCCATAACTCCGGTGCTTCGCGGTTCGGGATCAAGGCCGTGGTAATGACGATATCAATTTCAGGCGCCTGCTCTAAGAACAAAGCTAATTGCTTTTCTCGGAATTCTGGGCTTGAAGGTGCAGCATAACCGCCTGTCGCAGCCCCATCTTGAGCATCTTCAAAATCAAGAAACAGGAATTCAGCACCCATGGATTCGATTTGCTCAGCCACCTCAGGTCGCACATCGAACGCCCGAACAATCGCACCAAGCGACTGCGCTGTGCCAATCGCCGCCAAACCAGCGACTCCAGCACCAATGACCAACACTTTCGCTGGCGGCACTTTACCCGCGGCCGTCACTTGGCCTGTAAAGAATCGCCCAAAATGATTGCCCGCTTCGATCACAGACCGGTATCCGGCAATGTTCGCCATCGACGACAGTGCATCCATCTTCTGCGCTCTCGAGATTCGCGGCACCATTTCCATTGCAATGACATTGGCTTGCCGCGATTTGGCGAGCTCAAGAAGCGTATCGTTACCGGCTGGGTTGAAGAATCCGACCAGGGTTTGGCCCTTGCTCAAACGGTTCACTTCATCTTCGAGCGGTGGGCGAACCTTGGCAACCACGTCGACTGACTGAAAGAGCGCTTCAGCAGAGTCAACGACCGTGACACCGGCGGCCTGATAATCTGCATCTGAAAATCGAGCTTCTAGACCTGCTCCACTTTCAATAAAGCACTCATAGCCCAGTTTCTGTAACTGTATTGCGGAATCAGGCGTCATGGCGACGCGTGCTTCTCCCGGCATTACTTCTTTTGGGGATCCGATTCGCATCGACCAACTCCCTGTTATATTCGTCCGTTAAAGAATTTAATGTTATATCATTAGAACTAGACGTTATAAAAGTTCTTTAGACTATAAACCACGAAGCATCGCATATCTCAACCCAAGGCAAAAGCTTAACAACCGTCATCCACAGATGATTCTCATCACTGGGTCATCCACTTCAGCTCATCTCTTTCAATGATCAGCCAATTGCTCACAGACGACTGACAAGCCAATACATCGTTCGCGCTATTGAAACATGTCAGGCTGCGTTGCCTCGAGGTGCTGATACAGGGTCTGGAAATGAAGCCAACCAATGTAATCACTGCCAACATGCTCGCGACTGTAAGCCGCTGTTTGATCATCTAAGAGCTGAGGCTTCACTCCAGTCGATTCGATCAGGATTTGCTGTTTACAACAGCGCTCCAAGGCGATAAACCAAAACGCCGCGTCATCAATGCTGTGCTGACTCGTAGTCAACAACCCGTGATTTTGATGCAGTATGCCGCGGTGCTTACCCATTGCTTTTGCGACGCTCAATCCACTTTCTTGTTCAACAGCCACGGCACCACTCGACGTGCCCACAACGATGTGGCTTTGATAGAAAGCAGCAGCATCCTGACTGATCATATCGAGCGGTCGTCCAGTTGAGCACCACGCGGTTCCATACACCGTGTGTGCATGACACATCGCCAACACTTCAGGGTATTCTTCATGCACGGCTGCATGCAAAACGAATCCAGCTCGATTAATGGCGTAATCACCCTCAACGACCCGACCGTGATGATCAGCCAAGATCAAATTTGACAATCGTACCTGTGAAAAATGGACGCACATGGGATTGGTCCAATAGAGTTCGGGAAACTCAGGATCACGAATCGTGAGATGCCCTGCAAAACCGTAATCAAAGCCATGCAAGTCGAACGCTCGACAGGCCGCAACTAAGTGCTTTTTTCGGTACTCGCGTTCTTCTTCAAAACTCTGGAAGTTGGGAATCTCTGGAAACACCAGACCGCTTTGATCCGGTTGGTACAACGATATTTTTTCAGCCTTAGCATGCGACGCAGACATCTTCTTCTCCGAATATTTTCATTATCCGTCTAACCGAGACTATACGAGAGTTTTCGATTTTTTGAATCACCAGAATCTTTCTTGGTAGCCAATCATCGCACCGAGGCGTCGAGCCATAGCTCGTCAATTTCAGCCAAGGCTTTCGCATCAAATCGATCCACACATTCCCAATATCGCCCAGAATCGACATAGTAGCCGAGGGCGTGCTCTCGGGCTTTGATCGCCTCAAATGTGTCTTGATCAAAATCAACTGGACTCACCTCTGTTAACGCATCAATGCGTGCCCGAGGAAACACCAAACGACTCTCATCTTCAGAGATGTTGACGCATGCGCACCCCTGTGCTGCAGCCACCAGTTGTAAGCGTGCCGATTTCGCCTCTAGCGACTGCAAAGTCACATCGTCGCGCAACGGATCAGGTGTCCCTTGACCATAAAAATGCGTCGGACCAGAGGCGGGATACACTAAATCGCATCCAAAAAACGCCATGACATCCGGCTGTAAAGCGCCCAAAGCCCAGTAAGAAGCAGTAAAGGCCATGGTACCGCCGGCATACACCACTCCCCCAAATTGATTTTGCACCGGCACAAAGTCATCAGCCTCAACAAGCTGCTGAGTAGCCGACAGCGCGCTTGGGCGTCTCTCAACGGGTAAGTCCTCCGGGAAAATGCACATATCCCAATCCGAACGCACTCGCCAAGCATTATTAATGGCAACCAAATGGGTCCAGTACTCAGAATCCCATTGACTCGCCTCAGTTGCCGAAGGCCCACTGCCTAGAATCACCACGGTCGTACTCACGCGACGATCTCTCTCCAATCCATCAAAGATGGAACGAGCTGACTCGAAGGATCCGGTCGAGATTTGTTGCTTGGGATCACTGGCGATTCGGCGAATCTCCAATCGCAATACACATCCAATACGATCAATCTCTGACACATAACCACGATGACTCGTTCAGCATTCGGTTGAAACCCATGATCAGGTCGATATCCAGACTTACTCAACACGGCTCGAGAATACCTTCAGATCCCTTACTTTCAAAGTCTGTGGCTAGAGATCAGAATTCTGAGTGTTTCGCTCAACTCGGGATTCGATGTCCTGAACGGATGAGCCTTGATGGTACTTCTTGCAGGAGAGACGCCCCGACGCAAAGAAATTGGCATTAGGTGATTCATTGTATCGGGTAAATATCGACTATCGTCGTTGATGGGGTAGAGCCAAGATTAATTGGCGGAGACGGAGGGATTCGAACCCTCGATAGGGCTACAAACCCTATACTCCCTTAGCAGGGGAGCGCCTTCAGCCACTCGGCCACGTCTCCAGAGGGGCGCGATTCTAACACGTCTCACGCGGTTGTTAAGTTTTACGATTAAGATCCACCCCACCATTGCCACAACGAATACAAAATTGGAATTAACGTCGCTGTAGCTAACCCATTGAGCCCAATAGCAAGTGAGGCAAAAGCGCCCGCCTCTTGATTGATCTGGATCGCTCGTGCTGTTCCAATACCGTGAGCAGCGACACCCATCGCAAATCCACGAGCATCCCAGGAAGTAATACGCGCCAGATTGAGGACATAAGGCCCAAGCATTGCGCCGATAATCCCCGTCATAATCACGCAAACAGCGGTCAACGATGGAAGACCGCCAATGCGCTCAGCGATTCCCATGGCTATCGGCGTTGTGACACTTTTTGGAGCTAAGGACAACACGGTTTGCTCAGATGCCTGCAAGAGTTCAGCGATGAACACAGCCGAAATAGCAGCGGTTGCAGAGCCCAAAACAAGAGCGACAGCCAAGGTACCAAAGCCACTCCGCATCGTTCTCAATAGCCGTGCTACCGGAATCGCCAAGGCAACGGTGGCCGGTCCAAGCAAAAAGTGCACAAACTGAGCCCCTTCAAAATACGTCCAGTAATCAATGCCTGTGACTGTCAATCCGATGGTAATGACAATCACAGCAATGAGCACGGGGTTCAAAATTGGCATCTTTCCCGATTTTTGATAGATCCAATCTCCCATCAAATAAGCCACTAATGTGGTGGTCAAGGCCGTCAGCGGACTCGCCGAGAGATAAACCCAAACCTCGCCAAAATCAGGATTCATGTGACGCTCCACGATGCAGTCGTTGCAGAACCCAGCCTGTTACCAAAACGGTGATGACGGTCGATCCAATCAACGAACCAATGATTGCTTGCCACTCGTTACCAAGCACCGTCAGGTGGGCCACCACACCAACGCCGGCTGGAACAAATAGCAACGATAAATGTGACAAAATTCCTTCGGCTGTGGTCTCCAAATGCTCCGGTATCGATTGCCGATATAAGAGTGCGACCAATAACAGGCTCATGCCAATGACTGGCCCGGGAATTGCCAAATCAAACGCTCGAGCGATGACTTCACCCATTAACTGACAAAACAATAACTGAGTTAACGCAATCAGCATCTAGCTCTCCTTCCCCTAATCCTTGACTGTGATCCAGATGCTCACGATAAGCAAGGTAGCAACAGCCAGGAAGACCCAAGGCAACATCGTCATTGAAGCCATAGACGCAATTCCTCCCAAAGTCGCCGGAATCACAGCAGCACCGACAGAAAACGCAAGGACTTGCAACGCCATCATCAAATCACGCCGAGCACTCGGCACCAGTCGAGCACCAGCCACCAAAATGAAAGCAGACATCGGAGACATCGCAATGCCTAAGCCTGCATACACCACGATCTTAAATTCAAAGGGAATCCACAGGAGCAGCAAAAGGACCACGGCGATTGAGCCACTCGCCCACTTCAGCATCTGATTTGAAGCGACTGGTATACGCGTTAAGGTTAAGCGACCGACCGTCAAACCGGTCCAAAAAAATCCCGTTGCAAGTCCCGCCTGGTGAATTTGAGCGCCATCGATCGAAACCAACAGCGAAGAAATCCAGTTCCCCACACCTTGCTCAAGACCAACATATAAGGCTCCTGAAGCAATCGCAAAAAACATAGGCACGGAGACCCGAAAAGCGCCGGAGAGAGACTCCGATGGCATCACATCAAGATGCACAAAATGATGTCGAGCCCAAAAAATCACACCCATCGCAGTGAAGCTCAGCGTTCCACCAATCAAATACACGGGCTCCCAACCCCAGTCAGCTGTGATCAAAACTCCGCACAAGAATCCCGCTAGCGCGGTTCCAATACCCCAACCACCGTGAATATTCATCAAATGTTGTGGTGAAATCCGTTGCGCGAAATACGCATTGAGTGATGCATGGGCTAAGCCATTAAAGAATCCGCGCGCTGCGTACAAGCTCACCAATAACCAATACTGATCGGTCAGGATAACCAGCATGCAAACAATTGCCTGAACCCCTAAAGAGAGAGCCAGTAAATTCAGATGAGAGAGGTAGCGGACGACTGTTGGAAAAATCGCAGACCCAAATGCCGAACCAACACCCACAGCGCCCAATACCCAACCGAGCGATTGCAGAGATACTCCTAAATCATCGTGAATCGATAGCCATGCAACACCTAAAATCCCATCAAAAAATCCAAGACTCAGCATCGCGAGCCCCGCGATCATCCGCGGTGAATGAACCATCATTGTCAGGATTCCTTGAAGAAAAAGCGGTCGAAAACAGATTTCGGGTTGCAATTTATCAGAAAATTATTAGTATTCACGCCCTTGACGCGCTCGTAGCTCAGCTGGATAGAGTACCTGGCTACGAACCAGGCGGTCAGAGGTTCGAATCCTCTCGAGCGCGCCAACTTTT
>JAHEDY010000003.1 GCA_024640985.1 Gammaproteobacteria bacterium
CGTTCTTTACCGACAGGTTGCCGCTCGTGATTGGCCGAGAACGGGTCCGCTTGACGTGCTTATCGAACTTGCGGTCGGTCAGGTCGTTGACGACACAACCGGCGCTGCGTGTAATGATCACTCCAAGGGTGAAAATCACCCAGATACCCAAGTTGAAAGCGTCGGCTTTGAAACTTGCCAATGTCAGCGCAATCCAGGTTGGCCAAAGCAAGACAATCCAGCCAACAGGGCGGTCAAGACGAGTCACTTGAATCCAAAATGGCATTTGCGAGGCGAGGGTTCGAATGTCAGACATGGGCAAAGTGTTCCTCATGACCGATCCACCTTTCAATCAATTGTTCTCGAATTCCCTGAGGTCCGTTTCGGATCGTTTCAGCAAGCGATGCGATTTCATCCAGTAGCCCAGCGTGTTGGGTCAAATCCGCCACTCGGAAGGATAGCTCGCCGGTCTGACGGGTTCCGATGACGTCACCTGGGCCTCGTAACTGGAGATCAGCCTCGGCTAGGATGAAGCCGTCGTTCGTTTCCTTTAAGAGATTCAGGCGGTCGCGTGATTGTTGAGAAATGCTGTCACCAGCGAGCAGAAGGCAGAAACTCACGCGCGCACCCCGTCCCACTCGACCTCTGAGTTGATGCAGTTGGGCAAGACCCAGACGCTCAGGATTTTCAATGACCATGATATTGGCATTGGGGACATTGACGCCAACCTCAATCACGGTCGTTGCAACCAAAAGATCAAGATCACCATGGCTAAATGCAGCCATGACCTGAGATTTGTCATCAGCCTTCATTCGTCCGTGAACAAGGCCCACACGACGATGAGGAAGTTGTTGCTTCAGTTTCTCAGCCCGAGTTTCAGCAGCCTCGGCGATACTTTGATCGGTTTCTTCGATGAGCGTACATACCCAATAGGCTTGGCCTCCCTCATTGAATTGCGCATCCAGACGGTTTGTGATCTCGGCGGCGCGTGTCTGACTTAACAGCCGCGTATCGACAGGAGTCCGGCCGGGTGGCAAGGCATCAATCACTGAGACATCCAAATCAGCGAAATGAGTCATGGCGAGTGTTCTAGGGATTGGTGTGGCCGTCATGATGAGCTGGTGTGGTGTGAGGTCCTTTCCTTTTTCGCGCAGCAGGAGGCGCTGTGCGACACCAAACCGGTGTTGCTCATCGATGATCGCGAGGCCGAGTCGATGAAAGACGATGTCCGTTTGAAAAAGGGCATGGGTTCCAATCACCATCTGGCATGAGCCATTCGCGATATGCTCGAGAATGGTTCGCCTTGGTTGAGCCTTCATGGACCCAGTGAGCCAACCGACTGAAATTCCAAGTAGGCTGAACCAGGTCGTAAACTGCGCCGCATGTTGTTCTGATAAGAGCTCAGTTGGAGCCATCAATGCCACTTGAAAACCGGCATCAATGACAGGCAGTGCTGCCAGTGCTGCCACTAATGTTTTTCCCGAGCCCACATCACCTTGAAGCAAGCGAAGCATGGGGTGGCCACTTTGTAAATCTTGATCAATTTCTTTGAGCACACGTTGTTGTGCCTCTGTCAGCTCGAATGGAAGCTCTGTGATCAGCTGCTTCCTGGCCTCTGGCGCCTCGGATTGCAGGTAAGGTGCCTGGTAGCGGATGTAGTCATCTCGTCGAGTCAGTAACAGGAGCCGATGGGCGAGCAGTTCCTCGAACGCCAGTCGCTCTACGTAGGGGCTTGCGGGCAGCCCTTTGGTAGGCTGATGCAGAGCAAGCAGCGCATCCCACAGCACGGGACGGTGTTTGGTATGAACGGCGTCTAATAACTCGTCCAACGCATAGAAATCTGCACCTTTGGCGAGAGCTTGCCGAATTAAGTCGCGAAGTTTGGGTTGCGAAAGTCCATCAGTGGTTGGGTAAATCGGTGTGAGTGTGTCATCTAGCGGAGGGGGATCTCCTTTGAACACGGAAATCTCTGGATGAATAAATTCGGTCACTCCCTGGTTGATACGGGGTTCGCCAAAGATTCGAACGGAGACTGCACTTTTCAGAGTGGCTAGGTAGGCTCGTGAGAAATGAAATAATCGAATGCGAGCGGCCCCTGTCAGATCTTCAAAGGTCAATACAGCTTGCATACGGCGACCGGGGATCACCGACTGAGCTGTGATTTCGCCTTGTAGAAGCTGAGGAATTCCCGGCTGCAGTGCGGCGATTTCGACAAGAGTGGTGCGATCCTCATAGCGTGCCGGCAAATGAAACAAAAGATCTCGGAAGGAATACAGGCCCAAGCGGTTCAGTGCTTGCTCAACTTTGGGCCCAACGCCAGTAAGACTTTGTAATTCGCTAGGCTGCCTGGTGTTTTGCATTCAGCTGCGGACCAACTTGTGTTCTGATGACATCGACCAAGAGATCGATTGCTTCAGTTCTTGGAAATTGTTTTCTCCAAGCAATGGCCACGGTTCGTGATGGTTCGGGTTGAGTGAATGGTTTGGTGATCAGATAACCTGGCGCATAGCTTTTCGTGCCAGCCGCCGATGCAGGGAGTACTGTCACCCCGAGCCCTGAGGCGACCATGTGACGGAGAGTCTCAAGTGAACTGCCTTCGGCGACCACGTTGTTGCGATCGTGCGCCGCTCTCGATAAAGCAGGACAAGCATCGATCACTTGATCTCGGAAACAGTGACCTTCGCCGAGCAACAACACATTTTCGGTATGTAATTGTTTTGGTGGAATGTGTGCCTCACCGGCCCAAGGGTGGTTGGTGGGCAACAGGACTTCAAAGGGTTCAGTGTAGAGTTCGCGGACTTCCACATCCGGCTCGGTAAAGGGAAGTGCGACGATAATTGCATCCAATTGACCTTTTTTCAGCATTTGACGCAATGTACCGGTAAAGCTTTCTTCGATATAGAGCTTCAGTCTTGGTTCGGCGGTCTTCAGCGCTGGAAGTAACGCTGGAAAGAGGTACGGCCCAATGGTGTAAATTGCCCCCAATCTCAATGGGGCTAAGAACGGATCTTTCACGTGGTCTGATAATTCTTTAAATGCGTCGACTTCTTGCAGGATCGTCCGAGCTTTTTCAACTAACTGCTCGGCAACAGCGGTCAAGTGAACTCCTGTCTTACTGCGTTCGAACAGCGTGACACCCAGTTCATCTTCGAGTCGCTTCACGCCAATAGACAAGGTAGGCTGACTAACGAAACATCGAGAAGCGGCGCGTCCAAAATGTTTTTCGTCGGCAACGGCAATAATGTATCGAAGTTCTGTGAGGGTCATCGTTGTGTCTAATCCTTGGGATATCGTCATCCTAGGCTGTGGTCAGTTAGGAGGCAACCTGAAAACCGAGCTTGAGGCGGAAAAACTTCAAGTTCTGGGTGTTCGAAGAACACCGATGCCTGATGATCCGACCTGTCTTCGTCTCGACCTAGATGATCCTGACAGTTGGGATCGATTATGCCGGATACCGCTCTCACGACAGGCTGTGATTGTGACGATCATGACGCCCGATACGCGGACTGAATCGGCCTATCGAGCGCGCTATGTCGGTGTTTCTGCGAGGCTTCGTCAATGGGCATCATTGCCAGGCCGCGAGCATCCTGTGATTTGGGTGAGTTCCACTGCGGTGTTCGGCCAGCATCAAATCGGAATCTTGGATGAGTCGGTCCCTGTCTCCCCAGACCATTGGCGTGGTCAACTGTTATGGGAGGCGGAACAGAATATTGCGCAAATTAAAGCCCCCACCACCGTGATTCGGTTTGCAGGTCTTTATCATGCAAAAAGTTTAATGCGCCTCAGTGATCCTGTGTTTCGCGCACAGTTAGACCCTGAGACAGTATCAAACCGCATGCATCGGCAAGACGCAGTCAGTTGGCTACGGACATTGGCGCTCGGTCATTATCGTGGTGAGCAGATGCCAGCCTTAATCCACGGCGTGGATCAAGGATCAGCCACTTATCGACAGATTTTTGACCTCCTTGATGGAGCGAACATGCCCTTAACACCCGCAACAGAAGGTAGGGTCTTGGCAACACAACACGGTGATCGCATGCCAAGGCTCCGATACCCAACCTGTGAAGCTGTCCTTAGCCGATCATAATTCCATCGACCTCGACGCGAGCTCCTTTGGGCAACTCAGCCACTCCAATCGCCGCCCGCGCTGGATAAGGAGCTTCAAATAACTCCTCCATGACTTGATTGACGACAGGAAAATGATCGAGGTCGGTTAAAAATACATGCACCTTGGCAAGCTGATTGAGGCCACCTCCGGCTGCTTCACAGACGGCTTTGAGGTTGCTAAAAGCCTGGCGGATTTCCGCCTCAATGTCGCCTTCAACTAAAGCCATGCTGTCTGGGACTAGAGGAATTTGTCCAGACAGGTAAGTGGTCTGGCCAACTTTAACGGCCTGAGAATAGGTGCCGATGGCAGCAGGCGCATCTGCTGTCGCGATAAAACTTTTGTTCATGACTAAGCTCGTATTCGTGAGATTTTCATAACCGACTTGATTCGCCGAATATGACGGACAACATTTGCGAGATGCTGTCTGTCACGGACGCCGACTTCAAGAACGATCACACTGGTTTTCGCATCTCGCTCCTCGCGATTGATGCGATCGATTGCCGCATCGGCTTCGGAGACTGCAGACGCAATATTGGCAATGATGCCGGTTTCTGCCTCGACGATGATTTTCAAAGCGGTATAAAACTCGCCATTGAGATCATCGTCCCAGGTTAAGAAGACGGATTTTTCCGGATTGTCACGGATTTCTGAGACGTTGTTACAGGTCTCATGGTGAATCACCATGCCACGGCCTTTAGAGATGTGCCCGATAATCGGATCTCCCGGAATCGGGCGACAACATTTTGCATAGCTGGTCAACAGCCCTTCAGACCCCTTGATTGCAAGAGGCCTTGTATCCCCATTTTGGGACAACTTGGCGGGCTCTGAATCCGCATCAGGGACTAGCCGTCTCGCAATGGAGTAGGCGACTCGATTACCCAGTCCGATATCTTCAAGAATGTCGTCAAATTCAATGAATTCAGCTTCTTTGACCAACGTCTTTCTTTGTTCGTCTTGAATTTGGTCGAAACTGGATCCCAGATTGGCTAAAGCACGACTTAATAATCGTTGACCTAGACTCACAGATTCCGACCGTTGCTGATTTTTGAGGAAATGACGAATGGCTGAACGTGCTTTTCCGGTCACGACAAACGAGAGCCAAGCGAGGTTCGGTTTGGCATGCTTGGCGGTGACAATTTCCACTGTTTGACCGGATTGAAGAACCGTTGAGAGCGGCGCTAGTGCTTTATCAATTCGGCATGCAACACAACGATTTCCGACGTCTGTGTGGACCGCGTAGGCGAAGTCGACCGCTGTTGCCCCAGAGGGTAATTCCATGATCTTGCCTTTCGGCGTAAAAATATAAATGTCGTCCGGGAAGAGGTCGATTTTGACGTTTTCGATGAATTCGAGCGAATTACCGGCGCGTTGCTGGATCTCCAAAAGCCCTTTGACCCAGCGGTTGGTGCGTTGCACCGCGGCGGTATCGTCAGACCCTGCTTTATACAACCAGTGCGCCGCGATACCGCCAGAAGCCATAGCATCCATTTCTGAAGTTCGGATTTGAATTTCAATGGGGACGCCATGCATGCCAAAGAGTGTCGTATGCAGACTCTGGTAGCCATTTGCTTTTGGGATCGCGATGTAGTCTTTAAATCGCCCGGGTCGAGGCTTGTATAAATTATGCACAATTCCAAGCGTCCGATAACAATCATCGACGGAGTCTGTGACAATGCGGAACGCATAAACATCCATGATATCGGAGAACGATTTTCGTTGGTCACGCATCTTGCGGTAAATGCTGTTGGCTGCTTTTTCCCGCCCTTCGATGCGAACTTTAATGCCACTTTTTTCAAGGGCGCTCTCAAGTGACTCTAGGATTTCGGAAACGATTTTTTTGCGATTACCGGCCACCGTTTGGACCGCGCGCTCGATACGTTCAATGCGCATTGGAAACATCGCGCGATAGGCAAGTTCATGCAGTTCACTGCGAAGCTCGTACATACCCAGCCGATTGGCGATTGGGCTGTATATATCCAATGTTTCTTTGGCGATACGACGGCGCTTTTCGGGGTTGAGCGAGCCGATCGTGCGCATGTTGTGCAGTCGATCAGCCAGCTTGACGATGATCACCCGAATATCCCGGGCCATCGCCAGCGTCATTTTCTGAAAGTTTTCGGCCTGTGCCTCGGCTCGTGTTTCGAAGCTGATGTGCGTGAGCTTACTCACACCATCAACCAATTCAGCGACAGCTTCACCAAATTGGGATTGCAGCGCATCTTTGGCGATTCCAGTATCTTCGATGACATCATGCAACATCGCCGCCATCAGGCTCTGGTGATCCATCCGCATATCCGAAAGAATCTCAGCAACTTGTAAGGGGTGGATGATGTAGGGGTCGCCAGATCGGCGTTTCTGCCCGTCGTGTGCTTGTTCAGAGTAGAGATATGCGCGCCTGACCTGGCGGATTTCATGATCCTCGAGGTATCGGGTCAGACGGCTGCATAAGCCGTCAATGGTTTCGACGGCAGCATTCATGATTTAGAAATCGTTATCGAAAACCGGCTGACGTGGTTCAAAACGTGCGCGAGCCATCTCAAGCTCTGCCTCTGTTTTTGCATCTTCAGCATCGAGCGCTTCACGGTTAATCAGCCCTTCGGCGATTTCACGCAGTGCGATCACGGTTGGCTTATCATTTTCTTCCGCGACGAGCGGATCTTTGCCGCCAGTTGACAGCTGTCGCGCGCGGCGTGTGCCGAGCATTACGAGCTCAAAACGGTTCTCGACGTTTTCAAGGCAGTCCTCGACAGTCACTCGAGCCATGGTTAATCCTCAGTTAAAAATCAGGTAGCCGTCTAGTATATGCAATTTATTGGTAGCCGAGAAGTTTTTCTAGAAAATCCGGGTGTTTAGCCTGAATTTGAGGTCGACGCTGGCGATGGCTGATGATGATTGATTTTAGCTGTCCAAGGGCGATTTCAAAGTCATCGTTAATGACCCAGTAGTCAAAGTGCGGTGCTTGCTCGATGGTTTCGTCGGCTTCGGCCATCCGTGCGTCGATAATCGTTGGATCGTCTTGTTGACGCCCAACTAACCGTTCTCTCAATGCGTCACGCGTTGGTGGAAGAATGAAGATCGACACGGCGTCTGGCGCCATCAGCCGTACTTGAGATGCACCCTGCCAATCAATTTCAAGAATCACATCGATCCCTGAAGCCAGTTGTGATTCGATGGCTTGTTTGGAGGTCCCGTAAAAATTTCCAAACACTTGCGCGTACTCAAAAAGCGCCTGTGAGGCAATCAGCGCGTCGAATTCTGATTGATCGACAAAGTGATAGTCTCGGCCATCGACTTCACCTGGGCGCGGGCTTCGGGTTGTGTGCGATACACTCACCGTTACATCGGAAACGCGTGCGATGGTGGCAGCAACGAGACTGGTTTTGCCAGCACCCGATGGTGCTGATATGACAAATAGCTGGCCCTGCGGCATGAAAGATCCGTTTGAGAGAGTCATAATACAATTTAATTCCGAAAGCTTAGTTCAATTAGAGAGGTTCTGCCATGCGACCAAGCGGCCGCGCATTCGATGCACTGCGTTCAATATCATTTACTCGTCGATTTACCCGTCATGCAGCAGGCTCTGTATTGGTTGAATTTGGTGATACTCGAGTGCTTTGCACGGCATCAGTTGTCGAGCAAGTCCCGCGTTGGATGAAGGGCAAGGGTCAAGGTTGGGTGACCGCAGAATATGGTATGTTACCGGGCTCCACTCACACGCGCTCGGACCGCGAGGCCGCTCGAGGCAAGCAATCAGGGCGTACGCAAGAAATTCAGCGATTAATTGGGCGCTCATTGCGCGCAGCGATTGATCTGAAAAAATTGGGCGAGCGACAAATCACCATCGATTGTGATGTCCTGCAGGCCGATGGCGGGACCAGAACGGCTGCGATCACAGGGGGCATGGTGGCGTTAATGGATGCCTTGAACGGATTGCAGCGGCAGGGCCTATTGTCCGAAGATCCTTTGATTGGTTTTGTGGCTGCAGTATCGGTCGGTATTTATCAGGGGCAGCCGATTCTGGATTTGGATTATCCCGAGGATTCGAGTGCTGATTCGGATCTGAATGTCGTGATGGCTGAAGGCTCTCAGCTGATTGAAATCCAGGGCACAGCAGAGGAAGCACCCTTTAATCGCCAAGAATTGAATGCACTCCTTGATTTGGGTGAGCATGGGATTGCACGGCTGATTGCCGCTCAAAAAGCAGCGCTTGCCGAAGGTTAGTCTTCGGCTTCTGTGCTAAGTGAAATGTCGTAGTCGACGATTAGGGGAACCCGGTCGTCGAAAGGACGCTTTGCCACATAGCCTGCTGCAAGGACCCGTCGAGCGATTTCTTGTGAGACTAACTGCAGGTCAGTTCGCCACGCTCCAGGGTTGGGCATCTCGAAGACATCAGGGCCAGGAAACCAACTGTAGGCGGGTTCGTTGGCAAATACTTCTCTGAATGCGTCGACATAACCTACATCATTTAAAAGACTGTCGATCCAGTGTCGATCTTCTTTGGTAAAGCCCGGTGACTCATTGTGTTGATGCCACTCTTCAAGATCGAGAGTTCGTGCAGCAACGCCAAAGTCGCCACAGAAAATAAAATGGCGTCGTTTCTTGCGGATTTTCCGCATCCAGGTTTCGAGTGACTCTAAAAACGCTACTCTGAGTTCTTTTGGATCGGCTGTTGGCGATGGCGGAAGAATCGAGACCACGCTGACGTGTTCAAAATCGGCTTGGATGTAGCGTCCGTCTTGATCGAGATCATAGGAGCCGAGACCCCGCATCACCGCTTTCGGTGTGTGTCGCGTAAAAATGGCGACCCCACCTTTGCCCTCGTCCTCACCTTCAAAGTAGAACGATTGAAAGCCCTCAGGACAGAAGCGAGCATCGTCAGCCACTTTGTACTCACGGACACGGATATCCTGCAGGCAAATAATGTCTGCATCCTTGCTAGCAAGCCATTCAGTTAAGCCTTGCTTAACGGCCGAAATCAAACCATTACAGCGGAGGCTAATTACACGCATCAAAAGAATTTTTGTCCTTGAAGTGAGCGACCAGTCGAACTGGTGTACTATTTTTAAACGATCAGTGTAATGTTAGACGTGTCTTATGTCCCCATACAAGCGTTCCTTTATCGAATTAGCTCTGCAAGCCCGTGCACTTACCTTTGGTGAATTCACGCTAAAGTCTGGGCGAGTGAGCCCGTATTTTTTTAATGCCTCTGCTTTTTCGACCGGCGCGCAGCTGCAAACGCTGGGCCGTTGTTATCGCGATGCGATTGTTAACCAAGGCCTTGAATTCGACGGTTTGTTTGGTCCAGCCTACAAAGGGATCCCGTTGGCTAGTGCTGTCGCTGTCGCTTTTGCTGAGGAAGGTCAAGATTACCCCGTCTCGTTTAATCGCAAAGAAGTCAAAGACCACGGTGAAGGCGGAACACTCTTGGGTGCGGCGCTTTCCGGGCGCATATTGGCGATCGACGATGTGGTCACTGCGGGAACGGCAGTCCGGGAATCAGTGAATTTTATCGAAGCGCAGGGCGCATCGCTGTGTGCGTTTTGCGTCGCAGTCGACCGTCAAGAGCGAGGTCAAGAAGGCTCGCGATCTGCTTTGGCGGAACTCGCCGATACCTTTGGCTTGGTTCCGATCTCCATCGTGACGCTTGACGATATTTTAGCATTCGCCGCAGACGATTCACGCATCTCAAGCGACGTGGCCCCTCGAATTGAAGCCTACCGTGCTCAATACGGCGCCGGTTGAGTTAACCGCGCTTTCTGAGAATCTGTGTCCCAACGCCTTGATCAGTGAAGATTTCAAGAAGGACTGAGTGTGGCACTCGACCGTCGACAATGTGGGCGCTGTTGACGCCGGCATTCACTGCAGACAATGCACATCCAACTTTGGGCAGCATTCCGCCAGAGATCGTGCCATCGTCAATCAACGCGCGGACTTCATCGGAGACAAGACCCGTGACGACCTGCCCGGCTTGATCTAATACGCCGGCTGTGTTGGTTAACAGCATCAGTTTTTCGGCTTTCAGTACTTCAGCGAGTTTGCCAGCAACTAAATCTGCGTTGATGTTGTAGGACTCCCCCTTCGGACCAACGCCAATGGGCGCGACGACTGGGATGACATCATTTTCAGTCAACATGGTTAGCACCCGCGTATCAATGGACTCTACCTGTCCGACGTGACCAATATCGATGATCTCGGGGGCTTCGAGCTCAGGACTTTTCCGTTCAATTTTTAGCTGCTTGGCACGAATCAATTGGCCGTCTTTACCGGTCAGCCCCATAGCACGGCCTCCGGCCAGATTTAAGAGACTGACGATTTCTTTGTTGACCAAACCACCGAGAACCATTTCAACGACGTCCATGGTTTCTTCAGTTGTCACACGCATGCCATCGACAAATCGTGATTCAATGTTCAAGCGCTCAAGGAGATCGCCGATTTGTGGTCCGCCCCCATGCACGACAATTGGTCGCATCCCGACGGCTTGCATCAATACGATATCTCGTGCGAACGATGCTTTAAGCGCATCGTCAATCATTGCATTTCCGCCATATTTGACAACGATCGTCCGTCCGGCAAATTTCTGGATGTACGGCAGGGCCTCCGAGAGGACCTGTGCAACTTCTGTGGCGCGAGCCAGGCTTAGCATAGTGTTTCAAGCTCCAAACTGGGTTCTGCCTGTTTCAAGGCATCGAGCATTGTACTCTGGATTGTATCCAATGCTTCTTGTGATTCAGCCTCAAAGCGTAACACTAGATTTGGCGTTGTATTGGAGCAACGAATCAAGCCCCATCCACAGTCGAGATCAACACGAACACCATCGATGGTTGATACGGGCAATCCTTGCTCTGCAATGATCGATGCAACGCGTTCGACAATCTCAAATTTCTCTGTATCCAGGACCTCAATGTTGAGTTCTGGTGTGGACACGTCATTGGGGATCAGATCAAAGCGTGCGGAGACTGTCTGCTGCGATTTTGCGAAGATTTCCAATAAACGAGCAGCTGTATAAAGGCCATCATCAAACCCAAGCCAGCGCTCTTTGAAAAAAATGTGTCCGCTCATTTCTCCAGCGAGTAACGCACCTGTTTCTTTCATTTTGGCTTTAACAAGGCTATGTCCGGTCTTCCACATTAGCGGCTTGCCGCCTGCGTTTTGAATCACGGGACCCAAATGCCGACTGCATTTCACGTCATAAATAATGGTGGCGCCAGCATTTCTGCTTAAGACATCTTCGGATAACAGCATCATGAGCCGATCGGCAAAAATGGATTGCCCCGTTTCAGTGATGACGCCAACGCGGTCCCCATCCCCGTCGAAGGCAAGGCCTAGATCGCAAGCTTCCGAGCCAACAGCCGCGATCACATCGACCAAGTTCTTAGGCTTAGAGGGATCGGGGTGATGATTAGGGAACCGGCCGTCAACCGCTGTAAATAGCGGAATCACCTCGCAACCAAGCCGTGAAAACAACTGTTCTGCGCAGACTCCAGCCACGCCATTTCCACAATCGACTGCCACTTTTAATGGCTTCTCGAGAACGACATCGTCACAGATGGTCTCTAGATAGGGCGTTAACGCATCGGCAGAGGTGATTTTGCCAAGACCTTCGTTGAGATGGGATTGTTCGATCGCGTCATAAAGACCGGTGATCTCGTCACCGTAGAGCGTGTGCCCACCAATCATCATCTTAAAGCCGTTGTAGTCAGGAGGATTATGGCTGCCTGTGACCATCACTCCTGACCCTGTCCCGAGTGTTAGGGCGGCAAAATACAATACTGGCGTTGGCACCATTCCAACATCGATCACGTCGACACCGGATCGAATCAAACCCTGATTTAATGCATCCTGCAGGTCAGGACCGGATAGACGTCCATCACGCGCGGTAACCACCGTTGATTGACCACGACCTTGGGCGAAGGTTCCGATCGCCTGCCCAAGCGCTTCAACAACACCTCGATTGAGTTGGTCTGGATAGGTCCCGCGGACATCGTAGGCTCGAAAAATGGTTGGACTGATATCGCTCATTAACGCGTTCCCGTGTGGCCAAAGCCACCCTCACCGCGGGTGGAGGATTCGAAGTCGTCAACCTCGATAAAGGTTGGCTGAATGACAGGAGTGATCACCAGTTGCGCGATGCGGTCTCCAGGTTCAATCGTTTGTGGTTCTTGGCCGCGGTTCCAGGTCGAAATTTTGAGCTCACCCTGATAGTCCGAATCGATTAAGCCAACTAAATTTCCAAGGACAAGCCCGCGATGCCCAAGCCCGCTTCTGGGTAAAATCATCGCGCAGAAGCCGGGATCCTCGAGATGAATGGCGATGCCTGTTCCGATCAGGATGGTTTCGCCGGGTGCCAAGGTCACCGATTCATCAAGGCATGCTCGCAAATCGACGCCTGCAGACCCTGGAGTACCGACTTCCGGAATGGGCCAGTGGGTTCCCACGCGTGGATCCAGCCGTTTGAATTTCAGGTTCATTTCAGATCCTTGTGTTTAATCGTTCAGAAAGAGTATTGAGAATATCGATCGCCACTTGAGATTTTGAGCCCGAGACAACCTGTGCATCTCCATGACTTGAGAGGATCGTGGCTTGGGTGTCATCTTGTCCGAAGATTTGTCCGTTTTCGACACAGTTTGCAATGATGATATCGAGCGATTTTGCCGTCAGTTTTTGGGTTGCATGAGCCAGCATATCGTCGGTTTCTGCGGCAAACCCAACGACCAACTTTGGCCGATTCTTGGCATTGGCCACTGATTGAATAATGTCGGGGTTTTCCGTGAGTGTGATGTGTGACAGATCATCTGTGGATTTTTTGAGTTTGTTGGCTGATGGGTGCGAAGGCCGCATATCGCATACTGCTGCAGCTCCGATAAATAGATCCGTGTCATCGAGCGATTGGTGAACAGCCTCGAACATTTCGGCAGCTGTTTCCACGTCAATGCGAGACACACCAACAGGTGTTTGCAAATACACAGGTCCGGCAATTAACGTGACGCTGGCGCCGAGCCGGCTGGCCGCTTCAGCCAACGCAAATCCCATTTTTCCAGAAGAGCGGTTGGCGATGTAGCGCACGGGGTCGATTGGCTCATGGGTTGGGCCTGCGGTAATCACAACTTTCCGTTTGGCAAGCGGTCCTCGCGACAAGGCAGATTCGAGCGTGAGAACGATATCCATCGGCTCAGACATCCGACCTGAGCCAACGTCTCCACAGGCTTGAATGCCTGAGTCTGGTCCGACGATGTGTGTCCCTGAGCTGACTAACCGCTGCAGATTCTCCTGGGCGAGATCGTGTTTCCACATTTGCTGATTCATGGCTGGGGCGATGGCTTTTTCACAATGAGCAGCAACCCAGAGGGTTGTTAAAAGATCAGGCGCCTGACCCTGAGCCAACTGAGCCAGGGTATTGGCTGTGCAGGGCGCAACAAGAATGAGGTCAGCCCAGCGCGCAAGTTCAATATGCCCCATTCCAGCCTCTGCTTTGGGGTCTAACAGGGACAGTCGAACTTCGCGGCCCGTGAGGGCTTGAAAGGTTAAAGGGCTGACAAAGGCTGTTGCCGATTCGGTCATCACGACCTGTACAACAGCCCCTCTACGCCCAAGCTCTCGCGCCAGTTCACAGGCTTTGTAACAGGCAATCCCGCCTGTTACACCAAGCACAATATGTTTGTTTTGAAACCAGGTTGTTTCCGCCACAGACGTTCCCTTATCAGTTATACGGCAACCATATCATGAGAGAATGAAACAGCCGATGCTCCGATTGATGATTAATTCTCTCTTGTATGTTCTGCACAGCGACGCTATCATTCGCGTCCATTTTTTCACGGTCTGTGCAACAGAGGCGAATCCAATTATGTCAAAGGTGTGCCAAGTAACAGGAAAGCGTCCTGCAACCGGCAACAACGTGTCGCATTCGAATATTAAGACGAAGCGTCGCTTCCTTCCGAACCTGCATTGGCATCGGTTCTGGGTTGAGGCTGAGAAGCGTTTTGTGCGTCTTCGCGTGTCAACAAAAGGAATGCGCATTATCGATAAACAGGGGATTGATGCTGTGTTAGCTGATATCCGCTCACGTGGCGAAAAGGTATAATCCATGCGTGACAAAATTAAATTAGTGTCTTCTGCGGGAACTGGTCATTACTACACGACCGATAAGAACAAGCGAAACACTCCAGATAAGCTTGAGTTCAAAAAGTATGATCCCGTGGTTCGTAAGCACGTGATCTACAAGGAAGCGAAAATTAAGTAAGGCTTGTGCCTGAGCTTCCAGAAGTCGAGACAACGGCGCGAGGTATCGCGCCGTTTCTAATTGGGCAGCAGTTCACGCATGTGCGCGTGCATCAACCCTCTCTCCGATGGCCTATCCCGTCTGATTTTGAGCAACGACTCAACAACGAAATCTGTGTTTCGGTCGAGCGTCGTGCCAAATATCTCATAATTGAAACAACGAATACCCAAATCGTCTCTCACCTCGGAATGAGTGGCTCATTTCGTCTAGTTGATCCGACAACACCATTGAAAAAGCATGATCATGTGCAAATTCGCGTCGGCGATTTGGAACTGCGCTACCACGATCCACGTCGATTTGGCTGTTTATTGTGGTGTGAGTCAGATCGCGCTCAACAATTGCTTCAGCATTTGGGTCCGGAACCGCTGTCAGATGCTTTCAATGGTGCTTGGTTATTTGCGCGATCAAGAGGTCGTCATCTTGCGGTTAAATCATTCATCATGACCAATGCCATTGTTGTCGGGGTTGGGAATATTTATGCGTCTGAATCGCTTTTTCTCTCAGGAATTCATCCGCAAAGAGCAGCGAACCGCATCTCAGCCGTGCGGTACGAGCGGTTAGCAGCAGAGATCAAAGAGGTCTTGGCGCGTGCCATTGCCTCTGGCGGTACGACCTTGCGTGACTTTGTGAATGGACAAGGTGAGCCAGGGTATTTTCAACAAACGCTCGCTGTCTATGGGCGCGATGGAGAGCCATGCCGTCACTGTGCTCAGCCGATTCAGAGTCGAGTGATTGGTGGCCGAAATAGTTACTATTGCTTGACCTGTCAGCGCTAGCGGTCGAAGTGCGCCTTTAAGGCAGTCGCAACAGGCTGAGGAACAAATGCCTCAACCTGGCCGTCAAGTCGCGCAACCTCTTTCACCAGCGTAGACGAAATAAAGCTGTAATGTTCGACCGGCGTTAAGAAGAGACTTTCGAGCTCTGGCGCCAGTTGTTTATTCAGATTGGCGAGCTGCAGTTCATATTCATAATCCGCAACTGCTCGTAAACCTCGCAGTAATACGCGCGCGCCAACTGCCTGTGCAAAGTTCGCAAGCAGGGTGTGGAAGCCGCGAATTTCCACATTATCGAGATGTTCCAGTGACTGTTCGGCAAGTTGTACCCGAGTATCTAAATCAAAAACTGGGGTTTTATGCGTTGAGCCTGCCACTCCAACAATGACACGGTCAAAAATTCGAGCAGCACGCTCAACAACGTGCACGTGTCCATTAGTGATCGGGTCAAATGTTCCCGGATAAACAGCGATGGTCATGATGTTGGTCTCAATAAACGCAGCCAGTCCATGCCGGCCTTCAATTCCCTGATAACCTCAAATCCGTCGAGATTTAAGACTTCGTCCTTTTCGCTTTCAATCGCGAGTCGAGAGTCTGGCTGAACTTGACCGCGAATCCAAGTCAGAAACTCTTGAGTCATTCCATGGTGGAATGGTGGGTCAGCAAAGATGATGTCGGCGGTGTTGAAGATCGCGGCAGAGACATCGAATGTATCTGTGATCAGAATTGAGCTTTGATCCAGTCGTTGGAACCGCCTGAGATTCTCTTCGATCTGTCGGGCAACAGCTGGATCTTTCTCCACAAATGTGCAACGTGATGCACCTCGCGAAAGCGCCTCAAGGCCAAGCACTCCAGTTCCTGCGAAACAGTCAACGATTTCAGCGCCTGTGATCGCGGGCATTAACCAATTAAACAGAGTCTCGCGCACACGCGCTGGAGTTGGGCGCAATCCATCACGTTCTAAAACCTCAAGTTTTGACCGCTTCAATGAGCCGCCGATGATACGTACACCGGTATGCGTTTTCTGTTTGTTCGTCTCTCTTTTCATCAGCAAATGCTATCATCTCGTCTCGCAATTTTTAGGATTTCCAATTGTCATGACAGTCGATCCCGTTTTGCTTATCGGTGTTTTAGTCCTTGTCGTTCTCGTTGTCTGGTTCGTTTTTGGCCGAAAGAACAAAGTGCCTGATGACGCGACCCAGGCCGCCAAGCCAAGCGCGTCGGTTACCGAACAGGTGAGGGCGACGGAGGCTTCGGAGCCGGCGAGCTTTTTTAGTGCGTTGGCTCGCTCACGTTCCCAGTTATCGACAAGCCTGAAAACATTATTCAGCGGCGGGTTCGATGAAGAGATCCGTGAAGATCTTGAGGCCATCTTGCTGTCATCGGATGTCGGCGTCGACACCACTGATTGGGTATTAGAAACACTTGAGGCACGCTCAAAACAGGACGGGATCACTGATGCTGACGGACTGCTCCGGTTGCTGAAAGAGATTTTGGCATCCACGCTCAGTGCTGCGGAAGTTCGAGTGGATGACAGCGCAAACAAACCACATGTGGTTTTGATGATCGGTGTGAATGGTGTTGGTAAAACAACGACCATTGGTAAATTAGCCCATCGGTATCAGGCGGCGAATAAGACCGTCTTGTTGGCGGCGGGCGATACCTTCAGAGCGGCGGCCGTTGAGCAACTGAAAACCTGGGGGGATCGCAATGGTGTGCCGGTGATCGCTCAAGAAACCGGGGCAGATTCGGCTTCTGTGTTGTTCGACGCTTGCGAGTCGGCAAAGGCGCGCGGCACTGACATTGTGCTGGCCGATACGGCCGGTCGTTTGCAAAACAAAGCAAATTTGATGAATGAGCTTGAAAAAATTGGCCGGGTGCTCGGTAAGCTGGGGATCGGAGCCCCGCATGAAGTGTTGTTGGTGCTCGATGCGGGAACTGGGCAGAACGCGATCAGCCAAGCTCGTGAGTTTGCCAAGGCGATTCAGCCGACAGGCTTGGTATTAACAAAGCTCGATGGAACCGCTAAAGGCGGAATTGTGTTCGCACTATCACGTGAATTCGGGCTGCCAATCCGCTACGTCGGTTTGGGTGAAAAGGCCGAAGATCTCCGTGAATTTGATGCAACAGCCTTTGTTGATGCGATTTTTTCGGAGACAGCTGAGTGATTGAGTTTGAGCGCGTCGCCAAAGTCTATGAAGGTCAACGCGCAGCGCTCTCGAATGTGAATTTTCGACTCGCTCCCGGTGAGATGGCATTTCTCACAGGTCACTCAGGTGCCGGTAAATCGACGCTGTTGCGATTGATTTTGGGATTGGAAACAGCCTCATCTGGCGTCGTTCGGGTCGCAGGAACGGATTTGGCCACCCTATCGGGAGAGAAGCTTGCGCGCTATCGACGACGAGTTGGGGTGGTATTTCAGGATCCGAATCTCGAGGACGATTTGTCGGTCTATGACAATGTTGCCCTGCCGTTAAGGATTTCAGGCTTCAGTGAGTCTGAAATCCCGAAGCGCGTGAAGGCGGCACTGTCTCGTGTGGATCTTTCTGAGCAGGCGGCAGTTAGTCCAAGAGTTCTGTCCGGCGGCCAACAACAGCGAGTGGGGATTGCGCGAGCAATCGTGCATCGACCGGCACTGCTTGTGGCAGATGAACCTACCGGTAACCTTGATCCTGAGTTGTCGGCGCGGGTGATGCGGATGTTTACTCAATTCCAGCAATTGGGTGTCACCATTTTAGTCGCTACACACGAGCGAGCAGTGGTTGAATCACTGCCCTTTCGTCGCCTGGTCATCGAACAAGGCCAATTGGTCTCTGATGGCATGGGAGCGAGCCGATGAATCGCTGGATTCTTGACCATTCTCAGGCGATGAAAGACGCATGGAAGCGCACATCCGATCGCTTGACGCCGTTTGTGGTGCTGGTTCTGTTGTTGGGTATCTTGCTCGCGCTTCCGGGTTGGCTTGCTCAGATTTGGCTTGGTATGGCCACGTTGATCCCGGAAGAGGTGGTGCAAAGTGAAGCCATTGTCTTTTTGGAAAAAGATCTCGAGGCTGAGACGCGAATCGATCTCGAGCGAATCCTCACTGAAATGGAAGAGACCGATCAGGTGGTGTTTGTCCCGAAAAGTGCTGCTCTCGATGCACTCAGTGCTGAGGACGGCTTGGCACCGATCGCTGATTTGAAATCCAATAATCCATTGCCAGATGCGTTACGCGTGAAGTTTTCGATCATCGCTGGTGAGGCCAAAGAAAGCCAAATTGTCCAAATGCTGGGGTCAGACGACCGTGTCTTGTCACTTCGATATTACCCCTCGACTCGCATTCAGTATGCGTCGCTGGTGGAAATGCTGGGTTTCCTCGGAATTGGCTTGTCAGCTTTGACGATTATCGGTGTGTTGATGGCCGTCTTCTTGGTGTCTGCTGCTGATGTTGTGGATGATCGTCGGCGAATTGAGCTGTATACCCTGCTAGGTGCATCACACCGATTTATCCGTCGCCCGTATTTGTATCGCGCCACTTTGCTTGGAGTCTTGGCTGGATTGTCGGCGTGTCTTGTGATTGTCATATTAAATGAGGTATTGTCGTCGGCCCTCGCATCAAATTTGAAAGCCTTGGATGAACGGCTTGAAAATATCCCCATGGACGGTCGAATTCTATTCGGTGTGGCGAGCATCGCGGTGCTAGCGAGTTGGGTTGGTGCGGAGCGTGCTGTTAGTCGGCGACTCAAAGCCCTTCATTGATGACAAAAGGGCGCGAATCTAAGTTGATTTTCGGCGCGGTGGAACTAAAACAAAGTTATACTGTCTATATACTACGAAAGGCTAAACAAGGAGGTCGGCGACGTCACGTATGCAGGAGCTAACTGAAACGAGGTGTGTTATGCCGAAAATATCGAATTTACCTGTTGAAGTGTTACTTCCAGGTGGCAAGATTGAGGCTTATGTTCAAGCGGTTAGTCAAATTCCAATTTTGA
Organism: Gammaproteobacteria bacterium; assembly: GCA_024640985.1. Classification (GTDB taxonomy): domain Bacteria; phylum Pseudomonadota; class Gammaproteobacteria; order Pseudomonadales; family Litorivicinaceae; genus HIMB30. The sequence continues at coordinate 19,111 of JAHEDY010000003.1, forward strand.
CCGCTGAAGAAGAGAAAGAAATTGCAGATCGCTTGTACTATGACAACGATCTCGATGCTGCGCGTTCATTGGTCATGTCGCATCTGCGCTTTGTGGTGCACATTGCGAGAAGCTACTCCGGATATGGATTGCCTCAGGCGGATCTGATTCAGGAAGGCAACGTTGGCTTGATGAAAGCAGTGAAGCGTTTTAATCCTGAAATGGGAGTTCGCTTGGTATCCTTTGCTGTGCATTGGATTAAGGCGGAAATGCATGAGTACATCTTGAGAAATTGGCGAATTGTCAAAGTCGCAACGACGAAAGCTCAGCGGAAGATGTTTTTCAACTTGAGAAGCGCCAAGAAGAAATTGGCTTGGTTTACTGCTGACGAAGTGAAAAACGTTGCCAATGACTTAGGCGTCAGCGAAGACGTTGTTCGGCAAATGGAAGGCCGATTGTCGGCTCAAGATATGGCTTTTGACGGCTATACGGATGACGATGATGATTTGTCATTGGCACCAGCGCACTATCTGGAAGCATTGGATGCCGATCCGGCTCAAATCCTTGAAAAACAGGATTGGACGCAAGACGCTACTGATCGGCTCTATTCAGCGCTGTCTGATCTCGATGATCGCAGCAAGGATATCTTGGCCAGTCGCTGGTTGGCGGATCAGAAAGCGACGCTGCACGAGCTCGCAGGGAAGTATAATGTCTCTGCGGAACGCATTCGGCAGCTGGAAAAGAATGCGATGAAGAAGGTCAAAACGGCACTCGTTGCTTAATTGAAGCTAGTTTTGACGAAAAGGCCGCTGTTGCGGCCTTTTTTATTGAAGGAAGATGCATGCAAATATCGGTGAATGGTCAGACCGAGCAGGTTGATATACAAAGCCTTGAGGATTATCTGACCGCTCGAGGTTTGTTGGGTCGACGGATTGCCGTTGAGCACAACGGTGAGATTGTCCCGAAATCGCAATTTTCTCATGTCATGCTAGAGGATGGTGATGTGCTGGAAATCGTACAAGCCATTGGAGGAGGTTAAGTGACAGATACAATTCAGGTTGGTTCATACACGTTAAAGTCCAGGTTGCTGGTCGGAACCGGGAAATACCGTGACTTGGACGAGACCGGCCGAGCAATTGAAGCCAGTGGGGCCGATGTGGTGACTATGGCTGTTCGTCGAACCAACTTGGGTCAAAACCCCAATGAACCGAATCTATTGGATGTGATTTCACCGGACCGCTACACCTTATTACCTAATACTGCTGGCTGTCATACCGCGGACGATGCGGTTAGAACCTGTCGCCTTGCTCGAGAACTGTTAGATGGCCATCAGCTGGTGAAGCTCGAGGTCATTTCTCGATCTCGAACGCTCTACCCTGATGTTGTTGAGACATTAAATGCCGCACGAACTCTCGTTGATGAGGGATTTGAGGTGATGGTCTATACCTCCGATGATCCGTTAATCGCCATTGAACTGGAAGCCATTGGCTGCGTTGCTGTCATGCCATTGGGTGCACCAATCGGATCAGGTCTTGGTCTGCAGAATCCCTACAACATTCGGGAAATCCTCGACCAGTTGAAGGTTCCGGTCATTGTTGATGCAGGTGTGGGCACGGCATCGGATGCGACTGTGGCTATGGAGCTCGGCTGTGAGGGCGTTTTAATGAATACAGCCATCGCAGAAGCCAAGGATCCGGTCAAAATGGCCAGAGCCATGCGTTTGGCCATAGAAAGTGGTCGCCTAGCTTATGAAGCCGGCAGGATGCCAAGGAAACGGTATGCCGATGCATCCAGTCCAGAGACCGGATTGATTGAATGACCGAGACGTTAAAGCAACGGACGATTCGAAGTTTTGTACTTCGTGCTGGTCGGATGACAGATGCGCAAGAGAAGGCCTACCAAACACTTTGGGATGAATATGGATTGGTTTGCCATCACCATCGAATCAACCTCGAAGAGGCTTTTGGGCGCGAAGCGCCTTTGGTCTGTGAGATTGGTTTTGGCATGGGTGACTCGCTTCTAAACCAAGCAATCAATGAGCCGCATCGTGATTTTTTGGGGGTGGAAGTTCATAAGCCAGGCGTTGGCCGCTTGATGAATGAAGCGAAAAAAGCCGGTGTCACCAATCTGCGTGTGATTTGCGAAGACGCGGTTGAAGTTCTCGCCGATGGGCTTAGCCCTCAGTCGCTCGAGGGTGTACAGATTTACTTTCCAGATCCCTGGCACAAGAAGCGTCATCACAAACGACGCATCATCCAACCCAACTTCATCAATTTATTGGCGCATCGCGTCCGTCTGGGTGGCTTTTGTCATTTGGCCACCGACTGGGCACCCTATGCCGAGTGGATGGTTCAGATCTTTAGTCAAAGTGCTGCGTGGCACAACACCTCAGAGGATGGCAGTTTCGTCCCGAGGCCAGATCGTCGACCCATCACCAAATTCGAAACGCGAGGCGAACGTCTAGGTCACGCCGTGTTCGATTTAGTGTATGAGCGTAAGGCCTCAGACCAGCATCTCTAAAATTCGGTTTAAGTGTCGCCAACCAAGCTCTGAAGCCTGAAAGCGATCCGGTGTCAGCAGTCCGAGTGAGTCGGCGTCAGCTAAATGCTCGGCACGAAATTGGTCTGCATCGAGACCTGTCCGCTCATGGAAACACGCATGTGAAATTCCGGATTTCAACCGAAGCCCATTCATCAAGCATTCTGCGCTGAGATGTCCGTTGGACAACGGATGTTCTGTCGCCATAAAGCTCGTGCGAGCGAGATAGTGGTCTGGTTGCCGTGTTCGCTGTGTTCGAACGGTGCCACGATCGGTGGTGATCTTGCCATGCGCCCCGGCGCCGATGCCAAAGTAATCACCAAACTGCCAATAGTTAAGATTGTGTCGCGCTTCTTCACCAGGCTTTGCATAGGCTGACACTTCGTATTGATGAAGGCCCATGTCTGCGATGAGATCGCTTCCTGTCTCCTCAGTCGTTTCCAGCGCCTCTTCATTGGGAAGCGCAGGCGGGCGCGAATAAAAAGCCGTATTGGGTTCGATGGTGAGCTGATACCAAGAGAGATGCGTGATTTCTAGGGACCGAATAATCTCAAGATCGCCTCGTGCAATCTCTGGTGTTTGATGGGGAGTCCCATGCATCAAGTCGACATTAAGCCGTTGAAACCCAATGTCTTGGGCATGCTGGATCATATGAATCGCTTGGTCCGCATCATGGATCCGACCAAGCGCTGTTAAAACCTCTGCATTAAAGCTCTGCACACCAACCGACAGCCGATTGATGCCGAGATCGCGATACCCAGTTAAATGATCCAAATCCAGGGTTCCTGGATTCGCTTCTAAGGTGATTTCAGTCTTCTCGGAGATGAGTCCCCGAGAGGCCAGTCGATTCAATAATGGGGCTAGTGTTTGAGGCGGCATGAGACTGGGTGTACCGCCACCGAAGAACACAGAGACAAAGGGTTGGTTTCCGTATCGTTCGAGATCTGAATCGAGATCCTTGATCAGAAATTGACCGTACCTCTCGAAGTCAGGATGCGCCTGTTCATGGCTGTTGAAATCGCAATAGGGGCATTTTCTGAGACACCAGGGCACGTGGACATAGAGTGAGCGTGGCTGGGCGATCAACGCAGTTGTGATCGCAGCTCTGCGACAGCGATGCCGCGATGGCTCAATCGATTCTTCGTCTCCGAGTCGAGCTCGGCTGCGGTCTGGTCGAGCCCATCTGGCAGAAACGCGGGATCATATCCGAATCCGCCATCGCCTCGCGGTGTTTCGAGGATCCGACCATTCCAACGACCGATGACGACCAGTGGATCAGGATCAGTTGCATGCCTTACGAGAGCCAGCGCGCAGATGTAGTGGCCTTGCCGATCCTCTGGTGAGAATCCCTGCAATCGTTCGAGTAGCAGGTTCAAATTGTCTTGATCAGTAGCATCAGCACCAGCGAATCGCGCTGAATAGAGCCCCGGCGCGCCATCCAGAGCTGGCATCACCAGCCCAGAATCATCTGCCATGGCCGGGAGATGAGCTGCTGCCGAGGCATGTCGAGCCTTGAGTAATGCATTTTCGATGAAAGACAGCCCCGTCTCTTCGGGCGACTCGATACCGAGATCAGACTGTGGGATGACTTCGGTTCCGAAGTCGTCGAACAATTTGGAAAACTCGCGAAGTTTCCCTCGATTACCACTGGCAAGCACCAGTTGTTGATTAGTCCACATAGACGCGGTGCTTGAAGTTAACGTCGATTGCTCGTGCCGCCTCGGGAATCACCTCAAGCACGATCTGGATTTCTTCTTCACTGGATACGCGAATAGGGGCTAAGTAGTAGATGGCGTCTTTCCCTTCATCGATCTCTTGAAAGCTGAGCGTTTGGGTTTGGCCCAGTAAGTTCTTCGAGAATCCAGTGACAGCGGCAGGCAACGCACCACGAGCTTGACCATCGGCTTGCACTTTCAGCACGACGACATTGATCAGCGCCTGCCGACGACTCCTCTCAAAGCCATAAATACTTGCCACATCTTGGGTCAGAAAGGTCGATGGAAACGGTTGAACTTGTACTTCAAACCCCTGCTCCCTGACGATTTCCGCCGAGTGAGCCACGATACTCAAACAGGCGATCACGAGTGCGGTGAGATAACGCATTTAAGACTCCTTGGTCAGTCGATACACAGCAACTTCACCAAAGAGATTGGGCCAAACAGTCCCAAGCCAAGTTCTTTTTCCAGAGAGATTGGATGTATCTCTATCAAGAATACGAATGGAGAGTCTCTGACACAGCTCTTCGAAGTCTCGGAATGTCGACAGGTGAATGTTTGGCGTGTTATACCAAGGGTTGGGTAACTGTGGGTTCACAGGCATATGTCCGGCGAGCCCTAATTGAATGCGGTTACTGATGTAAGCGAAATTTGGGAAGGTGACAATGGCTTCACGACCGACCCGGAGCATCTCAGACAAGGCGAGATCTGGTCGACGAATCGCCTGGAGCGTTTGCGTCATGATGACGGTATCGAATTGTTGATCATTAAAATTGGATAAGCCGCGATTCAGATCTTGCTGGATCACGCTTAATCCTTGGTCCAGACAGGTGGCGATTTTCACTGGATCAAGCTCGAGACCTAGGGCATCAATGTGGTGGCTTTTGACTAGTTGTGCAAGGAGTTTTCCATCGCCACAACCGAGATCAAGTACCCGAGAATGGGTCGTGATCCAACTCGGAATTTGGTGGGAGTGCGCGATCATTCATCGCCTCCAAGATCACGGTAAACACGGTCCATAAATGCTTTAAATATCCGTTCATAAGTCGCATCAGGAATCAGGAAGGCGTCGTGTCCGTGGGTTGACTCCAAACGAGAATAACTCACGGGCTTCCCAGCTTGGATGAGTGCGTCCACGATCTCTTCAGAGCGTGATGGAGAGAATCGCCAATCGGTTGTAAACGAGAGCACCAAAAACTGACATTTTGTGCTTTTCAGGACGTTCGGTAATGGCATGGATTCGGTATTGGTTGGATCAAAATAATCGAGGGCACGAGTCATTAAAATATAGGTATTCGCATCAAAGCGACCACTGAATTGCTCGCCTTGGTATCGGAGATATTGTTCCACCGCAAAATTCACTCCCTCAGCATCACGATCGTCGCGCGGCAGGCGTCGGCCAAATTTTTTGCCCATGGACACGTCGGATAAATACGTGATGTGACCAACCATTCTGGCGAGTCCAAGGCCGGATGCTGGGATCACCTCATGGTCAGCATAATTCCCTTCAAAGAAGTTAGGGTCTCGCATGATCGCTTGTCGAGCGACTTCGTTAAAAGCAATGTTCTGCGCTGTCAATCGTGGCGCCGCAGCGATGATGGCTGCGCTCTTCACCCTGGATGGATAGGTGATTGACCACTGAAGCGCTTGCATACCGCCCAGTGAGCCACCAGCGATTGCTGCAAATTGTTCGATTCCGAAATAGTCTGCCAGCCGTGCTTGTGAATGGATCCAATCCAATACGGTGACTTCAGGAAAGTCTGGTCCATAGGCCTTGCCTGTCTCTGGGTTCATTGAGAGAGGCCCGGTTGAGCCTGAGCAACCACCTAAATTGTTCAAGCTCACCACAAAAAACAGGTCTGTATCGATGGCTTTTCCGGGTCCGATGTAACTGTCCCACCAACCGGGTTTGGTGTCTTCTGACCCATGGTATCCGGCCGCATGATGGTCACCACTGAGCGCATGACAGACGAGGACGGCGTTTGATTTTTGGGTATTTAAGGTCCCATAGGTTTCAACCATTAAGTCGTAACGTGGAAGTCGTCCGCCTCGCTCTAAGTCGAGCGGGGTCTCAAATGGGATGAGCTGCGGGGTAACAACCCCGACGGATCCAGTCACTAACTGATCCCAACGAAGAATTGGGCCACAGTCGATGACATTCCCATGGAGCGGGCAGGTCCACGAATCACAACGGCTTCCAGAATGTTGATGACGACAAACAAGAGGATTGGTGATAAATCCAAACCGCCGAGATTAGGAACGATCTTCCGGAAGGGGGCCAAAAATGGTTCTGACACTTGGAACAACAATTCTGCACCAGGATGCGAGGCTCCTGGAGCCAACCAGGACAGGATAATCATGCCAAGTAATGCATAGAAAACCAGATTGATCATCACACCAAAGACCGACAGGATCGACCAAACAATGAGTTGTCCAACCCCTGGGATTCCGCCGAGGAGAAAGAGGCATAACCCAGCGCCAAGCGCCTGAATGACGATCGCACTGACCAGGATCCCTGTGTTGAAAGAGCCAATGGTTGGGAGGCTACTAAATACACCAGTCAGTGGTGCAGTGAAGCGGTTAATGCCCTGTGAAATCGGATTATAAAAATTGGCCTGCGCGAGCTGGAGTATAAAACGAAGGCCTACCAGTGCGACCAGGACCGAAATCACCGTATTTAACACATAAAAAATCAGATTCGCTTCCATGGTGCTCCCTTTATCGAATCAGTAGCCTAACGTAATTTTTAGGGTGCGTCTTTGGACAGCTCGCCGGCCCGATCCCGTGCCGCAATCAGTGCGCGGTCGATAAGATCGGCAAAGTCACCCTCATGAAAAACGGCCAGTGCGGCTTCCGTTGTGCCGCCTGGCGAGGTCACTCGTTGACGAAGAACATCGGGTCCGACATCCGAAAACTCAACCATTTGGGCGGCACCTTTTGCTGTTTGAACCACGAGCTTGTGTGCGACATCTGGTGATAGTCCAAGGCGTATCCCGGTATTGATCAGATTTTCGATCATGAGAAAGAAGTAGGCGGGCCCTGAGCCTGAGACCGCGGTTACCGTATCGATGGCATCTTCACTTGGTACCCAAAGAGCCTGCCCACAGGATTCAAAGATGCGTTGCACGGCGATTTGCGTTTCATCGTCTAACGTGGTGTCTGAAGCTAATGCCGACATCCCTTCACCGATGAGTGCGGGCGTGTTCGGCATGACACGGACCACCGTGTTGTTGGGCTCATTGAGCCACCGGCGGATCCCCCGAATCGTGATTCCCGCAGCGATCGAAATAATGATTTGAGACTTGTGCAAACTCGGTGCAATTGCTGTTAGTACGGCATCCATCATTTGCGGTTTCACGGCAAGAATTATGAAGTCAGCCTGGGCCATCACAGGCTCGTGATGATTGAAGGCTGTAACGCCGAGTGCCCTGATGGCTTTGCGAGACTCTGGATTCGGATCAGAGACCAAAATATCGCTTGCTACGCGGCCACTCTTTAGGAGTCCGGTGATGATGGCTTGGGCCATATTGCCGCCACCAATAAATCCGATGTGTTGGTTCATAATGTTTCCTTGGGAGCTCGTGCTCCGAAGAGTGCTGTACCGATGCGCACCATGGTGCTTCCTTCGGAAATGGCAAGCTCAAGATCATTCGTCATTCCCATGGAGAGGGTATCAAAGATCTCGGGAGTCGGATGGTCTCCTTTGATCTCCTCAAAGAGCCCCTTCAGTTGCTGATGGGCGCGCTGTAAATCGTCTTCACTGACCGGATCTGGGATCGACATAAGTCCCCGGAGCTTCAGATGAGGCAGTTTCCAGATTGCAATCGCCAGCGCCTTGAGGTCTGTCGGTGAGACGCCTGACTTCGTCTCAGCAAGATCGACATTTACTTGAATTAGGATATTCAGTGGATCTCCGTCTCGAGCATCATTGAGTCGAGAAGCAATTTTTTCGCGGTCAACGGTATGAACCCAATCGAACTCGGTTGCAATGAGTTTGGTTTTGTTGCTTTGGATATGCCCGATATAGTGCCATTCGATATCCAGTCCCTGCAGTTCATGGATTTTATCGACAGCTTCCTGAACATAGTTCTCTCCGAAACTGCGTTGTCCGAGCGCATGCAACATCTGAATATCTGAGCTGGGTTTCGTTTTGGAAACAGCAAGCAATTGGATGGATTCTGGGTTCCGGCCACAGTTGCTCGCGGCCTCTCGAATGGCGGTATCGATCACGGCGAGATGCTGTTTGAGTTCGGTTGCGCGATCCATGGGTTAACGGGGGAAGTGTTGTCCGCCAATCCAGGTGCCAAGAACACGACCAGGAAGAGTCTTTCCAAGCAGTGGACTATTTGCCCCTGCACTGAGCCAGGTGGTTGGGTCGAAGTGCGTTTGGCCTTCAGGGTCGATGAGAACGCAGTCAGCTGAATTGCCGTATTGAAGACAGCCAAGATCTGGACGATTGATGAGGCGAGCGGCACGCACAGTCATCGCATCAAGCGAATACTCAAGCGGTAACTCACCCTGTTTGTCGAGTTCAATGAGTGACTGAATCATGCCCTCGCTCATACTCATGCCTTGATCGGTCTCTGGGAAAGGCGCGAGCTTCGCACCAGGTTCATGCGGCGAATGATCAGACACAATGACGTCGATGGTTCCATCAATGACGCCTGCAATGAGGGCGCATCGATCTTCTTCAGTTCTCAGTGGTCGCTCAAGATGGAAATTTGGATCCAAGTTGATGATCGCGTGTTCTGAATAGATCAGGTGTGCGAGTGTGACATCACAGGTGATTTGAAGACCTCGAGCTTTGGCCGCCTTGATTCGTTCTACTGAGTTTTTGGTGGTGATGCGAGAAAAGTGCGCATGGACACCCGTGGCTTCGACCAGATCAAGATCGGCCCCCAATCCAAGAGTTTCTGACAATGAGGGATTCAGTGACAGACCCAGTCCGGTGCCAATCTGTCCGGCGTGTGCGCAGCCTCCTGCAAAGTCTGAGTCTTCGGAATCCAAAATCACACCAATACCCAGACTTTGCGCATATTTCAGCGCATTCAGTTCAATTTTTCGTGAACCGAAGGGCCGATTTCCTTGTGCGAGCGCCACACAGCCTGCATCCACCAGTGCTGCCATTTCTGACAGGTGATGGCCTTCACCGCCTTGGGTCAACATGGCGGTCGGTAGAACACGGCAGAAGCCAGATGCTTTGGCGCGCTCAAGTACTAATCGAACGTCCGCGGGAGAATCAACCACGGGATCTGTAGTGGGTGTAGCCACCACCGAAGTCACACCTCCTGCTATCGCCGCACGGGTTTCTGAAGCAATCGTGCCTTTATGCTCGAGACCGGGTTCTCGTAAATTCACTCGGCAATCGATCAGTCCAGGGATCAAAAGGCCACCTTGGCCATCGACCACCTGAGCATCCTTGATCGTCGTAGGATCAACGAAGAGTTCCTTCTCAATACCAATTTCCGTCGCTTGATGAAGGGGGCTATTCGGAGAAAGAATACGAATATTTCGAATGACTACGCCCATCATTGACTCTCCTGTTGTGTTGAGAGAGTCATTGCCATGACGGCCATGCGGATGGCAATCCCGTTAGTGACTTGATCCAAGATGACAGCTTGGGGCCCATCAGCCACTTCATTGGCGATTTCGACACCGCGGTTGATCGGACCTGGGTGCATCACGATGGCGTTGTCGTCGGCGAGTTGGAGACGTGATTCAGTCATTCCGTAGAGGTTGAAGAACTCGCGCTCACTTGGCAGTAGAGCACTGCTCATGCGTTCCTTTTGCAGTCGGAGAAGGACGACCACATCGACGCCATTGAGGCCGTCCTCGATGCGATTGAAACTCTGCACACCGAGGTGCCCGAGATCTCCCGGTAGGAGTGTTCCTGGACCAATCGCGCGAATATCTGGACATCCCATGCCGCGTAATCCGTGAATCAACGATCGTGCAACACGGGAGTGCTTCAGATCACCGACGATGGCCACCGACAGATTTGCCGGGTCCCCTTTGTGCTTTCGGATGGTCATCAAGTCGAGGAGGGCTTGTGTTGGGTGCGCGTGCGTGCCATCACCGGCATTGATGACAGCAATGTTAGGTGTCACACGATCAGCAATGAAGAAGGGCGCTCCGCCGGCACTGTGCCGAACCACAAACAGGTCGGCCTGCATTGCCTCTAAGTTTTTCAGCGTATCAAACAGGGTTTCGCCTTTGGAGGCCGAACTGGTTCTGATATCAAGGGTGACCACGTCTGCACTTAAGCGATGGGCTGCAATATCGAAGGTTGTTCGCGTTCGGGTTGAGTTCTCGAAAAATAAATTCACCACTGTTTTACCGCGGAGGAGTGGCACTTTCTTCACAGGTTGGCCCTGTGATGACAGGAATGTTTCTGCGGTATCAAGAAGTTCGGTGATGAGAGATTGAGGAAGGCCTTCGGTCGTCAGGAGATGTTTCAATCGTCCGTCTGGTGTGAGCTGGAGCGCAGCTGGACCTTGCATGGCGTTCCTTATTCCGAGTCCGGGGTCATGAGCACTAAAGGCTCAGGTCCGGATAGTTTACACCGGCCAACCCCTTCTTCGCCAAGGGATTCTCCGAGGAAAGTGGGCTCGATGGGTAATTCTCGGCCGCCGCGATCAAATAAAATGCCTAAATCGATGCCTCCTGGGCGGCCATAATCAAACAGAACATTGATCGCTGCTCGAATGGTTCGACCCGTGAAAAGCACATCATCAATCAGCAGGATGCGTTCTCCATTGAGTTGTTGAGGCATCCGATCAGTTGTCCCGGACCGTTTCAATCCACTGGTTTCGAAATCATCACGATAGAATGAGATATCGAGGGTTGCCGGTGGGTCCCAGTGGAGCGCCTCGCAGAGACGGGTGGCTACCCAGGCGCCGCCTGTGTGGATGCCAACAACCAATGGTCGTTCATTCGCATAGTGTTCTCGCACTTCCGTGATGAGTGTGAGCAGTGCTGCTTCTGTTGCCGTTTGAGATCGGATCTCACGCATGTTGTTCTCCCAGCCAGCGTTCGAGTATGACACTCGCCGCTGTTGCATCAAGTTTGCCGTCTTGATCGCCTGCTTTTCCTCGATAGTTCAAGTGCTCACGAGCCTCACGTGTGCTGTGATATTCGTTGATAAATTCGACGTGGACACCAAATCGTCCGTGGATGCGTTGACCAAATTTTTTCGCGCGTTCAGCCATTTCACTCATCGATCCGTCATCGTGCAACGGAAGACCAACCACCACGACATCAGGCTTCCATTCATCCAAAAGTGCCTGGATGTGCTCCCATTGTGGCGTTCCATCCTTCGCGGAGAGAGCGATTAGAGGGCTGGCTGTTTTAGTCAGCGTTTGCCCGGTGGCTACCCCAATGCGCGAGAGTCCGTAATCAAACCCAAGGGCCAAGGGCATTAGGCGTGGCCTGCACCTTGTGACAGTTGGATCGGATCGATGCCAAGTTGTGCTAACGCGGCTCGCTGTCGATCAGCGGTTGGAATTTGGAAAATAACATCCGCATCCCAGGGAACATGAATCCAGCTATTGGCCGCCATTTCAGACTCAAGTTGTCCTTCTGACCAGCCTGAGTAACCCAGAATAAAGATGGCATCTCCTTGGTTCAGGGCGTCTACAGCCAGCGGTAGGACATCAGGGCTGGACGCGAGAAACAGACCTTCGAGCACTTCGACCACGTCATCCGTGATCGGATGATTGGAGAGTAAGAAGCCACGTTGCGGTTCAACCGGACCGCCATTCATCACCGGAATGTCTGGATCCAAATTCGACGCCGCCTCAAGACCGAGTTGTTCGAAGATCTCTTGGACTGAAAATTCAGTTGGCTTATTCACAATAAAGCCCATGGCTCCGGTATCACCGTGCTCACACGTTAGTACCAACGAAGACTCAAACACGCCATCCTTGAGATCCGGCATGGATACCAAAAACTGGCCGTTAAACTGAGAGTGTCCTGAATCGTCGCTCATGGGGTTGGTCTCTTTCATGACTGCATCCGTTAAGTGTAGCTCACTGGTTAAAAAGTGCTTCGAAAAAGTCGTGTCCAATTCGAGTGTTCGCTTGTGCATCGATCTCTCGAACACAGGTTGGACTGGTGACGTTAATTTCGGTCAGGTGGCCACCGATAACATCGAGGCCGACGAACAATAATCCGCGTTCGAGTAGGTAAGGGCCGACCGTTTCTGCAATCTCACGCTCTCGATCAGAAATTGGCATCACCACACCCCGCCCGCCGGCGGCCAGGTTACCGCGCGTTTCTCCCTGTGATGGAATGCGCGCTAAGACGTGCGAAATCGGTTGTCCGTGAAGAACCAGCACCCGACGATCGCCATCAGCGATTTCCGGTCGGTATTCTTGTGCCATGACCAATCGTGATTCGTCGGGTGAGAGCGTTTCAAGGACTGCACCCAGATTCAATCCGTCGGCGGTGATTCGGAAAATTCCTGATCCACCCATGCCGTCGAGCGGTTTGAGAATGATGTCGCCGTGCGACTGTTGAAATGCTCGAATATCCTCATGTCGTGAGGACACCCAAGTAGTCGGCATGAGTGCACTAAATTCGGTCGCAAAGAGCTTCTCGTTGCAATCGCGGATGGCCTGCGGGTTGTTGACGACACGAACGCCTTGTTGCTTGGCGCGCTCAAGGATGTGCGTCCCATAGAGATACTCGCTGTCAAACGGTGGATCAACCCGGATCATGATCACATCCAAATCACTCAAAGGTGCTCGGGTTTGCTCCGAGAGCAACGCGAATCCCGTGTTGACACCGTCGGTGACGGTCACGGTTTGCATCATGCCAGTGGCCACACCTTCCATTAAGGCCAATCCATTTTTCGGCAGATACACAATCTCATGGCCCAGTGCTTGTGCGGCGAGCATGAGCGCGAAACTGGTGTCTTTGTATGGCTTGATGCTTTCAATCGGATCCATCCAGAATCCAATGCGCTGTTTTGCTGTTCCCACGTGTCTTCCCTAGTATTGGCCGTACTGCTGTCCGAGCAAAGTGAGTCCGACAATCGCTGCCGTCTCCGCTCTCAGTATTCTGGGGCCAAGTGACATCGGTTTCACCTGCTTTTTCAAAAGAGTCTCGACCTCTTCATCACTAAATCCGCCTTCTGGGCCAATTAATAGCAGAGTAGATTCGAGTGGATCGACTGTTACGGACGTCGTTGCTGGATGGGCCACAACAGTTTGGCTAGTCACCCTGAGGTCGGTTAATCGAGCCGGTTCAAGCAACTGAGGCAGCCAGTGATTTTCGGATTGTTCGCAGGCATTGACCAATATTTCCTGCCAGTGCCCCCATTTCTTCTGTAGACGATCGGCCTTGGGTGGTGAATCGGTGAATTGAGTGATGAGCGGTAAAATGGCAGTGACGCCAAGCTCGGTTGCTTTTTGTAGTGTCCAATCAAAACGGTCAGATTTGATCAGTGCCATGCCGAGTGTGACGGGAAGTCTTTGGTCGGCGTGTTCTGTTCGATCACGCAGATTGACCACTGTTTGACGTTTATTGATTTCTGTGATGACCGCGTCAGTAGAGCATCCTTGGCCGTTGAACAGACTCACCCGTTGACCGACTTTTGCCCGTAGCACCCGAGCGAGATAGTGATGATTGCGTTCTGATAAGACCACCTCGCCTGACGCGTGACTGATTGTGTCCGCATACAGACGAGGCGTTCTCATGATTAGTACTTGTATGCTTCGGGCTTGAACGGGCCTTCGACTGACACACCGATGTACTTGGCTTGTTCGGCTGTGAGTTTGGTGATGACGCCGCCAAAGCCCTCAACCATGCAGCGAGCGACTTCTTCGTCGAGCTGCTTAGGTAGTACTTCAATGCCAATGTGCTTGGCCTTGTCTGCATCATCTAAGTCGGCAAAGCCGCGCTTGTACATTTCGATTTGGGCTAGCACTTGGTTGGCGAATGAGCCATCCATGATTCGTGATGGGTGACCTGTTGCGTTACCGAGATTCACTAGGCGACCTTCTGCAAGTAGCAGCAAGTAGTCGTCATCAGCATCCGAGCGGAACACTTGATGTACTTGCGGTTTGACTTCTTCCCAGCGCCAGTGAGAACGCATGTAGCTGGTGTCGATTTCGTTATCGAAGTGACCGATGTTGCAGACAATGGCCCCTTTCTTTACGCACTGGAGCATTGCGCTGTCACAGACATCGATGTTACCGGTGGTGGTCACCAGAATATCGGTATCTTCGAGAAGCCGCATATTCACGTCTTCGACTTGGTTCGTTTTGACGCCGTTGTTGTATGGGCTAACCACCTCAAAACCGTCCATGCAGGCTTGCATGGCGCAAATCGGATCTGATTCAGCGATCCGAACAATCATGCCTTCTTGGCGAAGGCTCTGAGCCGAACCTTTACCGACATCACCATAGCCGATGACGAGCGCACGCTTACCGGACAACAACATATCCGTACCGCGCTTGATGGCATCGTTTAATGAATGTCGGCAACCATATTTGTTGTCGTTTTTCGCTTTTGTGACGGCGTCATTGACGTTGATCGCAGGAATCTTCAGCGCGCCGTTTTTCAGCATCTCGACCAGGCGGTGAACACCAGTGGTGGTTTCTTCGGTCACCCCGTGAATGCGAGCGAGCATTTCGGGATATTTCTCGTGAACCATGGCAGTCAAGTCACCGCCATCGTCCAGCAACATATTGGCGTCCCAAGGTCGGCCATTTTTCAAAATGGTCTGCTCAACACACCATTCGCCTTCTTCATTGGTTTGGCCTTTCCAGGCGTAGACCGGGATGCCGGCTGCGACGATGGCCGCTGCAGCTTCATCTTGTGTCGAGAAAATATTACAGGAACTCCAGCGGACTTCAGCGCCGAGAGCAACCAGAGTCTCGATCAGCACAGCTGTCTGAACCGTCATATGGATGCAGCCAATGATTTTGGCCCCCTTTAGAGGTTGTTCAGCCTGATATTTTTCACGAAGACGCATCAATGCTGGCATTTCGCTTTCTGCCAGACGGATTTCCTTGCGTCCCCACTCTGCCAGAGACAGATCTTTAATTTTGTAGTCGCCGTTTAATACGTCGGTTGGTAGTGCGCTCATCATAGTGCCTCTTCTGTTGATTAGAGTTTCGCGGCCGCGTCAGCCAATGCCTGTGCGCGGTCCGTGCGCTCCCAAGTGAGATCCAGATCATCGCGACCAAAATGACCATAAGCGGCCGTTGGGCGATAGATCGGGCGATTCAGATCAAGCATGGTTGAGATTGCTCTCGGGCGCAGGTCAAAGTGCGCGCGGACCAAGTGATCGAGTTGTGCGTTAGTGAATGTTGATGTGCCGAATGTCTCGACGCGAATGGATGTCGGTTCAGCGACACCGATCGCATAGGACACTTGGACCTCGCAACGATCGGCCAGACCAGCTGCAACTAAATTCTTCGCCACATAACGTGCAGCATAGGCTGCTGAGCGATCAACTTTCGATGGATCTTTGCCGGAGAAAGCGCCGCCACCGTGACGCGCCATCCCGCCATAGGTGTCAACAATGATTTTACGGCCGGTTAGTCCCGCATCACCCACCGGACCACCGATCACAAAACGCCCGGTTGGATTGATGTGATATTTGGTTTGCTCCGTGAGCCATGCTTCTGGCAGCACCGGCTGAATGATGTGCTCTTTGACATCGCGCTGGAGTTGCTCGAGAGAGACGTCTTCGTCGTGCTGCGTTGAGAGAACGACTGCGTCAATACCGACAATGGTGTCGCCGTCATAAGCGAATGTGACTTGACTCTTCGCATCGGGGCGAAGGTAGGGGAGGTCGCCATTCTTGCGGACTTCTGCTTGACGACGAACTAAGGTATGCGAGTAATGGATTGGAGCAGGCATCAGACTGTCGGTTTCGTTGGTCGCGTACCCAAACATCAATCCTTGGTCACCGGCACCTTGCTCATGGTTTTCGGTTTGATCAACACCTTGGGCAATGTCTTGTGATTGTTTGCCAATGCCGTTAAGAACTGCACAGGTATTCCCGTCAAACCCGAGTGAGGAGTGGTCATAGCCGATATCCAGGACCACTTGGCGAATGATGTCTTCGATATCGACCCACGTATCGGTACGGACTTCGCCGGAAACGAGAACTAATCCAGTTTTGACCATTGTCTCGATGCCGGCGCGGGTGTACTTGTCGTCGGTGATGAGTGCGTCAAGGATCGCATCTGAGATCTGATCTGCCATTTTATCGGGATGGCCTTCTGATACAGATTCTGAGGTGAAATAGGTCAAATCGGTCATTACAAGAGTCCTGCGTTCATCAAAACAAACATAATTGTATAAAGATATCTTTATATGTCAATGTCAACGCAAAATCCTACCTTGTGGTTCTTCTCAGGTTTCATAACAATGCCTGTTCGAAATTTTTCTGGGTGATTAGAAAGGACGTCACATGACTGACCGCAGGGCGCTTGCCAACGCGATTCGATTTTTGAGTATTGATGCTGTGCAGGCCGCGAATTCAGGGCACCCAGGTGCCCCAATGGGAATGGCTGACATTGCCGAAGTGTTGTGGCGAGGTGTGCTGCGTCACAACCCGTCTGATCCACAATGGCCAAATCGTGACCGCTTCATCTTGTCCAATGGTCACGGCTCGATGTTGATTTATTCGTTGCTCCATCTCACAGGCTATGACGTGACGATCGAGGACCTCAAGTCCTTCCGCCAGCTGCATTCTCGAACCCCAGGACATCCTGAATATGGCTATACCGCTGGCGTTGAGACAACCACTGGGCCCTTAGGTCAGGGGCTGGCCAACGCTGTTGGAATGGCGCTTGCTGAGCGAACGCTTGCAGCACAATTTAACCGCGATGATTTCCCAATCGTCGATCATCACACCTATTGTTTCGTGGGTGATGGTTGTTTGATGGAGGGGGTCAGCCACGAGGCGTGCTCGCTCGCCGGAACCCTTGGCCTTGGACAATTGATCGTCTTTTATGATGACAATGGTATTTCCATTGATGGTGATGTGCGCGGCTGGTTCAGTGATGACACTCCGGCCCGATTTGAGTCCTATGGCTGGCAAGTGATTCGCGGCGTCGATGGTCACGATGCAACGGAAATTGAAACAGCGCTGAAGACGGCGCGGCAGGAGTCCTCACGCCCGACACTGATTTGCTGTCGCACTGTCATCGGTTTTGGCTCTCCGAATCTCGCAGGCAGTGAAAAGACCCACGGGGCGCCCTTGGGGGATGCAGAAATTCAAGCGACACGCGAGTCTTTAGGATGGACGCATGGACCCTTCGAGGTTCCTGCTGATATTCGACATGCCTGGGATGCAACAGACGCTGGTGCAAAGGTGCAAGCCGAATGGGCTCAATTGTTCGCGCGTTATCGCGAGCAGTACCCCGAACTTGCCGCTGAATTTGAGCGCCGGGTTTCCGGTGAGCTTCCCGCAGATGCGATGATGACCTTGGATCAAGCCATTCGTCAGACGCAATCGGAGTCCCCAAAGCTTGCGACGCGAAAAGCTTCTCAGAATGCGATCGAAGTCGTTGCGAAGGTGTTTCCGGAGGTGCTCGGTGGTTCTGCGGATTTGGGCCACTCGAACTTGACCGTTTGGCCTGACTGTCAGGCAAATACTGTGACCAATCCTGGCGGTAACTACATTCATTATGGGGTTCGGGAGTTTGCCATGTGCGCGCTGATGAACGGTGTTACTTTGCATGGCGGGTTCTTGCCCTTTGGCGGAACCTTCTTAATTTTCATGGAATATGCGCGAAATGCGGTTCGTATGGCGGCGCTCATGAAGCAGCGCGTCATCTATGTCTTCACCCATGATTCGATCGGTTTGGGCGAAGACGGCCCGACGCATCAGCCAATCGAGCAACTCGCAAGCCTGCGTGCAACCCCTGGCCTTGAGACTTGGAGGCCTTGTGATACGACAGAAACCTTTGTTGCCTGGAAAGAAGCAGTGGCCTATCAAGGGCCGACAGCACTTGCCCTTTCGCGTCAGGGATTGGTGAACCAACCACGTGATGACCAGCAGTTGGCTGATATCGCTCGTGGCGGTTATGTCTTGAAACTCGAGACTGGCCCTTTGGACCTCATTGTCATCGCGACAGGATCTGAGGTTGAGTTGGCGGTTGCGGCGGCTGACAGTCTTGGCAGTGGGGTTCGTGTGGTTTCCATGCCATCGACCAGTCGATTTGACCAACAAGATGCCGGCTATCGTGAGTCGGTTCTACCAAGCGCGTGCGCAAAACGGTTAGCCATTGAGGCGGGCCATCCTGATGGTTGGTACAAATATGTCGGACTTCAGGGTGCTGTGATTGGTATGCGCACCTTTGGTGAGTCTGGGCCGGGTGGTGAGGTGATGAAGCATTTCGGTTTTACCGTTGATCATGTCGTTGAAACGGCCAAGGCACTTTAATTGGCTTGGCGTCTGGGAATTAACGGTTATGGCCGAATTGGTCGGTGTGTGGTTCGCGCGCTGGCCGAACGGGGTCTTTTTGATCGCATCCAACCGGTTTTGATCAATGACCCAGCCGATGCTGAGAGTCTGGTGCATCTAACCCACTACGATTCGACGCATGGTCGCTCTGAACGGTTGTTTCAGAAAGATCCACACGGCGGTTACTTGCTGAATGGCCGTTCGATTGCTTTGACTCAACACCAGTCACCAAGCCAGATTGTCTATCCAGAGACTCCTGTTGATGTGGTCCTCGAGAGTTCCGGACGTTTCGCGAATCGGCAATCTGCGGATGCGCATCTTTCGCAAGGTGCTCCCCGTGTTCTGATCGGCGCGCCAGGCGGTCCTGATGTCGATTTAACGGTGGTCTATGGATTAAATCATTTGGCTTTGACGGAGTCCCATCGAGTGATTTCAGCAGCCAGTTGCACCACGAATTGTCTTGCTCTTGGCGTCTTTGGATTGACCCGGTCGGTCTCTATTGAGCGTGGGTTTTATACGACAATTCATGCAGTGACTAACGATCAGGTATTGATTGATACCGCTCACCGCGATTTAAGGCGCGGTCGATCCGCGCACAGCTCGATGATTCCAACAAGTACCAATGCGATTAAGGCGTTGGAGTGGGTTATGCCTGAACTGTCCGGACGCATCCAGGGATTTTCAATGCGCGTCCCGACCCAAAACGTTTCCTGTGTTGATCTCACGGTCGAGTTCAGTCGCGAGGTGACAGAGACTGAGATCATGGATGCAATGCATCAATGGTCACAAATTCAAGGCGGTCTTTTTGCTGTGAACGAGGAGCCTTTGGTGTCCATCGATTTTAACCATCATCCGGCATCATCAATCTTTGATGCAACGCAGTTGATGGTGAACGGGCGACTGGTGAAGTTGCTTTTTTGGTATGACAACGAATGGGGCTACTCCAATCGTGTCATCGATTTACTACTGCATTGGCAGTCCATTTCTAGGGAGTGAATCAAATGATCAAAACGATGTCTGATTTCAATGTGCAAGGAAAGCGCGTACTGGTTCGTCAAGACTTGAATGTCCCCATTAAAGATGGCCAAGTCACTTCAACGGCACGAATTGATGCCGCAATACCGACCCTTCAAGCGCTTCTCGAGCAAGGTGCTCAAGTGGCTGTGATGAGCCACCTAGGGCGCCCTGAAGAAGGTGTGTGTGAACCGGAATTCAGCCTGGCTCCGGTCGCGGCAACACTGTCTGCGAAGCTTGGCCGCGATGTTCCATTGATGACCGACTGGATTGATGGGTTTGAACAGTCTGCAGATTTGGTTCTGCTGGAAAACGTTCGGTATTTGAAGGGTGAAAAGAAAGACGATGAAGCCTTGGCGAAAAAAATGGCAGCTTTATGCGATGTGTATCTGATGGACGCTTTTGGTACAGCTCACCGTGCGCAGGCTTCAACCCATGGAGTGGGGCGTTTCGCGCCTGAGGTTGCTGCTGGACCACTGATGGCGGCTGAGCTTGATGCCCTGAGTAAGGCGCTTGCGAATCCTGAGCGCCCCGCGGTTGCGATTGTGGGCGGCTCGAAAGTCTCAACAAAGCTTGACGTCCTGACGGAACTCGCCAATCAGGTCGACCGGATTGTGGTCGGCGGGGGGATCGCGAATACCTTCCTAGCTGCAGCCGGTTATCCAGTCGGTAAGTCCCTGATGGAAGTGGATTTGATCGAAACGGCGAAGACGTTAATGGCGACGGTCGATATCCCGCTGCCTGTTGATGTGGTGGTTGCCACGGAATTTTCGATCGACGCAGAGGCAATTGTGAAGCGGGTGCAAGATGTGTCTGACAATGACATGATTTTAGATGTTGGCCCGGAGACCCAGGCGTCGTATCAGGAGCTCATGGCGTCGGCAAAAACCATCCTTTGGAATGGTCCTGTTGGCGTGTTTGAATTTCCGCAATTTTCCGGTGGAACGCGTGCGTTATCGATGGCGATTGCGGCCAGTGATGGCTTCAGTTTAGCCGGAGGTGGCGATACCTTAGCGGCAATTGATCAATTTGGTATCGCTGATCAAATCAGTTACATCTCGACAGGTGGTGGTGCGTTCCTTGAGTTTGTTGAAGGAAAAGAGTTACCAGCGGTTCAGATGTTGAAATCTAGATACGATTCTTAGGGAGTTTTATGGCTTTAATCAGTTTGCGCCAGATGTTGGACCATGCTGCTGAGCAGGGGTATGGGGTTCCAGCCTTTAATGTGAATAACCTCGAACAGATGCGAGCAATCATGGAAGCCGCTGACGCGGTGGATGCTCCAGTGATTGTGCAGGCATCAGCCGGCGCTCGAAAGTATGCAGGGAGTCGCTTTTTAAGTCATTTGATTGAAGCGGCGATCGAGGAATTTCCGCAGATTCCGGTATGTATGCACCAAGATCATGGGGCATCCCCGGATGTGTGTCAGCAATCGATTCAACTTGGTTTCTCATCGGTGATGATGGATGGCTCATTGCTGGCTGATCAAAAGACTCCAGCGAGCTATGACTACAATGTTGATGTGACCGCACTGACAACGCGGATGGCACACGCATGCGGTGTCTCTGTCGAAGGCGAGCTCGGGTGTCTCGGTTCTCTTGAAACGGGACAGGCCGGTGAAGAGGATGGCGTTGGCGCAGAAGGGACGCTGTCGCATGATCAGATGCTGACCGATCCAGACGAGGCGGCTGATTTTGTCAAAGCCACTGGGGTTGACGCTCTGGCGATTGCGATTGGCACATCGCACGGAGCTTATAAATTTACCCGCCCACCGACAGGCGATATTCTGGCGATCGACCGCATTAAAGCGATTCATCAGCGGATCCCGGATACCCACTTGGTGATGCATGGTTCGAGTTCTGTCCCACAGGATTGGTTAGCTGTGATCAATGCATGTGGAGGTGAGATTCCAGAAACCTACGGCGTGCCTGTGGAAGAGATTCAGGAAGGAATCAAATATGGGGTTCGCAAAGTCAATATTGATACGGATTTACGTTTGGCGTCGACCGGTGCCATTCGGCGGTATTTAGCCAGGCATCCGGCGGAGTTTGATCCACGGAAATATCTGAAAGAAGCAACGCAGGCGATGAGTGAGATCGTTAAAGCGCGTTATGAGGCGTTTGGCTGCGCCGGTCAGGCATCAAAAATCAAAGTGATTGGGCTTGAGGCGATGGCATTGCGGTATGCATCTGGTGAGCTTGATCCTCGGATTTCCTGAGAACGTATCGGGGGGTGAGCGATTGCTCTCTCCCCCGACATGCGTTATGCGTTAGTGGGTTAGAACAAGACGCGGCAGCGAATCGTGCCTTCGATTTCAGACAGCTTTTCAAGTGCGACGTCTGAGTAATCTCTGTCCACATCAATTACCACATAACCAATTTTGTCCGAGGTTTGCAGGAACTGAGATCCAATATTGATCTGGTTTTCTGCAAACACGGTATTAATCGCTGAGAGTACGCCCGGTCGATTTTCATGGACATGCAATAAGCGGTGATGATTAGGATGCGGCGGTAAGGCGACCTCTGGGAAATTCACGCTGGTGAGCGTGGATCCGTTATCAGAATATCGCACTAACTTTTCTGCAACTTCCACACCGATATTTTCCTGAGCTTCTTGCGTTGATCCACCAATATGTGGCGTTAAGATCGCATTGTCGAATCCACGCAACGGCGAAATAAACTCGTCGTTGTTGGATTTCGGTTCAACAGGGAACACGTCGATGGCAGTTCCAAGAAGATGGCTCTCAGCCAGTGCTTTGGTCAGTGCATCAATATCAACCACTGTTCCACGAGATGCATTGATCAAGATGCTCTTTGGTTTCATTTGACTGATGCGTTCTTGGTCAATCAAATTACGCGTTGAGGGAAGATCTGGAACATGCAGAGTGACGATATCCGCCTGTCCTAGCAAAGCTTCCAGTGACGGGATTTGTGAAGAATTGCCCAAGGGTAGTTTCGAGACGACATCATAAAAAATGACACGCATCCCAAGGCCTTCAGCCAGCACAGAGAGTTGTGAACCGATCGAACCGTAGCCCACGATACCCAAGGTTTTTCCTCGAATCTCAAAGGAATCATTGGCGGTTTTGGCCCAACCACCACGATGTGCTTTGGCATTTTTTTCAGGGATCCCGCGGAGTAGGAGGATGGCTTCAGCGAGCACCAGTTCGGCCACAGATCGAGTATTGGAGTAGGGTGCATTGAAGACCACAACGCCATGCTCTGTCGCAGCAGTCAGATCGACTTGGTTGGTCCCGATGCAGTAACAACCGACCGCAACCAGTTTTTCAGCAGCTTCGAAGATGTCTCGAGTCAGTGTGGTTCTTGACCGAATGCCGAGGAAGTGGACGCCATCCAGCCGACTTTTCAGCTCCTCACCGGTGAGTGCTGTTTTGACCGTCTCAATGTTCTGGTAGCCAGCATCGCGGAAAATGCGCTCGGCTGATGGATGGATCCCTTCAAGAAGGAGGATTTTTAATTTCGATTTGTCGAACGATGTAGTCATTTAAGCGTCTCGTGAAAATTCAAGAATGTCAGTTTCTGATGCCAGTAACAAAATATCAGCTGGGCGTCTCGCGAACAGGCCACAGGTCACAACACCTGGGATTTGATTGATCGCCAATTCTAATCCTTTTGGGTCTGTAATGGACATGCCGTAGACGTCTAGGATGATATTTCCGTTATCCGTGACAACCCCTTGGCGATACTCAGGATTACCGCCGAGTTCAACGACTGCTCGCCCGACTAAGCTTCGCGCCATCGGAATCACCTCGATGGGTAATGGAAATTCTCCAAGGACCTCGACTCGTTTGGAGTCATCGGCAATGCAAATAAATTGTGCAGAGGCTTCGGCAATGATTTTTTCTCGCGTTAAGGCCGCGCCACCGCCTTTGATCAGGTTCAGTCGCGGATCGGCTTCATCTGCGCCGTCCACATAGACGGGGAGTGAGCCTGTTGCATTTAAATCGAGGAGTTCAATGCCGTATTGAGTCAGGCGATCTTGTGTCGCCTTAGATGAGGCAACGGCTCCGAGGATTTGGATGCCGCTGTTGGCCAACACGTCAATGAAACAATT
Source organism: Gammaproteobacteria bacterium (assembly GCA_024640985.1). Classification (GTDB taxonomy): domain Bacteria; phylum Pseudomonadota; class Gammaproteobacteria; order Pseudomonadales; family Litorivicinaceae; genus HIMB30. The sequence continues at coordinate 42,859 of JAHEDY010000003.1, forward strand.
GGCTGTTGACCCTGTTCCAATCCCAATGGGAGTTTCAGAATCGAGAAGGTGTCGGACTTTTTCAAAAGCGGCCTCGGCCACCTGGCGTTTTTTCGCATCCTGGCTCATCGTGATCTCCATAAAGGGGGGCAAAATCATAGCTGTTAGAAAGCGCAGACGCTATGATAAAGGGCTTCTGTTTGGATTTCTCATGTTTGACACCCTGATTAAAAAGATTTTGTCGGCGCGCGTTTATGACGTTGCGATCGAAACTCCAGTTCATCAAGCGCCCTTTCTTTCAAAGCGCTTGGGTCGCCCCGTGCTTCTGAAACGGGAAGATCTCCAACCGGTGTACTCCTTTAAGTGTCGGGGTGCTTACAACAAAATGGTTGGGATTCCAAAAGACGTGTTAGCGAAGGGTGTGATTGCGGCGTCAGCGGGAAATCACGCACAGGGGGTCGCTCTTGGTGCGCAGAAATTAAAAATTCCGGCAGTGATTGTGATGCCAACCACCACACCTGAGATCAAGGTGCGGTCAGTCAGAGCGAGAGGTGCGCAAGTCATTCTCCATGGCGATAGTTTTGATGAAGCCTTTGCGAAAAGTCAGGAGTTGGTTGACGAATACGGCTACACCTACCTGCACCCTTTCGATGATATTGAGGTCATCGCCGGACAAGGAACAGTAGCCATGGAGCTCTTACGGCAGGTGACGCGCCCAGTCGATGCGGTATTCATCCCGGTCGGCGGTGGCGGTCTGGCTGCGGGGATGGCTGCTTACATGAAATATGTGCGACCAGAGATCAAAGTGATTGCTGTCGAGCCAGAGGATGCTGCCTGTTTGGCTGCGGCGATGGAAGCTCAAGAGCGGGTGGTTTTACCGCAAGTGGGTTTATTTGCTGATGGTGTGGCGGTAAAGCAGATCGGAGAGAACACCTTTAATGTTCTGAAAGAGACCTGTGATGAAGTGATCACTGTCACCACTGATGAGATCTGCGCTGCTGTTAAGGATGTCTTTGATGATGTGCGGAGTGTCAATGAGCCCGCTGGTGCCTTGTCGGTTGCTGGTCTCAAAAAATACGCTGAGCGTGAAGGGCCGGGTGAAGCCTTAGTGGCGGTGCTCTCCGGGGCAAATGTCAATTTCGATCGGATTCGTCATGTCGCTGAACGGGCAGAAGTCGGTGAAAAGCGTGAAGCGATTCTCGCGGTGACCATACCAGAGCGGCCCGGAGCCTTTAAAGCATTCTGTGAACAGATTGGAAGTCGCAACATCACCGAATTTAACTACCGGTTTGCGGATCAAGACCAGGCGCATATTTTTGTGGGTGTGACGACTGATCCAACCACGGATGACCGGACCCAACTCGTGACCCAGTTGAACGCAGCGGATCTTCCTGTGGTTGACATGACCGACAATGAATTGGCAAAACTTCACATTCGTCACATGGTTGGCGGGCGGAGTGCTGCGGCAGGTTCTGAGCTGGTGTTTCGTTTTGAGTTTCCCGAGAGGCCGGGTGCATTGTTGAAGTTTTTAAACAAGATCGGATCGCGCTGGAATATCTCGGCATTCCATTATAGGAACCATGGAGCAGCCTATGGTCGGGTGTTAGTTTCGATGCAAGCCGATTTATCTGAGCGTGATGAGTTGTCGAGTTATTTTGATGACATCGGTTACACCTACTTTGATGAAACCGAAAATCCGGCAGTTAGCCTCTTTATGAAAAGTTGATTCTCATAAATCACTTTAACCCACTATAAAAGTTGACATTTTTATTTTTTGTCGTATTCTGCACGAAATTTGGACAGGTGCAGGATGCATGAATCGTCGCGATCCACTGAAAATGCTAATGATGATTGGCGGCCTGATTTTGGCGGTCACAGTCGCGCACAGCGCAATTATCGGCGGATAAACCCGTTTTCGGTGATGATCCAGTCGAAGGACTGATCCCAGTCTTCAGGTTCAAATTGCGTCTCTTGCACAGCGTACGCCACGCCGATGCGAATCGGCGCCATATGTGGGCAATGTTCCAGCGCACGATCATAAAAACCACCACCCATCCCTAAGCGATAACCTCGTCGGTCGAAGCCACAGCAAGGCATGATCAGCCAATCAAGTGCGTCCAATTCTGCCACCTCGTCGTGTTTTGATGTCCGGATCCCGAATCGTCCGATGACGAGATCGGTCTCTTGCTGATAAGCCGCCATTTCCATGGTGGTTTTAGAAAGGATCCGTGGAACCAGCAATTCATGAGTGCGGCTGAAGACGTGTTGATGGAAGGTGTCTAGGTCGACTTCGGAGCCGAAAGCCAGATAAGAGCCAATTCGCAAGGGCTTGGTTGGCAGGGTTTCGATTAAGTACTTTGAAATTCGCTGATTGAAAGTCTCTCGACGTGCGGGACTCAGCCCATCTCTCAGGGTTAATAATTGGGATCTGAGCGCGTTTTTAGACATAAAAGCCCCAGGTTGCCGCTGTCAGTTTAGCCCTTGAACCCAACGGTTCAAGGCGGGAAACGCAAACATACATTAGGCTTTCCGTGAACGGACCTGCGCACCGCATGCTTTGTGCTTCCCTGGAAAAAGAGTATCGGCTCAGGGACATCACCGACTGGCGAACAACCCAGGTTAGGTCGAGTATATCAGCCTGCTTCAGACTCAGACAGCCGTTCGAGTGTGGTTCCGATTCGATCGGCAAGACGTTTCAGGTCATCATCAGCGCCGCTTGTCTCGCCAGTCAGATGTTCGTGAGCGATATTCAGGGCCGCCATGACGGCTAAACGCTCGAGTGCGCTGTTCCCCGTTTTTTCCTGAATTTCTCGCATTCGGTTGTCAACGAACTCTGCGGCAGCCTCAAGTTCGTGCTCCTGACCGGCTGGGCAGGCAACGGGGAATTCACGTCCTAAAATCTGTACGCGAACGGTTGCGATTTCGGTCATGACAGCACCTCATAATTCTTGAGTCGACCTAAAACGGCGTCGATATGATGGCGCGCCTCATCACGTTGCTTTAACAGCACCGCGCGGGCACGCTTGAGCTCAACCTGCTGTTTCCGCAAGTGGCGATTCTCTTGATCTAGGCGCTCAGAAAGTTGGATTAGTTTCTCAACTTGCTGTTCCAACTTGTGCAAATCATTACGCATTTAGGTTTCCCTTTAACTCCTGTGCATCATACGTCCGCTCTCTCTCAGGTACAACAGACGTGATACAGTTATCGCTTCAGGAGGTGCCCAATGATCGAAGAGTTATACCGTACGATGGATGACTGGTTAGTTGACCAGAATTCCGATATTCGAGCCTCTGAAGTGCAAGGATTACTCGCAGGACTGATGGCTGCAAATATCAACGTTCGGCCCGATGAGTATGTTGCCCGCCTCACTGAATACGCGGATTTACAACCGGGATGTCTGGTTCAGATAGCGGACACATTAGACACCTTATTTAGCAATCTGCATGAGAGTTGGTCTGGGATCGGCTTGGATTTTGAGATGCTGTTGCCGGAAGACGATGAGCTCATCGAAGAACGAGCCGATGCACTTGGGGCCTGGTGTGAAGCGTTTTTGGCAGGACTTGGGCTGTCGGGTGAGTTATCCAAAGACAAAAAGCTCTCTGAAGATGTTCGTCAAGCGCTCGAGGATTTGTCCGAAATTGCGCGAATTGAAGCCGATGGTGATGATGAATCCCTTGAAAAAGCCTTCGCCGACGTCAGCGAACATGTCCGGTTAGCTGCTTTGTTGATCGCTACCGACTTGAGGGGTGACCAAAACGATGCGCCCCATGAGCCGATTGTCCATTAAGTGAGTAAGTCCATGTTTTCTCTACACGTCTATCAAGAGCGACGTCAGCGATTAAAAGCGTTGATGCCTGAGAAGTCGCTCGCGATCATTGCAGCGGCTGCCGAAGTCATTCGAAACCGTGATGCCGAGTACCCGTTTCGGCAATCCAGTGATTTTTGGTACCTCACAGGATTTACTGAGCCGGATGCCGTTTTGGTGATCGGACCTGGACAGCCGGATCGCTTATTCGTCAGGCCAAAACATCCAGAGCAAGAAGTCTGGACTGGACGACGCATGGGCCCGGATCATGTGAAACAGCGATTAGGGATTGATCAGGGATATCCGCTGGAAGCCCTCGATACTGAGTTAAAAACCTTATTATGTGAGATCGCTTGGGTCGAATATCCCTTTGGTTGTCAAACATCAACAGCCATTGTCGATCAAGCCATCAAAGCCAAAGGCTTGCGATCAAGGCGGAGTGATCTGCTCTCCCATCGTGCCGATTTATCACGACATTTGGGCCAGGCGCGATTGATCAAATCGCGTCAAGAGATCGAGGTCATGAAAGAAGCTGGGCGGATTTCTGCGCAGGGACATATCGCTGCGATGCAGGCCTGCGAACCCGGAATGACAGAAGATCAACTGGCATCTGTGGTTGAGCATCAGTTCCGCATGGACGGTTCACCATCGATCGCCTATCAAACCATCGTGGGTGGCGGTGACAACGCCTGTATATTGCATTACGTCGATCGGACCGATCGATTGCGGTCGGGTGATTTGGTATTGATCGATGCCGGTTGCGAGGTATTCGGTTACGCAGGCGACATCACGCGGACCTTTCCTGTCAATGGATCATTTACGAATGCACAGGCGGAACTTTACGATTTGGTACTGAGTGCGCAATCTGAGGCGATTGCTCAGATGGTGGTCGGGAAATCCATTAAATTGTTCCATGAGACGGCGGTTCGCCGCCTCACTGAAGGACTGATCGAGCTCAACATTATCGAGGGTCCGTTAGAGTTGGCGCTCGAAGACAAGCGATATCTTCCCTATTACATGCATGGGACCGGTCATTTTCTGGGTCTTGATGTCCATGATGTGGGTGCTTATGAGCATGAAGGCCAGCCCGTTGAATTGGCTGAAGGGATGGTGATTACCTGTGAACCTGGGTTGTACATCAGTCTGTCATCTGATGCGCCTGCTCGGTATCGAGGTATTGGTATTCGGATTGAAGACGATGTCTTAATTACCGGACATGGTCCGGAAGTGCTCACTGCAAAGGTCCCCAAAGAGCGAGCAGAGATCGAAGCTCTGATGCGAGGCTAAGCGTGCAGATCAGTGTTATTGGTGGTGGTCCGATCGGCTTAATTGCACGCACTGCGCTCGAGCAAGAGGGTCACGAGGTTCGGCAATTTGATCCCTCGACGGAAAAACCGAAGATGTCACTCGCATTGGCAGAGTCAACCCTGGCCTTACTGAATCGCATCGGTGTGCAATTAGATGCTGGCGAAGATCTGACAGAAATCCTCGTGAATGAGCACGGATTGCCAGGTTCGATGCTTTTGCGGGCATCGGAATGTGGATATCCTCGGTTTGGACGGGTGATCTGTTCGCTGGCGCTTGAAGAAGCCCTGACCCAGCATACCTCGGATCGGATTGAGCGCCTGTCGGTGTCGCAAGTACGCGCTCGGAGTGCACAACACAACCCATCAATTGAGCTGTCGTCCGGTGAAATGATTCATCCTGATCTGGTGATTTTGGCCGATGGGGGGCGAAGTGGACTCACTGAGTCTTTGGGGCTGACAGCTCAGCGGCGACCTTTTGATCGCTCCGCGATCATGGGCCGTATTCAGGTGGACACTCCACAGGCCGGTCGTGCTTATGAGCGATTTATTGGGACCGGTCCGTTGGCAATCCTACCCATCGAGTCGTCGACCTATGGTTTTGTGTGGTCACTGGATCCGGCGTATGCAGAACGCTTGAGTCAGATGCCAGAAACATTGCTCAGCGCGTTACAGCAAGCAGTCCCTGCTGAGCTTGGCGGCATTGAATTCGCTTCGGATCCAGTCGTGATTCCGTTGGTTGAGCGCTGGGTTGACCAACCCTACCGGCCGGGGGTGGTGTTAATTGGAAATGGCGCGCAGACCATTCATCCAGTCGCAGGCCAAGGTCTGAATCTTGCGCTTCGGGGTGTCAACCTGCTGGTTGATGCACTGCGGAGTCAGGATCCGGATGAAGCGGTCAAAACAGCGTTTTCCCAATGGCGTATGAACCGTGATGCGACCCGGTTGGCTTCATCCAGTCTTGAGGCGTTATTTGATCGCGAGCTGTTTCCGCGGAAGCTCCTCACCAGCCTTGGGATGGCCTTTGGCGACCAAAGTCTTTGGCTGAAGCGAAAAATTGCTGAGGCCGGTATGGGAGTGATTTCGTGAAGACGGTTGTCATTGGTGGTGGATCCATTGGTCTAGCGGCGGCTGTTGTGTGTCACCGGGCCGGTCATCAAGTGTCTGTGTTTGATCCGGTTGGATTTCAGCCCGTTCAGCCAACCGTTGAAATGGATGCTCGCGTTTGGGCGCTTGGACCGAAATCGACAGGTTTTCTGTCAGACATTCATGCCTGGTCGCCCGATGCTCGCGTGTGTTGCTATCGATCAATGCGAGTCATCGATGCGCGTAGTGATGCCAGAGTCACCTTTGAAGATCCAAGGCTTGGCCATCTCGTGGAAGCACATTGGGTGCGTAACCAACTGTTAAAAACCGTTGGGGGGAGCCCCATTCAATGCCAGCAGCAAGCGGTCGCACGAGTGGATCCAAAGGGATGCGTCATCCTCGAGGATGGCCAGACGATCGATTCTGATTTCGTGATCTTTGCGGAAGGTCGGCAAGCAACAACGGCTCAAGCATCCGGATTCGAATGGCTTGATGGTGGATATCATCAGCGGGCGCTGGTGGGAACACTTCACTGCGAGCAACCACATGACGGAGAGGCATTTCAGATTTTTACTGAGCAGGGCCCGTTGGCGCTTTTGCCACTCCCGGATCGCGATGGCGAGCATCGAGTCAGTTTGGTCTGGTCCTTGCCGACCGATGCGGCCGATGCGCTCGCACAGTGCAGTACTGACATGCTTGCTGCACGATTGGCTCGGTTGAGTGAAGCAGCGCGTGGGGCATTGCGATTTGTCAGCGAACCTGTTTGGATTCCGGTTTCTCAACACGCGCTTAAACGAGACGCACTTGGTTGCTTGCTGGCAATCGGTGATACAGCGCATGGGATTCTGCCCTTGGCAGGCCTTGGTGCCAATCTTGGTTTTGCTGATGTGATTGCGTTACAGCAAGCTCTGCGATCACACCCGTCCGCTGCCGGTGATCGGTTGGCCAGAACGGTGGCGCGCGAGCGATGCATAGATCACCGGACGGTGGCGATGGTGATGGGATTGTTTTCAGACGTGTTCCGATCCGATCAACCCATGATTCAATTGGGTCGCAGTATGGCTTTGAGAACCGCAGATCGACATCCGTTGATTCGATCACTGATTCAGGAGTTGGCAGGGTAATGTTCACAGGGATTGTTCAAGGATTGGGTGAAGTCACACAGATCCATGATCATCAAGGAATTCGACGGATCCAGGTTCGCATGCCTAAAGGGCGGGACGCAGATCTGCAAACCGGAGCATCGATTGCCATTAACGGTGTGTGCCTCACGGTCACTGGTTGGGATCCGCAGGGTGTGCAGTTTGATGTGATTGATGAGACGCTTAGATTGACCAATCTTGGCGATCTGAACACTGGCTCTTGGGTGAATGTCGAGCGTGCGGCACGTTTTGGTGATGAGATTGGTGGCCATGTGCTTTCCGGACATATCCACGGGCAGACTGAAGTCACTGAAGTCATTGAAACAGGGGCCAATCTGGCTGTTTGGTGGCGTGTCCCTGAATCTCTGTTGAAATATGTCTTACCCAAGGGCTATGTGTCACTGAATGGGTGCTCATTGACCGTCGGTGAAACCAGTCGCAATGGGCAGATGAGTATTCACCTGATCCCAGAGACTCGTGCACTCACCACCTTCGGTCGGGTCAAGCCAGGCGATCACTTAAATTTAGAAATTGATTCCCAGACACAAGCGATTGTCGATACGGTTGAACGGGTGCTGGAACAGCGTTTGTGAAGGCCTGGCAACGGATTCTTGCCGATTCGTTAACGACATCGAATCAATTATTATCGCGCTTGGGCCTGATGGCCGATCAGGTGCAGTCTGTGGACCAGTCGCCGGATTTTCCGGTTCGAGTGCCGGAACCTTTTGTCACCCGGATGATGCCAGGTGATCCTCACGATCCCTTATTGCGCCAAGTGTTAGCAGTGACTGACGAGCGCCATGCGATGCCCGGGTTTGTGAAAGACCCGTTGGATGAACTTGAAGGCCCGATGCCCGGGGTATTGCACAAATACCGATCGCGGGTCTTGGTGATCTACCGTGGTGGTTGCGCCATTAATTGCCGCTATTGCTTTCGACGACATTTTCCTTATCAGGAGAATACGCTGACCGCGAGAGAGGTTGATGGGTTGGTGGGCTACCTCGAGGCCCATCCGGAAGTTAATGAAGTGATCTTGTCAGGCGGTGATCCATTGATGGCTGATGATCAGGCGCTTTCTAGTTTGTTTGTTCGGTTGGAATCTGTATCAAGCATCAACCGCTTACGGATTCACACGCGATTACCCATTGTGATTCCAGAGCGGGTCACTGAGACGCTGTGCCAGACCATTGCTGCGACCGCTTTGCCTGTAGTGATGGTATTGCATAGCAACCATGCCAATGAAATTGATCAGCCGGTGATGGATGCAGTCAGTCAATTGCGCGGGGTCTGTCGTTCGGTATTGAATCAATCGGTGATCTTAAAAGGGATCAATGACTCTGCAGATGCGCTCATTGCCTTAAGCGAACGGTTGTTTGAGGCGGGGATTGATCCGTATTATTTGAACGTCTTAGATCGAGTGTCCGGGGCACATCATTTTGACGTGTCTGATCTGGAAGTGGCTGCACTTCATCAAGCATTATTGAATGCATTACCCGGATATTTAGTACCAAAGCTTGTCCGTGAAGTGCCAGGGATTGGCCACAAAGTGCAATGGAAGGGAGCGGCGCATTGATGATGTCGACGGTTTTGATTTGGATCGCTGGCGCCTGGGGTGCTGGTCAAATCGCGCGTTGGGCAGCGTTGCCGCCTTTGGTTGGCTATCTGACTGCGGGAGCCTTGTTCGCAGCCAATGGATTAGGTGATAGCCAACATTGGTTGGAGATCCCCTCGGAAATCGGAGTGGAACTCTTACTCTTTGCGGTTGGCCTCAAAATGAATCCACGATCGATTTTCCGATTTGATGTCGCTTTCGGGACGCTTTTGCATCTGATGCTGTCGGCTTTGATTCTGGCGCTTGCTCTAACGCAGGATTTATCCATTGAGATGAAGATTGCGCTAGCGCTGACTCTGGGATTCTCAAGCACTGTGGTCGCGGCCAAGGGCCTTGAGGCGCGCCGAGAAATACGAGCATTTCATGGTCGGTTGTCGATCAGTATTCTTGTCTTGCAAGATTTAGTGGCGGTCACCTTGTTAGCCGTTGGTGGAGACTCTGCACCCTCACCATTTGCGTTAGGTCTTTTAGCCATCCCATTGGCTGCGCCCTTGTTAAGAAAAGGATTGGAAAAGCTCTCACCCGAGCCCGAGTTGCATCTCTTGGTTGGAGTTTTATTGGCCTTGGTGTTGGGTGCTCAGTTGTTTAAAGCAGTCGGTGTTAGTGGGGAATTGGGTGCTTTGGTGATGGGAATGGTATTTGCCAATCATCCGGTCGCTAAGGGGATCGCCAATTATTTATGGGGTGTCCGTGAGTTGCTGTTGATCGCGTTTTTCCTGCGTGTCGGGATGCAAGTTCCTCTCGATCTGCAGGTCGTGATGGATGCCTTGCCGCTTCTCTTGTTATTGCCCTTGAAATTGGCTGTCCTTTTTGGCCTGTTGGTGCTGATTCGACTGCGTGCATACACCGCGTTTTTGATGTCGATTACCTTATTTTCATACTCTGAATTTGCACTCATTGTGGCGGCAGCATGGGCGGATAATGGTTTGATTCCCTCGACGGTGTTGCCAACGATCGCTGTTGCCGTCACCTTGAGCTTTGTCATTTCTGCGCCGCTGAACCGCTTTGCGCATGAGTTATATGAGCGATATGAAGGCTTTCTTGGGCGGCTTGAGCGTACCGATCGGCACCCGGATGAGCAACCACTGACACTTGGCGGAGCGCATGTGTTGGTAATCGGGATGGGTCGCATTGGGACCGCTGTGTTTGACAGTCTGACTGAAGATGGCGAAAAGGTCGTTGGGATTGATGCGGATCCGGGAAAATTAGAATCGCATCGCCAAGCGGGCCGCCGCGTGGTGTTTGCAGATGCTGAGGATCCCGGGTTTTGGAATCATCTCCGATTTGGACGGCTAGAAGCTGTGGTGTTGACCATGCCGGAGCCTGAATCCCAGTGCTGGGCGACCCATCGGCTCCGCGATCGTGGATTTGAGGGGGTCATCGCGGTGAGTACACGATCCCGCCATACAGTCACTCGCGTCAAGGAAGCCGGTGCTGACCTGATTTATGATGCCCACGATGCCGCTGGGTTGGGATTAGGTAAGGCGGTTCTCACTTGTCTTGGTGACGAGCGATTAGATAATCCCGAGCCTCGTTAATCAGAGCAGCTAAGTAATCTGTTCCATCTTTATCGGGATGCATTTTACCCATGAGTTTGCGATGTGCTGTGCGGATTTCAGCAGGCGTTGCGTTTTCATCAATCCCTAAGATTTCTGCCGCGCGCTTTGCTGTCATCGGCTCATCATTGGCTTGGCCTTTTTGATTGGCATGGGCTGCACCTGCACTTGCTGCTGCTCCTAAGCCAAGGATCTGCCGAAGCTGTGGAAACATGGAGAGTAATCCCCGCATGCTCCACAGCCGTCGACCAAAGGCCGCAACTGGCGCAGCTAGGGCAGCGAGTGCTGGCAATTTTCCGGTGACGACCAGCACCAAAATGCCGATAGCGACGGCGCCACCGACGACTTTCCACTTGTTTTCAGCGATCCATCCCTTGGTTGATCCGCGTGTTAGCAGATACATCAGGGCGAGAACCGCGAGGGTAATGATGAGCAATCTCATGTTCAATATTTATCTGGACAAAACTAGGACAAACTTGCCACACTACGAGGTATGGCTACATTAGAAACAATTTCAAGTATCGATACGTCACCGCGTCACCCCATTCGTTTAGTGGCGAATCGGACAGGCTTGACGGTCGACCTCATCCGCGCTTGGGAGAAACGGTACCACGTTGTTGAGCCCGCGCGTAGTGATACCAAGCGTCGTTTATACAGCGACTATGATATTGAGCGTTTGCGGTTGATCCGAATTGCCAAACAAAATGGTCGACGTCTTGTGGATGTCGCGCCTTTAACGCTCGAAGCCCTGCGCGATGTGGTTTCAGAAGACAGTCGCTACGAGGTCTCACAGGATGTTCAAGCCGAAATTTATCGGCCCAGTTGGACAAGCCCACTCGAATCTTCAGAGTCTGCTGATGATATTGATGCGCTAATGTTCTCGGTACAGACAATGGATCAGCATCGCTTTGATCAGCTGCTGCAAGAAGGTTTGGTCAAACAATCTTTACCCGCATTCTTGCAAACAGTAATTGGACCGCTGCTTGCTGAAATTGGTGAGTCAACCCGACTCGGAAAAATGCGAATCGCGCACGAGCACATGGCAACGGCACATCTTCGTACCTTTATCGGTGCGCTTAGATTCCGAGAAACCTATACCGGTAATGAACCGAAAATCGTGATCACCACACCCACAGGTCAATTGCATGAGTTAGGTGCCTTGATGGTGGCAGCCTTGGTTTCAGTGGATGGTTGGTTGCCTGTTTATTTGGGCCCGAATACACCGGCTGACGAGATCGCGGCCTGTGCGATGCAATCGGGTGCGCGAGCAGTGAGTCTGTCACTGACCTATCCTGCCGATGACCCAAGAATTCCGACAGAATTGACTCGTTTACGGTCACAACTTGAGTCTAGGATTCCGGTATTTGTTGGTGGTTCAGCGGCGTCCCATCATCATGAATTGATCAATCGGTTAGGCCTTCTTTCACCGAAAAGCCTGGATGCTCTGAGGCACTCTCTCAATATGCTTCGAGACAATCGATTCCAAGGAATTGCCTGATGACCTTGGCTGAACTGAAAGCTTTGATTGGAAAAGGCCGGGCGCTGACACTCGAAATCCATGCATTCGAGGGGATCATTTACTTGGTCAAAATCATCACCGATGTTGGTGAGACCATGCTGAAAAAAGATGACGGTGATAATCAGGTCTTTAAATCATCGACTCAGGCCGGGATTGCTCTGGCCGAAGCGGGTGGGACCACAGCATGCATTGTTCATCAGTGCGCTTATGACGAGGTGATCGGACACGAACCTTGCCATGCTGAAGACCCTTCCTTAAGAACACCAATGGATCTGCGACTACTGGCAGGGCTCGGTTAACCTTCCAGCTGATTTCTGCGCTCACAGAGCATCGCGTATTCAGGGGTATTGTCGCCTGTGAGTACGCCATGGCGGATGGCAAAATCGATAATCACGAGATTACAGTTGTATTTGAATGCATCACTCGTGGCAATGATCGATAACACCTCGTCAATCGGGAGACGCTGAAACGATTCCACCTCGCCATCATGGCAGACCGGTACAAAGCTATCTGGTAATTCCAGATCGAAACAGTAAAGAATATCGCGCTTGAGTCCCCGGCCGTCGGTATGTCGATAACTGATCGTCCCGGTTGCTATCGCTTGGTTGGCTTGGGTCTCTGAAATCCCGGCTTCTTCGAAACATTCCTTCACAAGATTTTCAAATAACCCCAGCCCCGCCGGTTGCCCACCACCGACCATATTGTCGAGTTTGCCTGGAAAGGTGGGCTTGTGTGGGGAGCGTTTGGCCACCCAAAGCTCGATCCCTTGGCGGGTTCTGACATAACCATTCAAGTGCACCCCGAATGTCAGGCAGCCGAGTGGAGCAGTGAGCGTCCGTTCCATCACAAATCGTGTCGGGTCTGTGACTGAGGCTTTGACTGGAAAGGGCTCGCCCACCCAACTCCAAAGTAACCCCTCTTCATAGGTTTCCTTGGCAAATCGAGCAAAGAGTTGGTTGAGCTCTACTTCAGGCTCGTTCGGGATGATCAGACCTTGATCCGATTCGCGCCAGAGTCCGAATTCGATGCCACGTAACTTAAAAGGATCTTGAACATAGCCAAGCAATGCATCGTGTTGGAACCAGGGGGTCCATCCGGAGACGTCTGCATTGTGGGCGTGATTGAAATGGTCAAAATAACTCAAGGTCTGCTCCAGTAGCTGGCAAAGAAAGGAATGAGCATCCCCATCGCGAGGACTCGAATCAAGTGTTGTGTGGTGACATAAAGACCATCGGCGCCCACTTCCAAGGCAACAACCGGCATGACTTGAAAGGCACCTGGCATGAATCCAAGCGCTGCATCAAGGAATGGGAACCCAAGAAGTTGATGGGTGATGTAAGCGCCAATCAAGGCAATGGTAATAGCGACCATTGTTGAGATTGCCGCAGGCGGGATGGTCTTTAACAAGGTACGGACCCCCTGTCCGACAATATCGACTCCAATACGCCAACCGAAGAGCATCATGGCAAATGCAATGAACATCGGTGGGGTATTCAGTGTGGCGAGCTCGAGTAGATTCAAGCTTGCACCCACGAACACACCGACAATCAGTCCAGGAGTTGTGACACGGAGGACTCTCAAGAGGCGGGCAGTCCCCAGGAGACACTGAGAACGATCAGCCAGATGATGAAATCTGTGTGTTGAAATAGGATCGTCGGTTGAGTCGTCTCGGGAACCACAAAAAGAAAATGAACTAAGAGCGTGAGGAAGGCGAGTCTCAAGCTTTGGTAGACGGCCACTTGAGACAAGGCGCCGCCATAGTGCTCGGTTACAGCTAGGGCTGATGAGAGGTTTCCAGGCGCGGCTGCCATATGTGCGCTGATCCGATCAAGCGCTAACAGCCGCTGATTCAGTTTTCCAACGATCCACAAAATCATGACCATGGTCACGATCAGGATCGTTAGACTGAATGGCCAGAGTGTCACTCGCTCAAAGACATCCGAAGTCACGCGACTGCCGAGCGCTAAACCCAGTAAGAGGATTGCGAAATGGTGAGCATCCAGTCCGGGTGCTTGATTGACTTTGGTGAGATGCACGGTGAGCCCAATGATGAGCATCGGTCCAATCATGGCGCCAAGTGGGACGTTAAGACTCTCGAAGGTGATCGCTGCGACAGCCGCGATGGCGCCAAATAGCGGTAATGAGTACCGCATCAGGCATCATCGAGTTGAAGTTCGATGACCCCGTCTTCGTGGATTCGTATCGGGAATGTTGAGACTTTCCCATAGGCTGGAGCAGAGCGCGCTTGGCCTGTTTTGACACAGAATCTCGCGCCGTGTCGCGGGCATTCGATTTCGCCGTCAATGTAAAGACCGCCACAAAGCTCAGCACCATCATGTGTGCAGAGATCTTCGATGGCATACACATGCTCGCCTTCACGAAAGACAAGAACATCGACATCGTCAAATTCGAATCGTTCGTAGGCACCATCAGCAAGCGCGTTCAAAGTCGAGATTTCAATCCATTGGCTCATGGGTTCTCCTAAAATAATCCCGCTTCCAACCGTGCCTCTTCAGTCATTCGGCTGGCATCCCAGGGCGGGTCAAACACCATTTGAATGTCGGCCTGGTCGACCTCTCTGAGGGCTTCGATTTTGGTTTTAATATCGTGTGCCATGATCGGTCCCATCCCACAACCCGGCGCGGTGAGCGTCATGTCAACCCGAACGTGTGTACGGCCGTCGATTAATGTCGATATCCTCAAATCATAAATTAAACCGAGTTCAACGATATTGACAGGGATTTCAGGGTCGTAGCTTTGTTTTAAAACATCCCAGATTTGATCCTCAAGGGAGGAGCCTGCGGGTTCATCGATTTTGCCTGGAGAAGCAACACCGAGCTTGGCGAGATCTTCGGTTTCGATACGCACAAGACGACCGCCAATATCCAACGTGAGGGTGTCTCCAAGGGCTTGTGTGACAACCACGGTTTCACCCACACCAAGCGTGAGGGGGACTCCTTGCGGAACTTGCTTGCCGGTGAGATTGTCGAGAACGGTGAGCTCTGATCCTTTATCCAGTTCAGCAAACGGAATCATCAGTCGGTCAACATCCCAATGACACGATCGAGTGCTTCCAGAAAATGATCAACTTCTTCGATGGAATTGTAAAAAGCGACTGACGCCCGCGCTGTGCCCGGTAAGCCAAAATGTTCCATGGTCGGCATGGCGCAGTGATGACCTGTGCGTACGGCGATGCCTAACTGGTCAAGCAATGTTCCCACATCGGTAGGGTGTGCACCTTTGACATTAAACGAGCACACACTCACCCAATGATTGGGATGCCCCAGGACATCGACTTTGTCGCGGCTGAGCATGGCTTCGGTCAGGTGGCTGTGAACGCGATGCTCGTGTTCAACAGCGCCTTTGAAATCAATCGATTCCAGATAATCCAGTGCTGTCGCAAAACCAATCGTATCCGCGATATTCGGGGTTCCTGCTTCGAATTTCCAAGGGAGCTCGTTGTAGGTTGTCCCGCTGAAGCTGACGCGATCAATCATGTCGCCACCGCCTTGCCAGGGCGGTAGGCGTTCAAGCAAGTCACGACGACCTAAGAGGACTCCGATGCCGGTTGGGCCACAACACTTGTGGGCGCTGACGGCATAAAAATCTGCATTGAGCTCTTTGACATTCACCATCATGTGTGGCGCAGCCTGTGCGCCATCGATCACAGAATATGCCTGATTTTCCTGAGCCAGTGTCACAAACCCTTGCACATCGTTTAACGCGCCGATCGCGTTGGAGACGTGTCCAACGGCAATGACAGCGACCGGATGCTCGCTACAGAGGGTTTTGGCTGACTCAAGACTTAAGGCACCGCTAGGATCCACAGGGATAGGGATGACGCGCACACCGATACGGGCTTCAAGCTGCTGCCAAGGTACAATGTTGGCGTGATGCTCGGTTTCACCGACTAAAATGACATCACCCGGTTTTAGTGAATCGACGAGCGTATTGGCAACTAAGTTCAGCGCTTCGGTTGCGCCGCGGAGCAGAATGACCTCACCGGGATCTTCAACACCGAACCAGCGACCAATTCGGACTCTGGCACCTTCATAGGCGTCAGTTGCTTCGCCACTTAAGGTATGAACACCGCGATGCACATTGGAGTTATACCGATCATAGTAATCACTGATGGACTCAATGACTCTGGTTGGTTTTTGCGAAGTGGCTGCGTTATCAAAGTAAACTAAGGGCTGGCCATGGACTTCACGCGCGAGGATCGGGAAGTCGCTGCGAACGCGCGCAAGATCAAACATCAACCGATTCCTTGAGTTCGGCGATCAATTCACCGTGCGTCAATTCACCCAAGAGTTGTGTTTCCACGAGGTCTCGAATCTCGGGGTCTTCAATTTCCTCAACGATTTTCTCGGCAAAGGCATATTGCAAAAATGCTCGGGCATCTGCTTCCGAGAGGCCTCGACTTTTTAAGTAAAAGAGTTCCGTTTGATTGAGGCTTCCGACTGTACACCCATGTGACGCTGTGACGTCATCTGCGTAAATCTCAAGCTCCGGCTTCGGATTGACGCGAGCGGAGTCAGACATCAGTAGGTTGGCGATGGATTGTTCGGTCCCAGAGCGTTGTGAATCCTTTCGGATCAGCACGCGTCCATTGAAGGTGGCTTCGCCTTTACCATCGACCATATTACGGAACGTCATCTCACTTTTTGTATCACCCACCACGTGATCAATCGCAAGATGTGTATCGTGATATTGAGAACCGTTTGTGATCGCTAATCCGTTGACTGAGGCTTGGGCCTCTTTGCCAGCAAGTGCCACGTAAATATCGCTTCTGGCAAGCTTGGATCCAAATTCGATGGTCTGTAGACGGTAACTGGCGTGTTCTCCACACTCCACATCAAGGTTCGTGAATACGTGTGCGTGCGAGTTGGCCGCTTGAAAGCGCACATGGGTCACGCGGGCGTCACGACCGAGTGTGATGAGGCATCGCAACGAACTGAGGTTTGCTTGTTCCACTGTGGTCCGATCAAATTGTTCGATCAAGGTGAGTTGAGCGCCTGGCGAGACACGGATGACCAGAGCGGCAAAGCCCGCACTGCTGGCTTGATTGGCGATATGGTGCAAATTGAGTGCGACCGATGCCGTTTTTCCAACCGTCAGGATGAGACGGCTGTGTTCGAGCGCCGCTTGGGTCAGGGCAAAACCATGGGCCTCACTCATCTTGTTGAGCCGACGCTGTTCACCCGGAAGAAGGTCAGGGCCAGTTACTGACAGGCCGTCCAATGTCGGAACATTGATAAACGAACCGGCAGTCAGTGCGAATTGTTCAACACCCTGAGGATCGGCTTGTTTCCAGGTCGTGCGAGCCAGACTTCGTGTTGGGACATACTTCCACGACTCAACGCGTTTGGTTGGAAGGCCAACGGCAATCGCTTTCATCGCATGG
Source organism: Gammaproteobacteria bacterium (assembly GCA_024640985.1). Taxonomy (GTDB): domain Bacteria; phylum Pseudomonadota; class Gammaproteobacteria; order Pseudomonadales; family Litorivicinaceae; genus HIMB30. The sequence continues at coordinate 60,266 of JAHEDY010000003.1, forward strand.
GTATCTTCGGCATCGGCTAACCAGGCAGTGAACCCACTCATGCTGCTTCAATCCCTTCATAACCTTCGCGCTCAAGCCGTTGAGCCAGAGTGTGGTCGCCTGAGAGTTTGATTTCACCTTGTGCTAAAACGTGGACGAAGTCTGGTTTGACAACATCAAGAAGGCGCTGATAGTGGGTCACCAGTAGCACGCTTCGGTCGGGTGAGCGCATCCGATTGATGCCTTCACCCACAATGCGTAATGCATCCACATCAAGACCTGAATCGGTCTCATCCAGAAGCGCTAGCGTTGGCTCGAGTAATTGCATCTGCAAAATTTCATTCCGCTTTTTTTCACCACCTGAGAACCCTTCGTTCACGTTCCGATGCAGGAATGCTTCATCCATCTGCATGACTTTGAGTTTTTCACGTACCAGCTTTAAAAATTCGCCGGCTTTCAGTTCCGGTTGTCCACGATGTTCACGAACGGCGTTGACAGCAGCTTTCAGCAGATAAATATTTTTGACACCAGGAATTTCGACTGGATATTGGAAGGATAAGAAGACTCCTGCCCAAGCGCGCTCTTCGGGCTCAAGTTCCAATAGATTTTGGCCCTGATAAATCACTTCACCGTCGGTGACCTCGTAGTCATCGCGGCCGGCTAACACCGAAGAGAGCGTACTCTTGCCGGATCCATTGGGGCCCATGATGGCATGGATCTCACCAGTCTTGATCTCGAGGTTGATTCCTTTGAGGATCGGCTTATCACCAACCCGCGCGTGTAAATTTTGAATAGACAGCATTAGCCAACTGCTCCTTCAAGTGTGATGCCAAGGAGTGCTTCGGCTTCCACCGCAAACTCCATCGGAAGTTTCTGAAAGACTTCTTTGCAGAAGCCATTGACCACCATGTTGAGTGCATCCTCTTCAGTCATGCCTCGCGTTCTCAAATAGAACAACTGATCGTCACTCACCTTTGAGGTCGTTGCTTCGTGCTCAAGTTGTGCACTTGGCTCCTCAGCTTCGACGTATGGGAAGGTGTGCGCACCGCACTGGTCGCCGATCAACAGGGAGTCGCATTGGGTAAAGTTTCTGGCATCGACGGCGCCGGGTAGCACTTTAACCAGGCCACGATAGGCATTTTGGCCTCGTGCGGTCGAGATCCCTTTCGAGATAATGGTCGAGCGTGTGCGTGGGCCGATGTGAATCATCTTGGTGCCGGTGTCAGCTTGCTGTTTTTTGCCGGCAACAGCAACAGAATAAAACTCACCCACAGAATCCGCGCCGATTAAGACACAACTTGGATATTTCCACGTGATTGCAGATCCAGTTTCGAGTTGGGTCCAACTGATTTTTGAGCGGTCACCGCGGCATTCGCCACGCTTGGTGACAAAGTTATAGATCCCACCTTTACCGTCATCATCACCAGCGAACCAGTTTTGAACGGTGGAGTACTTGATCTCTGCATCGGTTTCAGCAACGAGCTCAACGACTGCTGCATGCAACTGGTTTTCGTCTCGCTGAGGTGCCGTGCAACCCTCGAGGTAGGACACATAAGAGCCCTCTTCAGCCACGATCAATGTCCGTTCAAACTGACCCGTATTTTGCTGATTGATCCGGAAATAGGTGGATAGCTCCATTGGGCAACGAACGCCCTTTGGAATATAGACAAATGAGCCGTCTGAAAACACGGCTGAATTGAGTGCAGCGTAGTAATTGTCATTTTGAGGGATCACTGCGCCTAGGAACTTTTTCACAAGCTCGGGATGTGAATGCACGGCTTCAGATAAGGGACAAAAAACCACGCCGGCTTCATGTAATTTCTCTTTGAAGGTGGTCACCACACTCACCGAGTCAAACACAGCATCGACCGCGACACCTGCGAGCATTTTCTGCTCCTCAAGTGGAATGCCAAGCTTGTTGTAGGTGTCGATTAACGCGGGATCGACCTCGTCCAGGCTTTGTGGTCCGTCCCCCTGCTTTTTGGGTGCAGAGAAGTAACTGATGGATTGAAAATCGATGGGTGGATAGTCAACATGGGCCCAATCAGGTGGGGTCATCGTCAACCATTTCGCGTAGGCTTCTAATCGCCATTCCAAAAGCCACTCAGGTTCTCCTTTCCGTGTCGAAATTTCTCGAATCACGTCCTCATTGAGGCCAGGCGGCAGGGTATCGGACTCGATGTCAGTTACGAATCCATATTTATAGTCTTGGTCGACTAACTGATCGATCTCTTGTTGACTCATCAATGCACCTCCAAAGTTTCTATTCGCCGATCTGATCGCGCATAGAGCGTATGTGGGCTAATCAGGTCCTCTAACGTCGTCTTCGTCAGAATGTGATCGACCTGATCACCTAATTCCCGCCACCGTGACATCACTGAACAGTGGTCGGTGAGTCGACACAGCGTTTCGTCTGTGCCGCACTCCGTGATAGCCGTCGGTCCTTCGATGGCCTCGATAATGGTTTTCACCGGAATTTGTGAAGGTGGTCGCGCTAGGCTATACCCTCCTCGAGCACCCTGAGTTGAATTCAGGACGCCGCTCTTGACGAGAAGTTTCAGTAACTTAATGCAGGTCGGCTTCGGGACCGAGGAGTCTTCGGAGAGCTGTCCGGCTGACCACAAGACGTCAGGTTGCCTGGCCATCTGGGCCAGGATCACAGACGCATAATCAGTCAGTTTAGACAGACGAACCATTCGCACACCACACATTCATTTCCAGGTGCGAATTATATAGGACTGAATAGGTCCTATATCAAGAGCGAATTAGGCTTTGGCGATTAAATTCGCAGCCTCAGCTTTTAAACGCTGTAACATCGAGGCCAGTCCATTTGCTCGAGTTGGAGACAAATGTTGAGATAAACCAATCGCTTCCACAAATTCTGGCTCTGTTGTGACAATCTCTTTAGCGGATGCATCTGAGTAGAGTCTGACGACCAGAGCGATGAGTCCTGAAACAATGGCTGCATCAGAATTTGCACGAATATTGACGTGATTGGCATCACCATCGACGACCATCCAGACCTGTGACTGGCATCCTCGAACCAGGTTTCCTTCGTTTTTTTCTGAATCGTTCAGGGGTTCGAGTTCTTTTCCGAGGTCGATTAAATATTGGTATTTATCCATCCAAGAATCAAAAAACTGGAACTCATCGATAATTTCTTGTTGTCTATCACTCAATTGCATGTGGGGTCTCACTTCAACAGCTCACGACAGGGTATACTCCGTCGCAAATTTACGAAACTCACAGGTTGTTATGTCCAACGCTCATTCAATCCAAGTCACGTCTGAAACTTTTGAAACAGATGTTATCCAAAAATCACAGGAAACCCCTGTATTAGTCGATTTTTATGCGGAATGGTGTGGTCCTTGTAAGAGTTTAGGTCCCATTCTTGAGCGATTAGCCGATGAATATTCGGGAGCCTTTATTCTGGCCAAGGTTGATTCTGACGCCGAGCAGATGCTGGTTGCCGGGATGGGTGTGCGCTCACTTCCGACAGTGGTGTTGTTTAAAAATGGTCAGCCAGCCGATCATTTCATGGGCGCGCTTCCAGAGGGCGAAATCCGAGCGATGTTGGATAAGCATGTCGAGCGGGTCGAAGCCTCGCCCTTAGAGCGTGCGGCTGAGCTGGTTGAGATGGGTCAGTATGACGAAGCGATCGCCTTGTATCAGTTGATCACCGCCGATGATCCGGAAAACTATGATGTGTACCTTGATATGGCACAGGCGCTGTTGAAGAAAGGCGATCTTGAGAGTGCCGAAGCCATCATTGAGCGGTTACCCGATGCGGAAAAAATGGACCCGCGTGCAAAGTCCATTTTGGCAGGCAAAGCCTTTCAGGATCTTCTCACAGGCGCTCCCGATCGTGCGACTTGCGAGTCACGCGTTGCAGGCAGTGAACAAGACAGTGAGGCGCGTTATTTCTTGGCAGCCCACCTGATGGTGTCAGATGAAGTTGAGGCGGCGATTGATCATTTGCTGGTCATCGTGCGGACTGACCGGACGTACAATGACGATGCTGCCCGACTGTTATTGATCCAGATTTTTGATCGCTTGGGGAACGAGGATCCGCGTGCGCGCGCAGGTCGGAAGCAACTTGCTGCCCTTTTGATGGTGTAGTTGTGAGCGAGAAACCAACGAATTTTATTCGCACCAAAATTGCAGATCAGATCAAGCAAGGGCAAATCTCGGAAATCGTGACGCGCTTTCCGCCAGAGCCCAATGGCTATCTTCATGTGGGGCACGCTAAGAGTATCTGTCTGAACTTTGGTCTGGCTGAAGAATTTGGTGGTCGTTGTAATCTGCGATTTGACGATACCAACCCTGAAAAAGAATCTCAGGAATACATCGATGCGATCGAAAACGATGTGCGCTGGCTTGGATTTGAATGGTCGAATCTGTGTCATACCGCCGATTATTTCGAGCAACTCTTTGATTGGGCTTTACATCTCATCCGGAATGGGGACGCCTATGTGGATGAGCAGTCTGCTGAAGCCATGCGTCTCAATCGAGGGACCCTAACCGAGCCAGGTGTTGATAGCCCTTATCGGGATCGTTCACCAGAAGAGAACGAAGCACTTTTTTGCAAAATGCGAGACGGTGAGCTACCCGAGGGAGCAGCAGTTTTACGGGCAAAAATCTCGATGTCAGCGCCCAATGTGAACTTACGCGATCCCGCTCTATATCGCATTCGTCACATCGCGCACCCGCGTGCCGGTGATCAGTGGTGTATCTATCCGACTTACGATTATGCGCATGGTCAGAGTGACGCGATTGAGGGGATCACGCACTCGCTGTGTACGCTTGAATTTGAAGACCATCGGCCTCTCTATGAGTGGCTTTTGAAAAAGCTTCCTGTGCCCAGTCGTCCAAAACAGACCGAGTTCAGCCGGCTTGAACTCGAAGGAACTGTGACCAGCAAACGAAAGCTCAATGCATTGGTTCAAGCAGGGCATGTCTCGGGGTGGGATGATCCCAGAATGCCAACCATCGCTGGAATGCGTCGTCGAGGATATTCACCTGAAGGTATTCGATTATTTTGTGAGCGCATTGGCGTCACGCGAAAACCCAACACGATCGAACTGCAGATTCTGGAAGGTTCTGTTCGTGATGATCTCGAGGGCCGTGCGCACAAAGCGATGGTGGTGCTCGATCCATTGAAGCTGGTGGTCACCAATTGGGATCAAGCGCCACTGGAGTTGACTGTTCCTTGGCATCCTAAGCGTCCGGAATTTGGGTCCCGTACGATGTCGTTCGGGCGTGAACTTTATATCGATCGCTCGGACTTTGCATTGGATCCACCGGAGGGTTTTTTCCGACTGATTCCTGGCGGCAGTGTCCGTTTAAAATACGGCTTTATTGTCGATTTTGACGATGTGGTGATTGGCGACGACGGACAGGTATCTGAAGTCCATGTTCGCTATGATCCAGCAACCCGCTCAGGTGAAGACCAGTCGGGTCGTAAAGTGAAAGGCACGATTCATTGGGTGCATGCCGAATCCGCCTGTGCTGTTGATGTGCATCTCTATGATCGGTTGTTTACGGTCGCTGATCCCGGAAGCTACGACGACCCTGCATCTGTGATCAATCCGGAATCATTAATTGTCGGACAAGCGTGGGCTGAGCCATCGCTTCATACACGGATGCCCGAGGCCTTTTTTCAGTTCGAGCGCGTCGGATTCTTCAAACAAGATCCTGCCTGTGAAGCCGATCGTATGATTTACAACCGTTCAGTGACATTGAAAGACGCGTGGGCGAAAAAACAGTAGTTCTTCCGCCGACCGAAGTGGTCGACCCCTCCGGTCGAACATTCGACCGCTTGCCCGTATTGGAGCAGCTCGATCGATTGCTGGCTTCTCAAGCACAGGCAATTGAGGCCGTCCGTCATATCGCGTTATCGATTGGCGGAGCCGTTGATGCTTCCGCTGACCGCTTGAGGGGTTGCGATGGGCGTTTGATGTATACAGGCGCTGGTTGTTCGATTCGAATCGGGGTTCAAGACGGGGTTGAATTGGTTCCGACCTTTGGTTGGCCATTAGCTCGACTGGCATATCTGATTGCTGGCGGCCCTCGTGCCTTGTCCGTGTCTGTTGAGGGGGCTGAGGACGATGCGATTGACGCTGAGCGACAAGTGTCTGAGCAGTTGGTTTCGCAGTCTGACGTGGTGATTGGGATTGCTGCGTCTGGGAATACACCCTTTACCTGTCGAGTCCTCGAAGAAGCCAAGGCGCGCGGCGCGTTGACAATCGGAGTGACCTCAAATCCGCAAGCCAGGTTAGCCGAGATTGCGGATTATGGACTGATCACAGAAACTGGGCCCGAGGTGCTGGCAGGTTCCACTCGACTGGGTGCTGGAACGGCTCAAAAGGCATTATTAAATGCGTTCTCGACCACGCTCATGACCCAGCTTGGCCGCGTGCTTGGCAATGAAATGCTCTGTGTGCAGGCGACGAACGCCAAACTCAAAGACCGACAAGCTCGGATCTTGGCCGGTCAGATCGATCGGCTCAGCACCGCAGAGGCTTATCAACTGTTGTCCGATCTTGATTGGAATCTGCAAGCCGGTTTGCTTGTTGCTTCCGGTTGGTCTGTGTCAGAGGCTCTTGACGCGTTGGTTGCAGAGCGACCCTTTAGAGAGTTGCTAAGGTCTCGCTGATCGAACGTGACCGTTGCTTTCACAGTCAGGGTCGAGTGCGCACATGGCCTCATAGTGCGACAAGAAAATCTGACCGGTTAAATGCGCTTTAAAACCCACTCGGTCGAGCCGATCCATCACTGGGCCTTTGACCTCAGATAAGTGAAATCGAATCCCTTGGGAATCGAGCCGTTCGTTAATGGATTCCAGCACTTCAAGCCCCGAGGCATCAATTTCGTTGATTGCTGTGCACAAAAGGACTAAATCCGTGAGGTTTTTGTTGGTGTTAAGAAGCTGATTGACCGCATCTTCGAAGGTATGGCCATTTAAGAAATACAACATTTCATCCAAACGTACAGCCAGTACTTTTTCACTTGTTAACACCTGATGACGATCCGCATTTCTAAAGTGTTGAGTGCCTGGAATTTGGCCAATCACAGCAAAATGTGGGCGCGCGATTTTCGCGAGTAGAAAGCTAATGGACACTAAAATACCAGCGATGATCCCCGCTTCGACTCCGATTCCTAACACGGTAACGATGGTCGTCATCATGGCGATGAAGTCGGATTTTGAAAAAACCCAAACACGATGAATCGCTTTGAGATCAACCAAAGAGAGGACTGCCACAATGACAGTGGCCGCAAGGACGGCTTTGGGTAAGAACTCAAACAACGGCGTCAAGAATAAAGCGGTTAGTGCAATCATGACGGCTGTCATGACCCCAGCTAAGGGGGTGCGTGCCCCAGCATCGAAGTTGACCACCGAGCGCGAGAAACCGCCGGTGACTGGAAATCCTCCACCTAACCCACTGGCGATATTGGCTGCTCCCAGTCCAATCAGTTCTTGGTTGGGTTGAATCCGCTCGCGTCGACGAGCCGCTAATGTGTGGCCAACGCTCACGGACTCGACGAAGCCGACGATTGATATCAGGAAAGCGGCCGGCAACAGTTCACGTGCAAGGGACCAATCAAGGGCTGGAAGCGCGGGAGTTGGCAAGCCGTTCGGGATGACGCCAACAATAGAGACGCCGAACTGGTTCAATGCAAAGAGGCTGACTGCAGCGGTCGAGAGAATGACGGCTATGACCGGGCCTGCTTTACTGGCTGTGCTGGCCATTCCTGAGGAGAGTCCTATTTGGATTAACAGGGGTTTGAGTCCGCTTCGGACCCAGAATAGAAAGGCGATGGATAGTCCGCCGATGATGAGTGTAGGTCCATTGGTCTCCTGAATATGCGTCGCGAGATCATCAATGATGGCCGGCAAGTCATGTCCGTTGACTGGGATTCCCAGAACATGTTTGAGCTGACTGAACGCGATTAAGATTGCCGATGCGCTAATAAACCCTGAAATCACCGGGTGGGACAATAAATTGGCCAAAAAGCCCGCGCGGGCGAGTCCAAGTCCCATCAAGATCACTCCTGACAACAGGCCTAATAGAATGGCAGCACCTAAATACTCTGGGGTTCCCTGAGTCGCCACCTGACTGACGGCGGCTGCCGTCATCAGAGAGACCACCGCTACAGGTCCGACAGCGAGCGTCATGCTAGAGCCGAAGAGCGCATAGGCAACTAAGGGTAAAATCGACGCATACAGGCCGACTTCAGGCGGAAGCCCAGCAAGCATCGCATAAGCGAGTGATTGCGGGATCAGCATAATGGTGACGATCACGGCTGCGACCGTATCGTCACTTAGTTTGGATTGATTGTAGGTCTTAATCCATTCAAGTATTGGGAGTCTTGGCACGTTCCGGTATTGCGAGAATTTCTCGTCCTTTGAGCATGAGATCAAAGTACATCGGGATCAAGTATTTGGCTTTGACAGCCCACCAGATCGATCGAGGTACGGTTGGATCCAGTCCTTTGATTGTGGGTAATAGTTTCCCGCCATATCCAAATTCCGCCATCACAACCTTTCCCCGTTCCACTGTGAGGGGACAGCTGCCGTAACCATCGTACTGATAATCGGGCGTCGTGTGATTGAGCAATTGATGGATGTTTCGAGCCACCACTGGGGCTTGTTTTCTCACTGCTGCTGCAGTTTTCGCGTTGGGCGCACTGATGACATCACCGAGGCCGAAAATATTTGCATAGGTGTTGTGTTGTAGTGTGTCCTGATTGACATCAAGCCAGCCTGCGTCATTGGAGAGTGGGCTATTTTTGATGAAATCTGGGGATGTTTGCGGGGGCACCGCATGTAAATAATCAAAATGCTCTTCGACTTCGGTGATCTTGCCTTCGGCATCGGTCACTTGAAAGGTTGCAATTTGATTGGCGCCATCCACATGGATCAGGTTGGAATTGAACTTTAGTTGGGCGCCGTATTTTTCGATATAGGAATTCAAGACGGGGACAAATTCCGCGACCCCAAACAAAACCGCTCCTGCATTTCGGAAGTCGATGTCGATGTCACTCAAACACCCCTGTTGCCGCCAGTAATCAGCGGCTAGGTACAGGGCTTTTTGCGGCGCTCCTGCGCATTTAATTGGCATCGGGGGTTGGGTGAAAATGGCTTTTCCTGACTTGAGATTTTTAATGCACTCCCAAGAGTAGGGCGCGAGATCGTAGCGGTAATTGCAGGACACGCCATTTTGTCCAAGCGTATCTTGAAGGCCGGGAATCGCGTCGTAATCCACTTTCAATCCGGGTGCGACAATCAACACTTTATAGGTCACATCGACGCCATTGGCGAGCGTGATGAAATCGCTGTCAGGATGAAATTCTGTGACTGCTTCTTGAACCCAGGAGACCTTTTTGGGGATCACTGAATCCATGGGCCGCACGGTTTTTTCTTGTGCCATGAGACCGCTACCAACCAAGGTCCATCCTGGCTGATAATAATGTTCGTCGGCTGGATCAAATACCGTGACGGTTAGCTTCGGATTCTGTTTGAGCAGAGATGCAGCAGCAGCTAAGCCACCCGCTCCAGCCCCAACAATCGCAATATCGACTTGCATGATTGACCTCTTCCGTTGGTTTTATTGTTCGAGTCTGCGTCTATAGGGTTACAAACGGTGTGCGATATCGACGACGCTGAGCCCTGCGCGGTCAACAGTCTCAACCAGCGTATTGACGTCTTGTTTCCCAGCTTCCGAGAGCGCCCACAATTTGGCGCATCGGGCGCCTGATCGACAATAGGTCAGTGTGGGTGTCGGTAATTCGGCAAGGATCGCGGCGTGTTGCGTAACATCTGTTTCGGTAATGTTGGCCCCATTGACAGGCAAATACCGGAATTCGAGCCCTAACGCATTGGCTTTTTGGGCCATGGCATCGGCTTCGGCATGCGGCTCACCTTCTTCGTCAGGACGATTACAGACCACCGCTTTGAAACCCGCTTCTTTCACGGCCTCGAGATCATCGAGTGTGAGTTGGTCAGCAACAGCGAGTTCAGGCGTCAATTCGCGAATAATCATGGTGCCTCCTTAAACGGCATCAAGAGGAATTTTCAGATAGCGTACGCCATTATCCTCTGCAGGAGGAAGTTCTCCTGCTCGCATGTTGATCTGTACAGACGGCAAGATTAACGCGGGCATATTGAGTGTTTTGTCCTTGGCGGTGCGCATATCGACAAATTCATCTTCAGAGATTCCCTCATGGACGTGCAGATTTGACGCTTTTTGTTCGGCCACCGTGGTTTGATATTTCATCTCCCGCCCATTAGGCATGTAGTCATGACACATGAACATGCGGGTCTCGGGCGGAAGAGCAAGAAGACGCTGGATGCTTTGATACAGGATTCTTGCATCGCCACCTGGGAAATCACATCGGGCGGTTCCAAAGTCGGGCATGAACAGCGTGTCACCTACAAATAAAGCATCACCAACGTGATAGGTCATGCACGCAGGTGTGTGGCCGGGGGTGTGCATGGCCTTCGCCGTTAAGCCGCCGATTGAAAAAGTGTCTCCGTCTTCGAAGAGCGCATCAAACTGGGAGCCATCGCGACGAAATTCAGGTTCTGCATTAAAGAGATTGCCGAAAATGGTCTGCACATCGGTGATATGCGTCCCGATTCCGATTTTTCCCCCGAGTTGATTGTGTAAATAGGGTGCAGCCGAGAGATGATCTGCATGCACATGGGTTTCGACAATCCACTCAACGGACAATCCTTCTGATTTGATCATGTGAATGACTTGATCTGCACTGTCTGTCTTGGTTCGCCCACTGGCAGCGTCATAATCGAGTACTGAATCGATGATGGCACAAGATGCTGAGTTGGGATCTTTCACCACATAAGTCAGCGTCCAAGTCGCAGGATCAAAAAAAGCACGAACGTCTGGTTTCATCGCAATCTCCTCGCTCTCAGAGCGTTTAGTTATAACCTTATATCAACGTTGCCGGAGATTCGATACTATTTGGCGCTGTTTGGCCTTGAGGTGTATCAAAGATGACTGAATTTACTCCGGTTCTTTCCCTGTCGGGAGGGTTGTTGATTGGTTTGTCAGCGGCCGCGGCCTTTGTGCTGTTTGGTCGTGTGATCGGCATGACTGGGATTCTTGCGCGAACCTTGGATTTTGATTTCGGTGAAGGATCCTGGCGGCCATTCTTTTTGCTTGGTCTCATTCTGACGCCATTGATCTTGTCATTGGTCGCTCCCTCACCCCATGGCTTTGAACCAATGGGTTTAATTCCAATGCTGATCGGTGGGTTTCTGGTTGGATATGGGTCACGCGTGGGCTCTGGATGTACCAGTGGTCACGGGATTTGTGGAATTTCAAGGTTGTCCAAACGCTCGATCGTTGCGACTTGCACGTTTATGACCACGGCGATCCTGACGGTTTTTGTGATTCGGCATCTGATGGGAGGTGCATCATGATTCAGGTGATCGCACTGGTTTTGGGTTCGTTGTTTGGCGCAGGCTTGTATCTTGCTGGAATGACCAATCCCGCAAAAATCGTGAACTTTTTAGATATCGCGGGAACCTGGGATCCCAGCTTGATTTTTGTCATGGGCGGCGGAATTCCTGTTGCGGCCATTGGATTTATCATGCTTCGGCGTCGAGCCAGACCAGTGATTTTTGCGGATATCCAAGTACCACAGTATGGCGATATTGATCGTCCATTGGTTCTGGGCAGTGCGGTCTTCGGGATCGGCTGGGGAATTTCGGGTCTTTGTCCGGGCCCTGCATTTGCCTCGGTTTTGCTGGAGCCTTCCGTGATTATTCCGTATTTAGTCGCTTTGGTACTTGGGAGTCTTGCTTACGAGCGATTCCATCGGTAGCTTTTGGTCTTTCCAACGACTCGAAGGGTCCTCCATTGACGCTTGAATCCACTGAAGCTTTCGAAAGGCTTCCACTCAAAACCTACACAGAGAAGGCGTACCTTGATTATTCGATGTACGTCATTCTTGATCGTGCCCTGCCACACATCGGTGACGGCCTGAAGCCTGTCCAGCGGCGAATCGTCTATGCCATGAGCGAGCTCGGCTTGTCGGCGCAGTCCAAGCATAAAAAATCCGCGCGAACGGTCGGCGATGTCTTGGGTAAGTTTCACCCGCATGGTGACTCCGCTTGTTATGAGGCGATGGTGTTGCTTGCGCAACCATTCTCCACTCGCTACCCACTGGTCGATGGGCAAGGGAATTGGGGGAGTCCTGATGACCCCAAAAGCTTTGCAGCCATGCGTTATACCGAAGCCCGGTTAACCGCGATTGCCAAGATGTTGCTGGATGAATTGGGTCAGGGCACAGTCGATTGGCAGCCGAATTTTGATGGCACTTTAAAGGAGCCGAAACTACTGCCGGCGCGAGTGCCTTCGATTTTGCTCAATGGAACCACTGGCATTGCAGTGGGCATGGCGACAGATATTCCGCCACATAATCTTCGGGAAGTGGTCAATGCCGCTGTGCATTTGTTGGATCATCCTGATGCATCGGTGAGTGAGTTGATGCGGTTTGTTCCAGGACCTGATTATCCAACCACCGCAGAAATCATTTCATCGCCGGCAGATCTCACTAAAGTCTACGAGACAGGAAATGGCTCAATTCGAATGCGTGCGACTTACGGTTCTGAAGATGGCGATATTGTGATTCATGCCCTGCCACACCAAGCATCACCTGCACGGATTTTGGAACAGATTGCAGCGCAGATGCAGGCGAAAAAACTCCCGATGATTGTCGATTTGCGTGATGAATCGGATCATGAGAATCCGATTCGACTGGTGTTAACTCCGCGTTCCAATCGAGTGAACGCAGAAGAGGTGATGACTCACTTGTTCGCGACGACGGACCTTGAGAAAACGTACCGCGTCAACCTCAATATGATCGGAGTCGACGGCCGTCCGCAGGTGAAATCGCTTCGCACGATTTTGAGTGAGTGGTTGGATTGGCGACGGCTCACAGTGACTCGTCGATTGACGCATCGTCTCGATCAGGTCGTGGATCGTTTGCACATCCTTGAAGGCTACTTGGTCGCCTATCTGAGTATTGATGAGGTGATTCGAATTATTCGTGAAGAGGATGAGCCAAAAACCGAGTTGATGGAGCGGTTTGGACTCAGCGAGGTCCAAGCCAACGCCATCTTGGATTTGAGGTTGCGTCATTTGGCGAAGCTTGAAGAAGAGAAAATTCAGGCGGAACAGCAGGATCTGGAAACGGAGCGGACTTCTCTGGAAGGAGTGCTTGGGTCGCGGTCAAAAATGACCAAGCTAATGCGCGATGAGTTGACTCGTGACGTCGAGACTTACGGCGACGACCGTCATTCCCCCATCGTTGTTCGCCAGGAAGCCCGCGCCCTTCGAGAAGATCAATTGGTGGCTTCAGAACCAGTGACGGTGGTCTTGAGTGACAATGGTTGGGTTCGTTCGGCCAAGGGGCACGACATCGATCCTGGCGCTCTATCGTATAAGGCTGGCGATCAGTATCTGACCTCAGCCCAAGGCCGATCGAATCAACCGTTGGTGGCGTTTGATACGTCGGGCCGGGCCTACTCGGTGCTTACCCATACGTTGCCCTCAGCTCGGAGTCAGGGCGAGCCACTGTCCGGGCGAATTGATCTGGCCGCTGGAACCAAGGTCACCCAATTGGCATTAGCTGATGAATCGACCAAGTGGGTGTTGGCGACCGATTACGGCTACGGATTTATTTGTCAACACGGTGATTTATTGGGTCGAAACAAGGCCGGTAAATCAGTCGTGAACTTAGGTGATGCGAAACTACTCCCGCCGGTGATGATTGCCGATCCTGATTTGTCGCGCATTGCAGTTGCGGTCTCTACTGGTCATTTGTTGGTGTTTGAAGCTCATGAACTCCCTGAGTTGGCGAAAGGTAAGGGCAATAAGCTCGTACAGATTCCGCCGGCCTTATTAAAAGATGGGCATCGTGTCACAGCGATTGCTGTCTTGCCGCCGCTTCGATCACTTCGTGTGATTGCCGGCAAACGTCATGTGACACTGACCCCGGCTGATTTAGACAACTTTGTGGGCGAGCGTGCTCGTCGTGGAAAACTGTTGCCACGAGGATTTCAGAGAGTGGATCACCTTGAGGCTGAGTCATGAGACTGCTCTGGTTCGTCAGTGAAGCGGGTCATCGAGCGGCATTTGAGCAATGGCTTGACCGGGCGGCACTCTCTCATTGGCAACCTGTGACGCGCCAGCCGACAGATCTTTGCGTTGACCCCAGTTGTGATTGCATCGAGTTGTCGGTTGAAGCCATTGATGAAGATCGGCTTTACGAGGCTGCTGAAGCGGTGAAAACCGATTGTTTGCTGATCCGAGATGAGCGTCCAAGGCTTGCGCTTTTCGATATGGATTCCACCTTGATTCAGCAGGAGGTGATTGATCAATTGGCCGGCGCATTCGGGTTGGGTGATCAAGTGTCTGCGATCACTGAGCGAGCGATGCGGGGCGAACTGGACTTTATTGCGAGTTTTACCGAACGGTTGGGGTTGCTACGAGGTCTTGCCGAGACCGAACTGGATTCGGTGTATGCGAAGCTGACGTTGATGCCCGGTGCTGATGTGTTGACTGCAAATCTTGCTGCAGCCGGTGTTCGTTTGGGGATTGTATCGGGAGGGTTTTCCTATTTCGCTGATCGCATCGGTGCGCGCTTAGGCATGGATTTTGTGCTGTCAAACGTTCTTCAATGCCAACATGGTCAGGTCACAGGGGAGGTCATGCCGCCGGTGATTGATGGATCAATGAAACTTAAGACCTTGCAGTCTGAAGTCAAAGCCCTTGGGATCTCCTTGGCTGAGACGATCGCGGTGGGCGATGGTGCCAATGACATTCCGATGTTAAAGGCATCTGGAATTGGGGTGGCACATCATGCCAAACCGAAAGTGCGCGCTGAGGCCAATCATTGTTTGAATTATCAGGACCTCAGTGCGTTGTCGTATCTGGTTAAATTCTGATTGCCGGATGCGTCTTTTCGCGAGTGTTGGTAAACTCGCCGCCTTTGCATGTGGTTCTAGGGACGGATTGTGACACGACCCAGCTGGATTTTGCCTGATGGTATGGAGGAATGCCTCCCGGAAGAGGCGTGGGCGATCGAAGACGGCCGTCGCCGGTGCTTGGATTTATTCCGCGAGGCTCAATTTGGACTCATCATGCCTCCGATGGTGGAGTATTTAGACAGCTTAACAAGCGGTGTTGGGCAGGATTTGGCCGATCAAATCATGGTAATTACTGACCGTGTCTCGGGCCGATTGATGGGTATTCGTCCAGATATGACTCCGCAGGCTGCCCGCATTGATGCGCATGCGTTAAATGAATCGGGGACTACCCGTCTTTGTTATTGCGGCAGTGTCTTGCGCGCTGTGGCCTCTGGCGGGGATTCCAGTCGCTCGCCGTTGCAATTAGGGGCGGAAATTTTTGGGAATCCTGAGATCGCTGCGGACATCGAAGTGGTGCAACTCGCGCTTGATACGGTGCGGTCATTTACTGATGAGCCATTGATGATCGATTTCGGCCATGCCGGCGCGCTGAGGGCAGTGTTGGCAAATCAGTCGGCGAGTTTTCAAGCAGAAGGCCTAGATGCACTGGCGCGAAAAGATCTTGATGCACTCGCAGGCTTGGAAAAGACCGTGCCAGAGATTGCGGTGTTTCAGAATGCCTACGGTGATTTGGATGTCGTGCTCGATGCACTGAAAGGCCATGAGATGTTGGATCAGGCATGTATGGATATTTCTCAGGTTCGACATGGCTTGAGTGCCGAGCAGATTTCCTGGTACTGCGATCTTGGTGAAACGCATGGATTGAATTACCACACCGGTCTGGTATTCGGCATTTATTCGTTGAAACGGGATCAATTATTGGTTCGAGGCGGTCGCTATGACCACGTCGGAGAGTCTTTTGGCAGGGCGCGAGCAGCAACAGGGTTCAGCGCCGATTTGAAAACACTGGTTCGTCTCGCGAACTGAGTTAGGTCCATTACATATGCATCAGAGTTTAGTCATCCTTGGTAGCCAGTGGGGCGATGAAGGCAAAGGAAAAATCGTCGATCTACTGACTGAAAAAGTGGATTACGTGATTCGTTATCAGGGGGGGCACAACGCAGGCCACACGTTAGTGGTGGATGGCGTGAAAACTGCACTGCATTTAATCCCGTCTGGCATTTTACGTTCGCATGTTCGTTGTGTGATTGGTAATGGCGTGGTGTTATCACCTGAAGCTTTGGTGAAAGAAATTAAAATGCTCGAAGAGCGCGGGCATTCGGTGGTTGATCGACTGCATGTTTCCACCAACTGTCCATTGATCATGCGAGTGCATGTTGCTCTAGACCAAGCGCGTGAGGCTGCGCGCGGCGAAGCAAAAATTGGTACGACTGGACGAGGGATTGGTCCGGCGTATGAAGATAAGGTGTCGCGTCGTGGCTTGCGGGTCGCGGATGCGATGGATCCGGTTCGGTTCGCCGAAAAGGTCCGTGAACTGATGCAGTATCACAATTTCATTCTGACGCATCTCTACCAGACTGAGGCAGTTGACGTGGAAGCGATGATTGAGGAAACGCTTGAAGCGGTGAGTTATTTCAAGTCGGCGGTTTGTGACACGGTGGATTTGGTTCACCGAAGCCGTCGGGATGGCAAAATTATGCTGTTTGAGGGTGCGCAAGGCAGTCTGCTCGATATCGATCATGGGACCTACCCCTTTGTCACCAGCTCCAACACGACAGCAGGTGGTGTCGCCACGGGCTCAGGGCTTGGTCCGCGATATATTGATGCGATTTTGGGGATTACTAAAGCGTATGCGACACGCGTTGGCGCAGGTCCCATGCCGACAGAATTGTTTGACTCAGTCGGGGAGCATTTGGCGGTCAAGGGTCAGGAAGTGGGCACGACGACCGGTCGTGGTCGTCGCTGTGGGTGGTTTGATGCTGTGGCTGTGCGTCACGCCATTGAAGTCAACTCCATTAGTGGAATCTGCCTGACCAAGCTCGATGTATTGGATGGATTGTCCGAAGTGAAGATGTGTGTCGCCTACGAATTGCCGAATGGCGAAGTGATTGATTATTTGCCAAGTGGCGATGATTTTTGTGCAGCGAAGCCGATCTACGAAACCATGCCTGGTTGGTCTGACAGCACTTTTGGGACAACCTCACTTGACGAAATGCCATTGGCCGCGAAAGAATATGTTCATCGATTGGGTGAATTGGTCGGTGCGCCGATTGACATTGTCAGCACAGGCCCCGACCGCGAGCAAACAATCGTGATTACTACACCTTTTGGTGTAGACTAGTGTGCAGGGGCAGCATTTGTTGTCCTCTACTAACAACAAAAACGCATACACAGACCGTCGTGGGTGAAAACACCCGACTTTAGGAGCCGCAGTGGATGATTGGCTCCACGACCGTCCGCTATCGGGAGGTAACTATGTCAAAAGGGCATTCACTACAAGACCCTTTTCTGAATATTTTGCGCAAGGAACGCGTTCCAGTGTCGATATTCTTAGTCAACGGGATCAAACTTCAGGGTCAAATTGAGTCATTCGATCAATTCGTTGTTCTTCTGAAAAACACTGTCAGCCAAATGGTTTATAAACATGCGATCTCGACAGTTGTTCCTGCTCGGAATGTCAAAATTCCGGCCAGTGGAATGGATGATGAAGACGGCGATGATCGCTACGACTTAGACAGTTAAAGATCAGCCAGAGATTGCAATAGGGTGCCGGGTCGTCTAGACTCCCGCGCCCTACTGCCTGTCTAACAGTCAGTCTCCTTGCCATTCGGATGGGCCGAGTGGCGAAACCCGTAAGGAGTCATAATGAACCATTACGAAATCGTTTTGCTGTTCCATCCGGATCAGTCAGAGCAGGTTCCAGCCATGATGGAACGGTATACGAATACCGTGACTGAGGGCGGAGGATCTGTCCATCGCTTTGAAGATTGGGGTCGTCGCCAACTGGCCTACCCGATCAACGATCTGCACAAAGCCCACTATGTTCTTTGGAACATCGAAAGCTCAGTGGATGTTCTTGACGAACTGACCACCACGTTCCGTTTTAATGATGCTGTGTTGCGTAACATGGTGATCAAGCGGAAAGAGGCGGTGACTGATATTTCTCCGATAAAAGCTGCTGAAAGCCGTCAGGATCGTGACCGCTCAGAACGTCGCCGTGATCGCGATGCTGAGTCCTCAGAGACTGATGATGTCGACAATGCAGAAGCTGATGATGTTGAAGACGTCGTGACTTCTGAAGAAGCAACTGAAGAGTAAGGAAGAGAAATATGTCACGTTTTTTCCGTCGTCGTAAATTCTGTCGTTTCTCTGCTGAAAACGTCACAGAAATTGACTACAAAGATCTGGATACGCTGAAGCAGTACATTACCGAAACCGGTAAAATTGTACCTTCTCGGATCACGGGGACCAGTGCAAAGTATCAGCGCCAGCTCGCGACAGCGATCAAGCGCGCGCGTTATTTGGCGTTGCTTCCTTACACGGATTCGCACGATATCTAATTAACAGGGGATACCATGACACGGCTGGCGCACTTTTTAATGGCGTCTGAGTGGCGAGCAGCGCTGATCGCATCGGGGCTGTTGTTTTTGCCTCTATTGTCATGGGCTGGTGCTTCGGTGGTGGCGTTATATGCGCTTCGTCGAGGCCTCGAGAAATCCCGATTGGTGACCCTGATCCCATTGCTTGTTGCTTCGGTGATGGCTTTTGGATTCGGTGACTCAGCAATGTTGCTGGTTTTGGTGATTACAGTTGTCTTGGCAGCCGTCCTTCACCGCACACTGAGTTGGCTTTCAGTCCTGATGGTGGGACTTGGTATCTCGCTAGCTTTGGTGTTTTTAGTCGGCGCGCTCTATGAAGAGACGCTCAAAGGTCTGGTTGCAGCAATCAAAGAAGTGGTTGCTGCACCGGCGCAACTGTCGGCCCTTGGGGTGGATGGTCCAACAGTGGATGCATGGATGGCATCGCTGTCTGTTGGGGCACTGAGTTTTGTGCACATGGTGAGTGCGATGTTCGCACTGACATTTGCGCGAGCTCTTCAAGCTCAGGCGTTTAACCCAGGTGGGTTTAAAACCGAGTTTGAGGCGGTCATTCTTCCGCCAGTGTTTGCTGTCGGATGTCTGGTCCTGGCAGCCACAGGATTTTTGATCGATCCGTGGATGCTCCGGTTCTCTCCGGTTGGCGCGCTGCCGTTAATGTTTGCCGGCATAGCATTGGTGCATGGGCTGACGGGCATGAGGGAGTCGAGAGGACTCATCATCATGTTCTACACAGCATTGGTATTTTTTACGCCATATCTCTTATTGTTGTTGGCGTTATTGGCGGTGATTGATGCGTTTGTGGACTTTCGAACACGTGCGCAGAAGGAACCACCAGAAGATGAGGATGAAT
The DNA here is from genome assembly GCA_024640985.1 of Gammaproteobacteria bacterium. Classification (GTDB taxonomy): domain Bacteria; phylum Pseudomonadota; class Gammaproteobacteria; order Pseudomonadales; family Litorivicinaceae; genus HIMB30. The sequence continues at coordinate 79,650 of JAHEDY010000003.1, forward strand.
AAATGGAAGTAATTCTGCTTGAGAAAGTCGGTAAGCTTGGTGCTCTGGGTGACCGAGTCACTGTCAAAGGGGGTTATGCACGTAACTTCTTGCTCCCACAAGGTCGTGCTGTGCTGGCAAACGAAGCCAATGTTGCTGAGTTTGAAGCGCGCCGTGCAGAACTTGAAAAGTCTGCACAGGAGCAACTAGAGGCCGCAAATGCGCGCGCCGAGGCATTGAATGGTAAAACCGTCGCAATCACTGCAAAAGCTGGTGATGAAGGCAAGCTGTTTGGATCGATTGGAACGCGCGACATCGCAGAAGCGGCTGAAGCGAACGGTTTAACATTGGATAAGAGCGAAGTCCGTCTTCCCGAAGGTCCATTGCGGAACACCGGTGAGCATGACGTTCAATGCCAAGTGCACGCTGAGGTATTTGCGACGATTACCGTGGCCATTACTGGAGAGTAATTCATGGCATCGTTCTCAACCAATGAGTTCAAATCTGGCCTGAAAGTATTGATCGACGGTGATCCGTGCACGATCGTTGAAAACGAATTCGTGAAGCCAGGAAAAGGTCAGGCGTTTAGTCGCGTGAAGATCAAAAACCTGAAAACCGGACGCGTGGTCGAAAAGACGTTTAAGTCAGGGGATTCGGTTGAGGCAGCGGACGTGATTGACCTCGACATGGAGTTTCTGTACGCCGATGGTGAGTTCTATCACTTTATGATGACCGATGGATCTTTCGAGCAGCACGCTGCCGATAGTAAAGCTGTCGGTGACACCGTGAAGTGGTTGAAAGAGCAAGAGGTTTACATCATTACGTTGTTTAATGGTGCGCCGCTTGCTGTCACGCCGCCGAATCACATTGAGTTGGAAGTGACGCAAACAGATCCAGGCCTGAAGGGTGATACCGCCCAAGGTGGTTCGAAACCAGCCACCTTGTCGACCGGTGCGGTTGTGAACGTTCCGCTTTTCATCGAACAAGGTGAAATTCTGCGCGTTGATACCCGAACTGGGGATTACGTGTCACGCGCGACCAAAAAATGAAGGGTCGGCCAACGGCCACTCGAACCATGCTAGAAGCCCGCGCCAGTTTACTGACCGGGCTTCGTGCGTTTTTTGAGGCGCGTCACTCGCTGGAAGTGGATGTGCCAGCGATTGCTAAAGCGCCCGCATCGGATCCATGGCTGGATAGTTTTACTGTCAAGGATCCGGCTGGTGTGTCGATCGGCTATCTGCTGACGTCTCCTGAAACCTACTTGAAACGCTTGTTATCAACGCATCAGCGACCGATGCATGCGATCGGCAAGGCATATCGTGCCAATGAAGAGGGATCGGAGCATGCGATCGAGTTCACCATGCTTGAGTGGTACCGTCCATGTGAAGTTAGACCCTTTGAGACCATGGTTGGTGAGATTCAGGATTTGGTTGAGTCGCTGACGGAGTATGGCCGTCCGGAAGTGATCTCCTACCGTGACCTCTTCGAATCGACATTTGGTGTGAATCCGCATCGCACAGACTCGCAAGCCTTGATTCCTTTTGCGAAGGATCTACTGGGGGTGAAGGCTGCTGCCCAGCTGGATTTGGATAGTTTGTTGAACCTGTTGTTCGCGACTGAGATCGAGCCGCATTTAGGCAACCATGTGGTCGTCGATTTCCCAATGATTCAAGCAGCACTTGCCCGCGTCGAAACCCGCGAAGATGATGCTGTAGCCAAGCGTGCTGAGCTTTACATGGCGGGTAACGAGATTGCCAATGGCTACTATGAACTGACTGATCCCGCTGAGCAATCAAGACGGTTTGCTCATGATCAGGCACGCCGTGAGCAGCTGAATCGACCCGCGATCCCCAAAGATGAGGCCTTGCTGGAAGCATTGACGGCTGGATTACCTGAGAGCTACGGTGTGGCCCTTGGTGTGGATCGATTGTTAAAAATCGTGACCCAATCGAAAACCCTGGCTGAGTGCATGACGTTTACAGGACATTTATGAAAAACGCGTTGAATTTGATCTGGATTGATTTGGAAATGACCGGACTGTCTCCTGAGCATGATCGGATCATTGAGATTGCGACTGTCGTGACTGACAAGGACTTGAATGTCTTGGGTGAAGGCCCGGTGTATGCCATTAGTCAGCCACAAGAACGTCTCGATGGGATGGATGAATGGAATACGCGGCAGCACGGAAAATCTGGTCTCACCGAGCGTGTCAAAGCCTCCAGTATTACTGAAGCGGACGCTGAGCTGAAGACGATTGAGTTTTTGAGTCAGTTCGTCGATCCGCGTCAGTCGCCCATGTGTGGAAATTCAATCTGTCAGGACCGGCGTTTTCTGGCTCGATACATGCCTGATCTCGAAGCATATTTCCATTACCGGAATCTGGATGTGTCGACATTGAAAGAGCTGGCGAAGCGCTGGAATCCCAAGGTGTCTGAAAGTTTGGTCAAATCTGGCCAGCATCTGGCGCTTGCTGATGTGCATGATTCGATTGCCGAGTTGACGCATTATCGCGCGCATTTTCTGAGGCTCGACGCTTAAGAGCGGCGATCGCCCATTGGATGTGCTCATCCAGCGTGGGCCCATATAGGCCAAGCTTTGATCCGAGAGTATGGATCACTTGTTCGGTGTCGGAGTGACTATTACCAAGTCCAATCGCGAGATTTTCCAGGAATTTGACATAGCCCGCGCGCCGCATTGGACTGCCCTCGGTTTTCATCAAAAACTCCTCTTCAGTCCAGCGAAACAACTCGTAAAGTGGTTGGCGATCCAAGGCATGTCGTGGTTGGAAGGCTGGATCGCCGATGGCCGCGTAACGATTCCATGGACAGACCAGCTGACAATCATCACATCCAAATACGCGATTTCCCATCGGTGCGCGCAACGCTTCTGGAATTGGGCCTTTGTGTTCAATCGTCAGATAGCTGATGCATTTGGTTGCATCGAGTTGGTAGGGCGCTGGGAACGCATCTGTTGGACAAATATCAAGGCATGCGGTGCAGGATCCACAACGGGCTTTTTCGTGCTCGACTGACAAGGGGAGTGGAAAATCGGTCAGAAGCTCACCCAAGAAGAACCAGCTTCCGGCACTTCTGGATAACAGCAAGGTATGTTTTCCTATCCAGCCAAGCCCGGCTTTTTCAGCCAAGTGCTTTTCAAGCAACGGTGCGGAGTCAGAAAACACACGAAAGCCGTGAGGTGCGATTTCGTCGCTAAACCAGTCGCCTAGGCGTTTCAGCCGTTTGCGCATGAGTTTGTGATAATCGCGTCCGAGCGCATAGCGGGAAATATAGGCGATGTCTGGATCGTTTAAGATGTCGATGCAGTCGGTATTCTCGGGAAGATAGTCCAGTCGAACAGAAATCACTCGTTGGGTGCCAGGAACTAACTGTGTGGGATCTTTCCGAAGGTCAAGATGCCGTTCAAACCACTCCATGGATCCATGGAAGCCAGATTCAAGCCAGCGTTCAAGATGTGATACGTGTTGGGACACATCCGGGTCAGTGACGCCGACAGCGGTGAAGCCGAGCTCGAGGGCTTTTTCGCGAAGCCTGTCGAGAACTTGATCTGATTGGTGCCATGATGGGTCCATGACCGGTACACTACCAGAGTAATCGCGAACCGGAATCCTTGATGCGAATAGAATTGATCGATGAGTCGATGACACGGAAACTGGGTAAGGCATTAGCAAAAAGCTGCCCAGAAGCTCCATTTCTGGTCACGCTGACCGGAAATTTAGGTGCTGGAAAAAGTCATCTGGCGCGTGCTTTTCTGAAGAAACTCGGTGTGACGGATGCGATTCCATCACCGACTTACACCTTGTGTGAAACCTACCTGATTAGCAAACAATTGACTGTGTCTCACATGGATTTATATCGTCTAGAGGATCCCGAGGAGCTCGAGTTGATGGGCTTTCGCGATATGCTGGATCGGCAGGGTCTGTTGATTGAATGGCCCGAGCGAGCGGGGCCATTATTGCCTGCGCCAGATTTGGATGTGCATTTGATGTGGCACGACGAGGGTCGTTTATGCGCACTCTCCGCGAAGTCTGAAAAAGGAGAGCAGTGGTTAGCCAAACTGAAGGTGCCAAAATCCGAATGATGCGCCTGATCCTGACCTTGATTGCTGGATTGTGGTCAGCTTCGGTGCAGGCGATTGAGTTGAAATCGGTGCGCTCTTCGGCCGATCAAGACAGTTCTCGAGTGGTGCTTGAGCTGTCTGGGCGGCCTCAATTTTCCTCGTTTAACTTAAGCAATCCAAGCCGCTTGGTGCTCGATGTGAGCAATCTGAGCATGAGCTCATTGCGTGCGATCACAACAATCGATGATTCTCGCATCACCCGAATACGCAGTTCGGTTCGTGGTCAAGGGAGTCGACTGGTGTTCGATCTCGGCGGCGATTATCGGTCCAATGTGTTCGCGCTCGGACCCAAGGGCCGGTTTCCTGATCGACTGGTTGTTGATGTGGTGGGTTATGTCGCTGGTGAAAAAGCGTCGATTCGTGGAGAGCCGTCTGCTGAGCCAACGGAACCACCGGTCGAAAAACGGGACATTGTGGTGGCCATCGACCCAGGTCATGGTGGCAAGGATCCCGGTGCCTCCTCCTATGGTGTGATCGAGAAGAAGGTGGTTTTGCAAATTGCCAAACGACTTGCCCGTCGATTCCAGAGTGAACCTGGCTACCGCGCGGTGCTGACACGTGATGATGATCGATTTGTTGCGTTAAAGAGTCGACCACGATTGGCGCGAGAGGCTGGTGCTGATTTTTTTGTGTCGATTCACGCAGACAGTTTTCCGAAAAATAAGAACGTCCGTGGAACTGGGGTGTATGCCTTATCGCTCCGAGGTGCGAATTCTGAGTTATCGCGTTGGCTTCAGAACACTGAGAATGCAGATGACTTAGCCGGTGGCGTGGATTTGGGTGATGTGGATAACGACACACGTCAGGTGTTGCTCAACATGTCCATGGAATCAGCCATTCGTATTTCAAAACAGGCAGGTCAGAGTGTATTGAATGATTTGACTGACGCAGGTCGCGTGCATAAGAAGCAACTGGGGCTTGCGAACTTTGTTGTTCTTCGAAGTCCCGATATTCCATCGTTATTAATCGAGACAGGTTTTCTGTCCAATCGATCTGATGCCAAGCGGTTGTCGAGCTCTCGCGAGCAGGAAAAAATTGCTGGAGCAATTTTTGAAGGAATCAAACGGTATTTCGAGAAGAGCCCGCCCGCCAACACTTTTGTGGCTTGGCGCAAGCAAAATGCCGGTAAACGTGTGGTGATTGAAGTGAAGCGGGGTGATACCTTGTCTGAAATAGCGGCTCGTTACAATTTGTCACTACAAGCACTCAAAGAGCTCAATGGTTTGCGATCGGATGTGATTCATCTTGGTCAAAAACTAGAGGTCCCGCTGTCACCGCGGTAGCATGGCCCGATGAAATCCATGCAATTTGATATTCGGAACTTGCCCTTTGCTGGGACCGTGACCCGTTGGCATTCCGTGAACTGCCACCGATATCCCTCGGTCGCTGAGCACTCGTGTTTGGTCGCCTTATATGCCCGGGAGATTGCATCCCGAGTGTATCCTGACTTGTCTGCTGACGATCAAGTATTGTTGTACGAATTGGCCTTGATGCATGATCTCTCCGAGGTTGTGACGGGGGACATGCCGTCCCCGATTAAGCGACAGCTCAAGCAAGTCTTCCCGCCGGGTGAGTCGCCGATTGATCAACTGGAAGCATCGATTTGTCCGGATGCCGCTGCGCGTGAGCATCAAGCCAAAACGACTCGACCACATATCTATATTTGTATGAAGCTTGCAGACATTCTCGATGCGATGGTCGTGATTAAACAGGAAGGTAAGGGCCCAGTCGCTCAGCAGATTGAAAAGGAGCGTACAGGGGCTTTTGAGGCGCTTTTAGATTCGGCTCGGAAGTCATGCCCGAAAGGTGACTGGTCACGAGCTCATGAGGTGAGAGAGGCTGTGATGAGCCTGACTCACGTGCAAATTGATGAAATCTGACGCTTCAATCCATATTTTGTCGCCACGTTTAGCCAATCAGATTGCTGCCGGAGAGGTGGTCGAACGCCCTGCGAGTGTGGTGAAAGAGTTAGTTGAAAATGCCCTGGATGCAGGATCGACACAGATCGATATTGACTGTGAATCTGGTGGTATTGGGCGTATTCGGATCCGCGACAATGGTGTGGGAATTCATGCGGATGAATTGCCTTTGGCCTTATCCAGGCACGCGACGAGCAAAATTGTTGATCTTGATGATTTGGAAGCTGTCAGCACATTAGGGTTTCGGGGTGAGGCTTTAGCCTCGATCGCCTCGGTGTCACGATTGGATTTGATTTCAGCGGTCGAGGGTGAAGCAGGCTCCAAAGTCTCGGTCGAAGGCCGAGAAATGGAACCTTCGGTTGAGTCATCAGCACATCCTCGAGGGACCACAGTCGATGTGCGCGATTTGTTTTTTAATACCCCAGCGCGACGGAAGTTTTTAAAGACTGAGAAAACTGAGTTTGGCCACATTGATACGGTCGTGAGTCGCCAGGCATTGAGTCGATTCGACGTCGGGTTTCGACTGGTTCACCAGGGGCGCGTGACGCGACAATTGCCGCCTGCGTTGACTGAAAACAGTCAAATGGAGCGCGTCGCTGCCCTATTGGGTCGCGGTTTTATGGACGCCGCCTTGCCTGTTGACTCCAGTGCGATTGGTTTGTCTTTGAGAGGCTGGGCCTGTCGCGCGACTTTTAATCGAGCACAGGCTGATTGTCAGTATGTGTTCGTCAATGGGCGGATCATTCGGGATAAGTTGATTTCTCATGCCTTAAGACAAGCCTATCGCGACGTGCTGTTTCATGGCCGGCATCCTTGTTATTTACTGTATTTGGAGCTCGATCCCGCGCAAGTGGATGTGAATGTTCATCCCACTAAGCATGAAGTCAGATTCCGAGATTCGCGTCTGATTTATGATTTTTTACTGCGTTCCGTCTCTCGGGTTTTGGCAGCAGATCGACCGGATCAAGTGCTTGGTCAGGAGCAAGAGAATCCGTCTAACGGCATACAAGCCGAGGCTCAGCAGATTCAGTCAGGGATTCGATTTCCAGAGTCACGATCGATCGATAGTCTGGATGTACTCTCACAACTGACAAGACCAGTTGAGACCAGCCAGCCTCTTGAAGATGCCTCTCAGGAAATCCCACCCTTGGGTTATGCGATTGCCCAGCTACATGGCGTTTATATCCTCGCACAAGCCCGTGACGGGATGATTGTTGTTGATATGCATGCTGCCCATGAGCGAATCACCTATGAGGCGTTGAAGCGGGCTTTGGATGATCGGGGCTTGGTGAGCCAGCCCCTATTGATTCCGACCACGATGCATGTCAGTGAGCAGGAAGCCTCGTTGGTTGAAGAGACGACGGAATTATTTGGTCAATTTGGACTGGGGGTCCAACGCGTGGGTCCTGAGACAGTTCGGATTGAACATGTCCCCGCTATCTTAAGACAGGCCAGTCATGAAGATCTGGTTCGTGATGTGTTGAGTGATGTCGCTGAAGTTGGAACCAGTGATCGGATCGTTGAAGCTCGCGATCATTTATTGGCGACAATGGCTTGTCATGGTTCGGTCAGGGCGAATCGTCAATTAACGCTGTCCGAGATGAATGCCTTGTTAAGAGATATTGAACGGACCGAGCGGTCTGGTCAGTGTAATCATGGCCGTCCAACCTGGACGGCACTATCGATGCATGATTTAGACCGTCTGTTTCTCAGAGGCCGCTAATCAGTTGCCAGTGGCAAGAATGCGAATGACACCCTTTGGCTTTGAGTTGACGTTTTGGACCAGTGATGTCGGCTGACTGTATAGAGTGGTTTCTGAACCAAAACTATCAACGACGACGGCGCGAACGCGGATGAGGCTGCCAACGTGCGCTTGAGCAAGCGTCATACTGTTGCCATAGACATCTGGAATGGACACCCATGACCGACCGTTGTCAGACATTTCCCAGGTCGAGCGAACATTCGCGATTCCGTCATCATCTGACAGATTCGACGTGTCGATCTGTAAACGCTGGCCTTTTTTCGATTGGCCAACAACCATGACTTCACCCTCGACAGGATCGTCGATGTTCTGAACCATGTTTGTTGCTGGAGTCACCAGTGTTTCTGTTGTACCAAAACCATCTTGATACGACACGATCGCTCGGTAGGCAAAACCCACTTCCGCTTGGTTTAAGCGAAGCAATGCCGGGTTGACGGAATTCGTTTGATACGGGGTCCAGCGTGCTGCATCAGATGAGCGTTCCCATTGATACGTGAATTGGCCGACACCGTCTTCATCGGAGATGCCCGAGACATCGATCTTAATGGTGTTGTCTTCGACTGAGGAGCCGCTGATGATCGGAAGTCCCTGTGGGAGATCGTTGGCATTTTGCACAGCACCTGTTGGCGCAGTCTCAATGACTTCCAGTGTTCCCTCGCCATCGACATACTGAATGACAACCCGTAATGAACTGCCGACATGGTTTTGCCGTGGTGTAAAGGATTGTGATACCGCGCCGTCGATGGTTTGCCATCCGCCGCTTGCAAGCTCGACTTGCCACTGCATGGTGAGATCGCCAAGACCATCTTCGTCATACAAATTCGAGACATCGATCACCAGAGGTTGATCTTCCATCGGACCATTGCCACCACGGTTACTCGCCTTGGCATCTGTTTTAACGCCATCGGCTTGCGCGGTTTCAGAAGAACTTGATCGTGTGCTGGTCGACGTTTGAGCAGCATTACCCGCGGGCGCAACATTGGTCTCTGCACCCTGAGTTGAGGTTTCTGGTTCCGCAACACGGGCAGCTTCAACTTGATCTGCTGCAATGGCAGCTGCGGCCGCGGCGCGTTCAGCCTGCTCTTTCGCACGCTGCGTATAGTTTGCATCCGCATATACAGCGGTCGAGGCGCATCCAATCGCGATTGCGGTGACTTGAGCCGTCAGGCGCTTCAAATACATCTGTGTCCCTATGGTCTAGATGGTTTTTTGGAAGAATGTACAGAACAGGATCGGTTTGGGCAACGATTCCTGTAGGAAGCGGTGAGAAAATCTGAGTTTCCAATGATTTCAACGACCTGCTTAAGATTCTACCGCATGGATGAAATTCGCGAGCAAGAATGTGACAAAATCATCGCGGGGAACACTAAGGTTCGGCAGAAACCTATGTCCGGTACGGGTTTGCGCAGACTTTGAGCAATCAAATCAGCTGACGATCGCTGAGTTCCAAGCATGGCTTTTTCGTGAGCATCAGGCAATGATCGGCAAATTGTGGTCGTTTATTCAACTTTAGTCTAATAAAGGGGCGCCTTTGTGAATATCACTGTACTGGGATCTGGAACCATTGGGCAAAGCTGGTGTGCGCTATTTTTGGCTGCCGGTCATCGCGTGGTTGCGTACGATCCCAATCCAAACATGCAGCAGCAGATCTTGGATGCTATCGCCAGGGCGCAGTCAACGCTTGATGCCTTGGGTTACCCCGGCTCTGGGTGTTCCGAGTGCCTCGAATTTACAACCGATGCTCGAGAAGCGGTGAAGGGGTCCAGGTTTATCCAAGAAAATGCACCCGAAGATCTGTCACTCAAGCATGCGTTATATCAAGAGATTGAAACTGCTCTCGATTCTGACGCTGTTCTTTTGTCGTCAACATCTGGATTGACTCTGGGTGAACTGCAAGATGGCTTGACGAATCCATCGCGGCTGGTGATTGCGCACCCTTTCAATCCACCCCATTTGATCCCACTGGTCGAAGTCTTGGGAAATGATCTGACGAGATCTGGTTTAGTGCCTGAGGTTCTTGGGTTTTACGAGTCACTTGGCAAGGTGCCGATTGAGTTGAAAAAAAGCGTTCCAGGACATGTCGCCAACCGCTTACAAGCGGTGTTGTGGCAAGAAGTATTGCATCTCGCGAAAGAAGGTGTCGCCTCGCTTCCTGACATTGACAAGGCCATTGCTAACGGCCCCGGGCTTCGCTGGGCAGTTTATGGTCCTAATCAATTATTTTCACTGGCGGCTGGAGACCAGGGGCTTTTAGGATTCATTCAGCATCTTGGTCCGTCATTCGAGAACTGGTGGTCTAGCGCAGGACAGGTGACTTTTGATGACGACACACAGCGTTTGATCGAACAACAATATGTTGACGTCAATGGGCTAGATACGGAGGAGATGAAACGTCGCAGAGATCAAATCATTTGCCAGATCTTATCGATGAAGAAGGCGACCTAAGAACAAGATGTTATTGTGTGCGTCTCGACATTTATTGGCCGCTATTTAAGTAGCGTAGGGCATCAACGATCATAATTGTCGCGCCAAGTCCGACCATGATGAAGATCGCATTCCTCACTTTTTTTGGAAAATCCGCACTCACTGATGACCTCGTTCGCTGAGGGTTCGGCACGGGTTGTGTCATCGTCTTGCTTGACGCCTCGGTTCGGTTAAATACCACCCAGGCTTCAATCATTTGTTCCGCTTGAGCTCGATTATCAAAGAGCACTGAAGCACCCTCAATAGTCAGTTGTACCGAGCCGTCGTCGCGTTCTTTCCACTCGCAATCCTTTGAGTTCTGCTGCCAGACGAGTTCTTTAACTTGCATGCGATCCATCCCATAAGAGTTGTTGATCCAGATGTTGAACCGACTCGATACCCATTCCGAAGCAGGCGATTCGAAGTTCATCCATAAATTGTTGCATTGTCGCGATCACGGATTCGGTGGACTCAGTCGCAGGTTTTAAGAATCGACCAGCAATGCCAACTGCACTCGCGCCGAGACATAAGGCTTTGGCAACATCGAGCCCATGACGCACGCCCCCAGATGCCCAGCAACATTGCTTTGGAAAAAAGGATTGCATCATCTGCAAGCATTCCACGGTGGTATATCCCCATCCGTCAAACAACTGTTGATCGGAGAGCACCTGTTGAATGTCCGCATTCATGGCAATCTCGATATCGGCAAACCGCGTACCACCTCGCCCTGCCACATCAAGTACGTCGACCCCAGCATCAATGAGTATTTTTGCGGAACCTGCATCAAGACCAAAACCGACTTCTTTGGCAATCACTGGAACTGGAGACCAGTTGCAGGTTGCTGCAATCCGTTCAATGACTCCGGTCCAGTTGGTATCGCCGGATGCCTGAAACACTTCTTGCATGGGGTTGAGGTGTAAAATGAGAGCGTCTGCTTCAATCGGATCCAGAATACGGCCGAGATCATTCACATCGGATAAGCCGAGCAGATTCACTGCTCCGAAATTTGCAAATAAGGGCGATGATCCGATGGCATCGCGGATGGATCCATTGAGGCCGCCGGTATGGCCATCTTCAATGCCAACCCGCTGTGAGCCGACCCCCATTGCAATCCCCATCTCTCGACAGGCTTCGGCTAAACGTCGATTGATGGCTTCGGATTCTGTCGGCCCACCTGTCATCGAGCTGACGAAAAAAGGTGCAGCGACTGAATGGTCAAAGAGTGTTGTGTTGAGACTAATTCGATCAAGATCAAGATCGGGAAGCGCACAATGCTTCACTCTGATCTGATCAAAGCTGTTGATTTTTGTGGATTGTGATAACGCATGTTCGATATGACCGAGCTTGCGTGTGAGGTTATTCATGATGTTTTCGACCAACCCACTCGAGGAGACACATATGAGGTACCGTCAACGCGGCAAGACCGATGAACAGCACTTGGTAGATGACCATGTCCACCCGGTCAGCATACCGCTCAATGTGCGAACCCGATACCGCGGCTATCGCAAGTGTGGCAATGGTGATGGTTAGCATGACGATATAAGCGGTGAGCCGCGTCTCTGGACGCATCTGTCGAAATTCGGCGATGAGATGCCGTGGGCTATGAAACGCACAGAAATACACAACGAAATACCATAAAGGTTCCAGTGTCCAAGCGATGCCTGCGAGGAGGATCAACTCGAGCTTCCGGATCGACGACAGGCGTCGGAGATCGAATGCTAACAAGAGGGCTCCCAATACACCCGCGGCCTGTAGCATTATCAATGGAAAGGCAGATGAGGCTCCGAAGACAAGAAACCCAAAAATTTCAGAGACTTGTTGGGCGTGAGTCCAGGCGGGTAAGCCTAAAATGAAGGCGCCGTAGCCAAATCCACCGAGGCTGATTTTGGTTCGCCAATCCCGGCCGAAGTGCAGGCTTGAAATTAACAGGAATGCGATCAGTGAAAGGACTGGGGCAAGGATCCAAAGTCCCACCACTGCTGCAACGATCCCTGTGTATAAAACCAAAAATTGGATGATTGATCGCCAGTCGTTGATCAGGCCATTACGATACGCAACAACCGGATCGAGTGCGCCATGGGGTAAGCCCACCAGCGAAATGAAACAAGACGCCAAAATCAGACTTAGATCCACTGGTACTTCCCTATCAACGCAAACGTAAAGGGCCTCAGTGGAGCGCTCCAAAGGATTCGGAAAACATCGCTCGGCGTCCGCATCATCATGAAGCCGGCAAACTGATCGGCTGTCATCCGTCTGGCGATTGTTAGAAGGATCTCGGGGATGGAGTCAGGTCGTTGATCAATCAGATTCAGAAACACGGTGTCTGCCCACTGGGTTGTGAGAGATGGATCATATCGCGTTGTTTGGTTATTGGTGATTAAATCGCGCGCCATGGCTTCACAGGCATAGCGAATTGTTCGGTAACCGTAACCGGTTGCATCTCGAGTCATGCCGCCGCGGGCACCGATTGGGATTCCAAGATGGCTCGCTTTAGATCGAAAGCCCATCGGGATGTGCGCTGACTCCGTGCGGATTGTTCGAAAGGGATTCGTTGAAAACTCACGACTGAGATAGTCTCTGTTCATTGACTGTAGTGCAACAAGGTCTGCGAGTTTGGTTGTGAATTCGGTGTGTTCAATCAAGACACGTTTTGTGCCAAGCGGTAGGACGTACACAAACCGAATCCCTGAGTCTGTCGCTTCGATTCGATTCATCAGTCCGACGGCTTCAATCTGATGCGGTCTCTGGAATTCAACTTCTGTTCCAG
>JAHEDY010000004.1 GCA_024640985.1 Gammaproteobacteria bacterium
CTGTAAATCGCTAGGAATGCGTCTCACAAAGTAATACACACCACGTTTGAGATAGGTGTATTTGGGGGCATCAATTTGTGCACTCATTTGTTGTACCTACAATACTGCTGGACACGGTAAGTGCAGGCATATCAACGAGTTATGTAAAGAGATGTGCTGAGAATGGTGGCCAGAGAGGGAATCGAACCCCCGACACGAGGATTTTCAATCCTCTGCTCTACCAACTGAGCTATCTGGCCGACAAGAGTAGGTCGCGTATTGAACAGAAATTGTTGGATGGTGTCAACTTGATGGCGGAATATAGCCCTCTGCTCTAGCGTACTCCTCATTTTCAAGAAACCGATGCATTTCTTTCATCAAAAATTTTCTCGAGTCTGGCTCCATCAAACTCAACCGATGTTCGTTAATGAGCATGGTTTGATTTGACTGCCACTCTTTCCAAGCTTTCTCCGAAACATTCTCGTAGAGATCTTTTCCTACCTGACCCGGCAGCGGTGGCGCCAATAATCCTGGGAGTTCTTGCTTATATTTCCGACAAAAAACCAGACGCGTCATTTGATCTCCTCACGACTAAGAATGTGTTGAATGGGGGCAGGAACCCCTTTTTGAAATCTCTCAGTTCGGCACCACTCACCTACTCGTACATCCGCCGAATTGACTGAGGCAACATAGTGCTCAATTCGAACTCGAAAGTGACTGAAGGTGTGTTTGCTTGCTCCGACATACTCTGTTTCAAGCTGCTTTGTGTTTACGATATCTGCTGCCAATTGGTTCAAGCTTACCCCAATTGGTGGACAATAAAGCCCGCCCCATATCCCCGGTGATGGCCTTTTAATAAAAAGCGTCTCTTCGTTTGCATTGACCAATTGCAACATAATCCAGAGCTCTTCTTGCCGCTGCTTGACTTGCTTGCGCTCAGGGAACCTGGAAATCGAACCGCTTTGCAGTGCCTGGCAGTCATCGGCAACCGGGCAGGCTTTACAGTTGGGCTTACTGCGCCGACATATCAGTGAACCTAAGTCCATCATCGCTTGCGTATGTATTTTTGATTCAGCCCCGCTATCGGGGGTCAAGGTATCCGCAAGATCCCACAGTTGATTTTGCGCATTTGATTTGGATGGGTCGCCCGCGATGCAAAATAAGCGTGATAATACTCGTCTTACATTGCCATCTTGGATCACTCCTCTCGCTCCGAATCCAAGCGATAAGATAGCTCCTGCTGTTGAACGCCCGATTCCAGGCAGAGCGACCAAGGCGTCAAGATCATTCGGCAAACTCCCTTGATGCTCTTGCATAATCAACTGCGCGGCTCGGTGAAGATTTCGCGCTCGTGAGTAGTATCCAAGGCCCGCCCAATGTGCTAACACGTCATCAATTGGTGCTGAAGCGAGAATTTCCTCCGAAGGAAAGCTCGCAACAAAACGATTGAAATACGGAATGACAACTTGGACTTGAGTTTGCTGAAGCATGATCTCCGAAATCCAAGTTTCATAGGGTCCATGCTGCTGCCAAGGCAGATCGTGTCGGCCATGCTTTCTTTGCCATTCGGCAAGACGCTCTGCGAATCTTTCGATCATTGCTTCAGCAGTTGTTGGAGAAGTTCGGATCCTTGGCCGGTAGCACGATCTTGAAGAGCATCCTGAACAGATGATTTCAGTGCGTCCTTTGCCTGTTGCAGTTGCTTTTGGGCTTTCTTTTTCACCTCAACCTCAGCCATTTTGGACATGATGCGTTGAAGTGCCGTTTCATCCACTGAGCACGCAAGGTTCTCGTTGCGAATTTGTCCCCTACACACGAGTGGTAAACTGACTCCACGCAAAAACTCAGGAGCCATGCACGAACCAAGAACACCATCCGAGGGCACACGGATTGTTCCTTGAATGTTCGCGGCCGTCGAGACAAGACTCACCCTTCCGCTTCCCTGAATATTCAAATTAGCGACGGTTGCATCGACAGCTTCGATGACAGCGATTCCTTCTTGAAATTCAGCTCTCGCTGTCAGTGTATCGGCAGCATCGAAAATACTTTCCCCATTTCCTCCGCTCAACTGACAGAGCGTATCAGACAGATTGAGGGGGCCGAGGAACGCATTTTTGATCTGCAGTCGTAAGGGCCCCGAAACGGAAGCCAACATTTCGTCCGGTGTCCGTCCCGCCATCCGCAGATCAAAGGTCGATTTTAGAGATCCCGATAGCGAATCAAGCGGTTTGGAAAACTCAAATTGTGAAAGTTGCATCTCAGTCATTGAGCCTGTGATATTGGTAATTTGTGGCGCGATCAGATGCGTGCCGGCGAGCCGGAGTTCTCCGCCAAAAAGGTTTGCATCTAGTCGGCCGAGCGTAATTTCATCTGACCCTACACCCAGATCGAAACCTACCTGGTTGACCAAGTGGCTGGAGACGGTCAACTCGCCAAAATCAAGTTTGTAGGTTCCAGTCACCAAGGGGAACGGCATTGTCGATGAGCCTGGCTGTGCTGACGGATCTGAGGATAAATAGCTGTCGAGGTTGAGCCTATCTGCGAGTAGTTCCAAGTCCACATTCAATGGACGTAAGCTAAGATCAATCCGGCCATCGATACTGGTTTCGTCGAGGATCAGCGAAAAAGGCCGTAGACTTATCATTTCGTTAGATAACTTGATCCCAGTATTGATGGACAGCCGATTCAGTCGTTCGAGATTCTGTGTATCAGGAACCGGCCAATTACCAGATCTTAACCATTTCCGCAGGGAAAACTCGCTAACCTCAATTTGGCCTTCGCCACTCAATTGTCCTTCGCTTGAAGCACTCAGATAACCGTCATACGCCAAAGTCAAATCACGTGATTCGATAGACGACTGCCGGATCGTCAATCCGTCAAAGCTTGCCGTTGGAATGATTTCTGCGCGAACCGTGATTGGCGCTTGATAATCGCGAAAGGTAATGTAAGCCGATAGCAATAAATCACTTGCGGTTACAGGTGATAGTGAGTCGACGGAGAGCTCAAGGCGACTGAGCATTAGGTCAGGATGCAGTCCAAGAATCTCACCGTCAGTAACAGCCACTTGTCTGATTAAAATCGTTTTCGATTCCGACGCGCTCGCATCTTCGCTCATGGCTGATGGCTGTTTCGAATGAGAGAGTTCGAGTTTGACCTTGGGTGCAATCGCAGTGAGTTGATCGATGATGATGGTGTCGCTCAAGACGGAGAAAATCGATAAGGAGCCTTCCAATTGATCGGCTTCAAACCTCCAGTTATTCGATGAGGCGCTGACATCGTCCATTGAAATGCCGAACCATGGCCAGAACGTCCACTCAATATTTCCTTTAAGTTCAAGTTGAACCTGTTGGTTCTTAGCGGCATTGACGAGCGTTGGCTTTAAGTCATTTGGATCGAGTACTTGGGTGATGTAGGCGACCGTTGCAGCCAACGCCACAATCGAAATTACTATTAAGATTAAAAAACCTTTTACAAATCGCATGACACCCTCTGTCGTCAGTCGGACCCAGTACCGCTATACTACGGTGTTTATAACGGCTTAAGGAACAGGCCATGGCAGATCGTATTGCCTCAGTTGAACGAAATACACTGGAAACGCAGATTCAAATCAACCTGAATCTCGATGGAACCGGTATTGGCGAGTTCAACACGGGGATTCCATTTTTCGAACACATGCTGGATCAAGTCTCGCGTCATGGCTTAGTGGATCTTCAAATTCAGGCGACTGGTGATCTTGAAATTGATGACCACCACACTGTCGAAGACGTCGGTATTACGCTGGGTCAGGCATTTGCTCAAGCTGTTGGCGATAAAAAAGGGATGACTCGCTATGGTCATGCTTACGTGCCGCTTGATGAAGCTTTGAGTCGAGTCGTGATTGATTTTTCGGGGCGGCCTGGTTTGTTTTATGAAATCCCATTTACGCGTTCTGCCGTTGGCGGTTTTGACGTGGATCTTTTCAGAGAATTTTTTCAAGGCTTTGTGAATCATGCACAAGTCACTTTGCATATCGATAATCTGAAGGGCGACAATTCACATCATCAAATAGAAACTGTGTTTAAGGCGTTTGGTCGTGCTTTGCGGATGGCGTTGACGCCTGATGTGCGGATGAGTGGGATCGTTCCCTCGACCAAAGGGTCTTTATAAATGCGACAAACAGTCGCGGTTATTGACTACGGGTCTGGAAATCTTCACAGCGTTGCAAAAGCAGTCGAGCATGCCGGTTCAAATCAAGTGGTCGTGACTTCTGATGCGGCAACGATTGCCGCCGTTGATCGAGTTATCTTGCCAGGAGTTGGCGCGATGGGCGATTGCATGAGAGGACTTCAGGAGCGTGGATTAGATCGCGTTGTTTTGGATTTGATTGGATCAAAGCCCTTGATGGCCGTTTGTGTCGGGATGCAGATTCTCACGGAGTATGGGGAAGAAAGTTCAGGCATCCATGCGCTTGGTGTCTTTCAAGGCCACATCACGCAATTTCCTCGGTCGATGACTGGATGCGCCGGTGAGCCGCTTAAAGTGCCTCACATGGGGTGGAATGAAGTGATGCAGGTTTCGCATCCTATGTGGGAAGGAATCCCAGACCGAACGCGTTTTTATTTTGTGCATAGCTACCGGTACGCGGATATTCATGCCGAGTGTGTTGTTGGCACCTGTGACTATGGGTCTCCCTTTGCAGCCGCGCTTGCAAGAGACAGGGTGTTTGCGGTCCAGTTTCATCCTGAAAAATCGCATGATTTTGGCATTCAACTTTATCGTAACTTTTTAACTTGGGACGGGACATGCTGATTATTCCTGCTATTGATCTGAAAAATGGGACTTGTGTGCGTCTTCGCCAGGGACGTATGGAGGATGCGACCGTCTATTCAGATGACCCCGTAGCGACTGCAGATCGATGGGTTGATGCTGGAGCACAACGGTTGCATGTGGTTGATCTCGATGGTGCGTTTGCCGGTAAGCCTGAAAATAAAGAGGCTGTCGCCGGAATTTTGAGCAAACATCCTGAGCTTCCGGTGCAACTTGGCGGCGGCGTTCGTGATATTGCGACCATCGATGCGTACCTTGATCTTGGGTTGAGGTGGGTCATTATCGGAACTCAAGCAGTCAAAGAGCCTGAATTTGTGACAGAAGCTTGCCGGCAGTTTCCTAATCAAATCATTGTGGGTGTCGATGCCAAAGATGGTTGGGTGGCTACAGAAGGATGGGCTGAAGCAAGTACGGTCTCAGCCGTGGAAGTCGTCAAGCGATTTGCTGATGTTGGTGTTTCTTCGATCGTCTACACCGATATCGGTCGGGATGGCATGCTCTCTGGAGTCAACATTGAGGCGACCGCATCGTTGGCACGTGAAACAGGGTGTCCGGTCATCGCTTCTGGTGGTTTAAAAGGGTTATCGGATGTGACTGAGCTTCTCGCTGTTGAAGCAGATGGTGTCATCGGCGCAATCACTGGTCGGGCGATTTATGAAGGCACTCTTGATCTGTCTGAAGCCATCGGTTTGACGGAGTCGAGATAGGTGGGGCTTGCGAAACGAGTCATCCCATGTCTCGATGTTGATCAGGGGCGTGTCGTCAAAGGTGTTCAGTTCGAGGGTATTCGAGATGCAGGCGATCCTGTTGAGATCAGTCGTCGTTATAATCAAGAAGGTGCCGATGAGATCACGTTTTTAGATATTACAGCGAGCCATGAGAATCGAGCGACGACCTATGACACGGTGTCACGGATGGCAAGTGAAGTGTTTATCCCTTTGACTGTCGGTGGAGGCGTTCGAAACACCGACAACATTCGTGATTTACTCCTCGCAGGCGCAGATAAAGTGAGCATCAATACAGCGGCTGTCTTCGAGCCCGAGTTTGTCAAAAAAGCAGCAGATAAATTTGGATCCCAATGCATCGTTGTGGCCATTGATGCGAAACAGGTAGGACCAGACCGTTGGGAAATTTTCACCCACGGAGGGCGCAAACCAACCGGTTTCGATGCAGTTGAATGGGCTCAGCGGATGGTTTCTTACGGCGCCGGAGAGATTCTGCTCACCTCGATGGATCGAGATGGGACTCGTGATGGGTTTGATTTGGATCTGACTCGATCGGTCGCTGATGCTGTGACTGTTCCTGTGATTGCTTCAGGTGGTGTTGGTAATTTGCGGCATTTGGTTGATGGTGTGATCGAGGGACACGCTGAGGCCGTTTTGGCCGCAAGCATCTTCCATTTCGGGCAATTCACCATTGGCGAAGCGAAAGAAGCCATGGCCAATGCTGGCATCGAGATCCGTCGCTAACGGGCTAGAAGCTGAGCTCCGCGGAGCAAGTTGTAGGCGTGAAGTAACTGATTGTCTTTGGTCAGCCGATCGACAACCCTCTCGTTGGTTAGGTCTTCGGCTCCTATGTTTTCTAAATGCTTGGGAAGATCTGCCTCGCGAACACGGGTATCTGATTCAATCAATGCCTCACCGCCAGAAACCTGAATGGTGGGCTGAATCCCGGTTGCTTGAATCGAGCGACCATTCGGCGTGTAGTACAGTGCTGTCGTTAGTTTTAAAGCATAGTCGTTTTCAAGTGTTAAGATGGTTTGCACCGAACCTTTCCCAAAGGAGGGTGTGCCAATCAGCACGGCACGTTCATGATCTTGGAGTGCCCCGGCAACGATTTCTGCTGCAGATGCAGAGCCACCGTTAATCAGGATGACGATCGGCTCTTGGTTTAGGACTGTGGCGTTAGTCGCCTCATATTTGGCATCGAGAAACTCATCGCGTCCTTTGGTGCTGACAATGAGACCCTGGTCAATAAATGCATCAACCACTTCGATCGCTGCGGACAATACGCCACCAGGATTGTTTCGCAAATCGAGGATGAGGCCGTTGAGCTGACCTTGGGCCTTTAGATTTCCGATGGCCTTTATCAGATCTGGGCCCGTGCGGTTTTGGAATTGTGAAATGCGAAGATAACCCACTCCGTGGGGAAGCATTTCTTGCCTAACACTGGTGACACGGATGACAGCACGTTCGAGTGCCACCGTTAATTCTTCAGCCTTGCCTTGCACCTCCCGAACAATCCCAAGTTCCACTGTGGAACCAAGCGGTCCTCGCAGAATATCGATAGCTTCCTGAAGACTGATATCACGAATTGGTTGGTCGTCGACATGCGTGATGACATCTTTCGCCAAAATTCCCGCACGTGATGCCGGAGAATCGTCGATTGGAGCAATCACTTCAATTAGGCCGTTCACGACATCCATTTCGATGCCAATCCCGCCAAATGAACCTGAGGTTGAGTCACGAAGGCTTGAAACATCCCGGGGCTTTAAGTAGCCCGAGTGAGGGTCGAGCTTGGTGAGCATGCCATTGATTGCATCGTTTAATAGCGTCTGGTCATCAATTTCTTCAACATACTCGCCCTTGATATGCTCATACACTTCAATGAATGCACGCAAGGCATCGAGCGATTCCACATCAGAGGGTTGTTCTGCAGCATGAAGAGCAAAAGGGGCGATGAGGAGACAGCTCAGAGTATTTCGAATTAGTTTCATCATGTTCTCAGTTTAACCATGAACTTGGATTGACAGACTTTCCGTTTCGGGTCACTCCGAAATATAAAGCAGTCACATCCAGACTACCTGTATTTCCAGCAATCGCAATCACCTGGCGGGCGAGAACTGCCTGCCCAGTTTCGACTTTTAAGCTCTGGTTGTGACCGTAAATGGTGGCATGCCCATCGTTGTGTGCAATGACGATCACCAGTCCGTAGCCGAGCAGATAACCAGCGTATGCCACTTTCCCGGCTTGTACAGCTCTGACATCGCTACCGTCAGTGGCACTGATCACAAGTCCTTGCCAGTCACCAAAGCCGTCTTGTCGATTTTGCCCGAAGCGGCGCAAGACGCGTCCATCGACAGGCCATCGCATTTTACCTTTCAGGGGTTCAAGCGCTGCGCCTCCGGATTCGAGCTGGAGTGATTTAATCCGCCGGTCTAATGATTGAAGATCAGAGTTCAGAGCGTCTTCACGCTGTTGTTTGGTCCGTAAATTGCGGCTGATACTTGCTAACAACTGCCGCTGGTCTCGAGTGCGTTGCGATAGAGCGTCCCGTGTATCAGTGAGGTCGAGCAGTGTTTTTTGCGCGTTATTGGTATTTCGCTCTTGCTCGACCAATAACGATCGCAAGTTGTCGGCAGTCGCTTCGATCTCCGCTGCATTTTTTTGACGTGCTTCCAATAAAAATGGAAGGTACTCCGAGAGATGACCTTCACTTGGTGTGCTTGATCGGAGTGCTCGGCCTGTGACGTAATAGGCGACGAGCTCGTTTCGATATTGGTCAAGAAGTCTCTGAAGATCTGAGGTCTTTGAGACGATTTTGTTTTCGGTCTCTTGCTGGGTTTCGCTGAGATCTCGTAATACCTGTTCTGAAGAGGCGATTTCCCGAGTCAGTTTTTTTGATTCGGAATTCAGTCGATTCAGCTCTGATTCGATCACCTTCAATTTTTTGGCATCGAGTTGCACATCGCGTTTGAGTGTTTTCAGCTGTTGTTCGGCCCGAAGACGCTGAGTCTCAGCATCTTGAATCTCACTAGCCTGGCTTTGAATGCTAACAAGAGCGATCCATAACCAAACGATTGCTCGCATTAGAATTGAAGGAGCGACCGGCCGGTCATTTCGGTTGGTTGATCGACAGCTAATAGTGCCAATAACGTCGGTGCGACGTCACGCAGAGCGCCAGGCGATAATCCTTTTGCGCCCAAAGGATTGGCTGCTAACCAGATGGGTACCGGGCCTGTGGTATGCGCAGTAAACGGCTGCCCATTGTCAGGGTTAAGCATTTGTTCCGCGTTTCCGTGATCCGCTGTGATCAGACAGGCTGCACCGACCGCGTCGCAGGCTTGGATCACTTGTCCAACTGCCTCATCGAGTGCTTCGATCGCTTGGACAGCAGCATCAAAATTGCCGGTGTGACCCACCATGTCTCCATTGGCATAATTGCAGACGATCAGATCAAAGGATTGTTTCGAAATGGCATCCACTAAGTACTGAGTGACTTTTGGAGCGCTCATTTCAGGCTGTAAATCATAGGTCGCGACTTTGGGAGATGGGATTAATTCGCGATGTTCACCAGCAACTAAGGCCTCTTGGCCGCCACTGAAAAAGAAGGTGACGTGCGCATACTTCTCTGTTTCCGCGATCCGAAGTTGTCTCAGGCCTGCTTGAGAAACCACCTCACCCAAAGTTTTGGTGAGCGTTTCTGGGGGGAAGGCTACTCGGACATTTAAATCATCGGCGTATTGGGTCAGGGTCGATACTGAAAGATCGGGGATCCAGTTGGGCCGATTGAGTTCGGGTAGCGATTTGGCACTGAGCGCTTTGGTAATTTCTCGCGCACGATCGGCTCTGAAGTTCATCACGATGACCACATCTTCAGAGCGCATTTCCCATGATTCGCCCAGCCGAGTTGCTCGGACGAATTCGTCATTTTCACCGCGTTGATAGGCCTGCTGTAGACCCTCAATCGCTGTTCCTGCTGAGAATTCGGCTTGGCTTTTGGTGATTAGATCAAAGGCGTTTTGGATCCGATCCCAATTGTTATCACGGTCCATCGCGTAATACCGTCCACAGAGGCTCGAGAGCTTATAGTTGGTATGCACCGTTTCCAGGCGTTGGAAGCGTACCAAGGATGCTTCTGCTGACTGTGGAGGCATGTCTCGCCCATCGAGGAATGCGTGCAATCGAGTCATGGGAACGCCTAAGGAATCGGCCAGCCCAATCATTGCTTCAATGTGGTCTTCGTGGCTATGAACGCCGCCAGGACTTAATAAACCCAGTACATGCAGGGTGCCGCCCTGAGCTTTGGCTTGTCGGCATGCGCTGACTAATACTTCGTTGGTTTCAAAATCACCTTCGTCGATCGCTTTACTAATGCGCGTGAAGTCTTGATACACAATGCGGCCTGTTCCGAGGTTCATGTGTCCTACCTCGGAGTTGCCCATTTGGCCTTTTGGCAAGCCAACCGCTTCACCAGATGTCTCAAGTGTTGCGTGCGGCACGGTTTGATTCAGACGATCAAAGGTTGGCGTGTTCGCGTGATAGATTGCATTATCGTCTGCTGCTTCGCGCAGCCCGAAGCCGTCCAAAATCAAAAGTACAACAGGTTTTGGTCGCATGGTTTGGTCCAGAAATCATCGAATTAAACGGATCTCGGCAAGGATCTGACGAGGGACCCGTGACTTCGTCAGCGACATCATTATACTCGACGTCTTAATTTGGATCACGGTCTCTCAACATTTATGCAGGATTTTATTGGATTTGCTCAGGAAAACTGGGTGCTTTTGGTGTTGTGGCTGTCAGCTGCTGGAACGCTTTACTACACAGAAACTAAAAAAGCGGGAAAATCGGTGAACACCACAGAAGCCACCCGGATGATCAATCGGGAAAATGCATTGATTCTCGATATTCGAGAACAGAAAGAATTCTCTCAAGGCCATATTGCAGGCGCCTATAATCTGCCAGCGAGCGTGTTTGATAAAAAGCTGTCAGAGCTTGACCGGTATAAAACGCATCCGGTGGTGGTTGTTTGCAAGATGGGAACGTCTGCGGGATCAATCGCAAAAACATTGAAAAAGCGTGGATTTGAGCAGGTGGTGCGACTAGCTGGCGGAATGTCTGAATGGACAGCCTCGTCGTTGCCAGTGAAAAAAGGAAAGTCATCATGACTGAGGTGGTGATGTACACCACTGGCATCTGTCCATTTTGCATCATGGCAAAGCAGATGTTTGATGGTCTGGATGTGTCGTATCGAGAGATCCGGGTGGATCAACACCCTGAAAAACGTCGAGAGATGATGGAAATGACGGGGCGGCGAACCGTTCCGCAGGTTTTTATTGGTGATCGACATGTCGGCGGTTGTGACGATACCCAGGATGCGCTCCGTTCGGGACAACTGGAAGTTTGGCTAAAGGAAGCAGGTATTCATGTCTGAAGAAGTAACTCAAAATTTTTCAATCGCGCGGGTTTATACCAAGGATTTATCGCTCGAGTCACCAAAGTCTCCACAGATGTTCGAAAAGCAATGGAATCCAAAGCTTGGTCTTGAAGTCGATGTGACCAACGAGCAATTGAATGACACGCTTTATGAGGTGGTGTTGAAGCTCGGTGTGACGGTGAAAACCGATGACGAAGTCGCGTTTTTAATCGAGATTCAGCAAGCGGGTGTTTTTGTGCTTCAAGGTTTCGATGAGGCGACTGTGGAACATGTTCTGGGTTCAATGTGTCCCAACATTTTGTTCCCCTATGCGCGTGAAACGATTGATTCGTTGGCCGTTAAAGCCACCTTCCCCGCGCCGATGCTGGCACCGATCAATTTTGATGCATTGCTAGAACAGCGGAAACAGCAGACCACGAATTAATCGTCGTTTGTTTCTGTATCCGTAAACCCAAGTTCTTTGAGTTTACGGGTCAGTGTATTTCGTCCCCAACCCAGTTTTTCTGCGGCTTCTTTTTTGCGGCCAGCGGTATCTGCCAGTGCCACTTCAATCAAGGTTCTCTCGAATTCTTCCGTCAGCTTGCTGATGACTTCGCCTTCGTGTGAACGCAATAAGCTGGCTGCGCGTTCTCTTAATAAGCCTGTCCACGTGAGAGTTGATCGTTGTGTTCCCTCGACAGGTGATGTGACCTCAGGCGGTAGATCCTGCAGTTGAATCTGAGCATTTGGTGCCATCACAGATAGCCAGCGACACATGTTTTCTAACTGTCGGACGTTGCCTGGCCAGTTAAACTCAGCCAGTGCCCGCTTGGCATCGTCACCCAAGTGCTTGGGCTCTGTGTTGATTTCTCGTGCAGCTAGCGCCAAGAAATGTTCGGCGAGGGGGGGGATATCTTCGCGTCGATCTCGGAGCGCTGGAAGCTGGATGCGGATGACATTAAGGCGGTGGAATAGGTCTTCTCTGAACAGACCTTCACGAACGCGCTCTTCAAGATTTTGGTGTGTCGCGGCAATGATCCGCACATTGACTTTAACAGGCGAGGTGCCTCCGACCCGATAAAACTCATTATCAGCTAACACGCGTAATAACCGAGTTTGCGTATCAAAAGGCATATCACCGATTTCATCGAGAAACAGTGTGCCTTCGTTGGCTTGTTCGAACCGTCCGGTTCGGGCTCCAGTGGCACCGGTAAAGGAACCTTTTTCATGGCCAAAGAGTTCTGATTCCACGAGATCTTTCGGAATCGCCGCCATGTTCAATGCGATAAAGGGCCCGTTTTTTCGCGGTGAGTTGGTATGAACAGCCTTGGCGACCAACTCTTTTCCTGTTCCAGACTCGCCGTTGATGAGCACGGTAATTTCTGCTTGGGCAAGCCGGCCGATGGCTCGGAAGACATCTTGCATTGCCGGTGCTTCGCCCAAAATTTGTGGTTGAGCATTATCGACCTCGGCTTCAGTAGCAATCGGATGTTGCTGGTGCCGCTCGAGTGCGCGCTGAACCAGTAAAATGGCATCGTCCACGTCGAAGGGTTTAGGTAAGTATTCGAATGCACCGCGGCTATAAGAGGCTACAGCGCTATCGAGGTCGGAGTGAGCCGTCATCACAATGACGGGAAGTTTGGGTGATACGGTATGGAGGTGTTCAAGGAGTGATAAGCCATCTTCGCCAGGCATCCGGATGTCAGTCATGACAACGGTCGGGGTTTCGGCTTCGAGCGCTTTTCGGGCTGCTTTAGCGGAATCAAAGACAGCGTGTTGCAAGCCTGCGCCCTGAAGGGCTTTTTCTAACACCCAGCGAATCGAGCGGTCGTCGTCAACAACCCAAACTGTGGGTGAGCTCATGGCGTATCTCCAAATGGCAATATCACATCGATGGCGGTATGTCCGGGTTCAGATTCCACTTCAATCCAGCCGTGATGCCGCGAGATGATGGTTTGTGTAATGGATAATCCAATTCCAGAGCCTTGGGCGCGACCTGAGACCATTGGGAAGAAGATTCTGTCTTTGAGGTCGTCAGGAATCCCTGGTCCGTTATCCTCGATTCGTACTCGAAGCATGGTATGCGCACCTTTAGACCCCGGATGGGCGCGGCGAACGGCGCGCGTACTGAATCGAACCCACGGGGATGGCGTGTTGGATTCGGTCACCGCTTCCAGTGCGTTTTTCGCAATGTTTAGAATCGCTTGGAACAATTGATTCCGATCGGCGTGAATTTCCGGGAGGCTTGGATCGTAATCGCGGCGCATCTCGATGCTGCCGCCGGATTCAGCACCTAACAATGAGCGTGCGCGCTCAAGAATGAGATGAATATTGAACTCTTCGCTGTCGTGCGCCTGCGGAGTACCGAGTAAGCGATCAACCAACTCTTTTAAACGATCAGCTTCAGAGATAATGATGGAGAGGTACTCCTGAAATTCGGCTGCACCTGCTTCTTTGGCAAGGAGTTGTGCGGCACCTTTGATACCACCAAGCGGATTCTTGACCTCATGGGCCAGCCCTTGAGCCAGCTTCCGAAATCCGGCTTCATCGCTTAAGAGTCGGCTATCGCGTGAAATTTTCAGCAGTTGATCGACTTCAGAGAGTTCCACAAGCACCAGACCAGATCCAACAGGATCCTGCAATCGACTGAAGGATGCATCAGTGGTCGTGGCAAAGTCGTCTCTGATCAAAATAAGTTCTCGAAAGGTAAAACTGTGTCCGCTGCGGATGCAGTGCGATAGAGATTCTTTCAATTCAGATGCTTGGCCATCAGCAACCCAGCTTTCGAAGGGTGCCGATGCCAATTGACGCATCCCCATGGACGTAATCCGAGTCGCGGCCTCATTGGCCCAACAAACGGTCCGCTCCTCATCGAGTAGGACGATTCCGGTGTTGAGCGCATCAAGAAGCCGAGTGTCCATGGATCAATCGGCCGGAGTGACCTCCGGCCATCTCGGTTATACGCTGTAGTACATTCCGAATTCGATTGGGTGAGTGGTCATATTCAGACGCTCCACTTCACCACGCTTGAGCTCGAGATAACCATCGATCATCCCGTCGGTGAATACACCACCGGCAGTGAGGAAGCCACGATCTGCGTCCAACGCATCCAGCGCTTGCTCAAAACTTGAAGCAACCGTCGGAATTGCTTTCGCTTCTTCTTCAGGTAAGTCATACAAGTCTTTGCTAGCCGCTTCGCCCGGGTGGATCTTGTTCTGAATCCCGTCAAGACCTGCCATCAGCATGGCAGCAAATGCCAAGTATGGGTTTGCGGTTGGATCTGGGAAGCGAACTTCGATCCGGCGACCTTTGGCGTTAGAGACGTAAGGAATACGGATCGACGCAGAACGGTTGCGAGCCGAGTAAGCCAACATGACTGGCGCTTCGAAACCAGGGACCAGACGCTTGTATGAGTTGGTTGATGCGTTAGTAAAGGCATTCAATGCCCGAGCATGCTTGATAATACCGCCGATGTAATAAAGCGCCTCATCAGACAGTCCTGCATAGCCGTTTCCTGCGAACAAGTTTTGACCATCTTTCCAGATTGACTGGTGACAGTGCATGCCTGAACCGTTATCACCGACCAGTGGCTTCGGCATAAAGGTCGCTGTCTTGCCGTAGGCGTGCGCGACATTGTGGATCACATATTTCAGGATCTGCACTTCATCGGCTTTTTTCACCAGCGAGTTGAACTTCACGCCAATTTCGTTTTGACCGGCGGTTGCCACTTCGTGGTGATGCAACTCAACTTCGAGCCCCATGCCTTCCATGGTTTCGCACATGGCCGTGCGGAGGTCCATGTGTGAGTCGACTGGAGGAACTGGGAAGTATCCACCTTTCACCAATGGACGGTGACCCATGTTGCCGCCTTCGATTTCTGCGTGGCTTGACCATGCGGCTTCTTCAGCGTCGATTTTATACATCGCGCCTTGCATGTCAGCTTTCCACTGCACGTTATCGAAGACGAAAAATTCAGGCTCTGGTCCAAAGAAACAGGTGTCGCCAATCCCTGTGGATTTCAAGTACTCTTCAGCGC
This sequence comes from Gammaproteobacteria bacterium, assembly GCA_024640985.1. Classification (GTDB taxonomy): domain Bacteria; phylum Pseudomonadota; class Gammaproteobacteria; order Pseudomonadales; family Litorivicinaceae; genus HIMB30. Next base: position 14,957 of record JAHEDY010000004.1, read on the forward strand.
GACGTGCGACCGAGCGAGGGTCGCGTTCATAGCCCTGCATGGTGCTTGGCTCAACGATGTCACAGCGAACATTAATGGTGACTTCTTCTGTAAATGGATCGACGACTGCAGTGGAGTCATCAGGCATCAAAATCATGTCAGACTCGTTGATGCTCTTCCAGCCGGCAATCGACGAACCATCAAACATCGCGCCTTCAACGAAAAATTCGCTATCAACAGCGTGGGCTGGGAATGTCACGTGTTGCTCTTTACCACGTGGATCAGTGAAGCGTAGGTCAACCCAGCGGGCTTCGCTATCTGCAATTAATTTCAAAGTATTTTCGGACATGTCTGGCTCCGTCTGTCGAACTCAAATCCTCAACCCGTGCGGGCTGAGCGCTCAGTTGCTATTAGCAATCGCTGTGCCGCTTTTTTCAAAGGCTTGGTTTTAAAGCAAATGCGGGTGCTATTGTGGTGCAAGTCACCCCTAAATTGCACCTAATTTGTGCAAAACAGGATTTAAGGCGCACTGTATTGGTGCAAATTGTTGCCAAGCAAAAAAACACACAGCTGACATCAAGTGTCCGCTATACTCCCGCGCGCTCGGAGGACATATATGATTGATCGCATACGTAACGTGGCCATTATCGCGCACGTTGACCACGGAAAAACCACACTCGTCGACAAGTTGCTTGCTGCGTCAGGAACACTGGATCGGAAAGATATTCTGAATGAACGGGTGATGGATTCAAACGACCAAGAAAAAGAGCGGGGCATTACCATTCTCGCCAAAAATACGGGTCTTTCTTGGAACAACTATCGAATTAATGTGGTCGATACACCGGGTCACGCAGACTTCGGTGGTGAAGTCGAGCGGGTCTTGTCAATGGTTGATGCGGTTCTCTTGGTGGTTGATGCGGCCGAAGGTCCAATGCCACAAACTCGCTTTGTGACACAAAAAGCATTTAATCAGGGACTGAAGCCAATCGTAATCGTCAATAAAGTCGATAAGGTTGGAGCAGATCCACACGGTGCGATTGATAAAGTCTTTGACTTATTTGATCAGCTCGGCGCCACCGATGATCAACTTGATTTTCCAGTGGTCTATTGTTCAGCCATCAATGGCTTGTCAGGTCCAGAACCGGACCAGTTGGCAGAGAGTATGGAGCCGATTTTGCAGGCCATTGTTGATCACTGCCCTGCTCCAGAAGTCGATTTAGATGGGCCGTTGCAGCTTCAGATTTCTGCGCTGGATTATAACTCATTCCAGGGAGTCATTGGTGTTGGTCGGATTCGTCGTGGCCAGCTCAAGCGGAATCAACAAGTCACGGTGGTGGATCGCGATGGCGCCACGCGGAACGGAAAGATTCTGCAGATTCTCGGCTACTTCGGCCTTGAGCGTATCGAACAACAGACAGCGACAGCAGGCGACATCGTCTGCATCACTGGACTGGATCCGCTATCAATCTCTGACACCATTTGTTCCACGGATGCCCCCGAAGGATTGCCCCCTCTCACTGTTGACGAACCAACTGTGAGTATGACATTCCAGGTCAACGACAGTCCGTTTGCGGGTAGAGATGGAAAATACGTGACTTCTCGTAATATTAAAGATCGATTGGATCGGGAATTGATTCATAACGTTGCTTTGCGCGTCGAACAGGGTGATACCCCGGATAAATTTGTTGTCTCAGGTCGCGGTGAACTGCATTTGTCTGTCTTAATTGAATCCATGCGACGCGAAGGATTTGAACTGGGCGTCTCTCGTCCCGAAGTGATCGTCCGCGACAATCACGGTGTCAAAGAAGAGCCATTTGAATATGTCGTGATCGACATCGAAGATCAGCATCAAGGTGCGGTCATGGAAGCGATGGGGCTTCGAAAGGGCGACATGAAAAATATGGCACCAGACGGACAAGGTCGACTGCGTTTGGAATACATCATCGCCGCACGTGGTTTGATCGGGTTCCGGTCACAATTCCTGACGATGACCTCAGGTACCGGCATCATGAGCCATGTGTTTGATCACTATGGACCAGTCAAAGCTGGTGATCTTGGCAATCGAATCAATGGGGTGCTGGTTTCGATGACCGATGGCGCAACCACTGCCTACTCATTGTATAACCTTCAGGACAGAGGTCGCCTCATGGTCGGGCCTGGTGTGGATGTCTATGAAGGCATGTTACTTGGCATCCATGCGCGAGATAACGATTTACCCGTGAATCCAGTGAAGGGTAAGCAGTTGACGAATATCCGCGCTGCGGGCACTGATGAGAACCTGATTCTCACACCGCCCATCAAAATGACGCTTGAGTCTGCTCTGGAATTCATTGATGATGATGAACTAGTCGAAGTGACACCGGCTCACATCCGACTTCGCAAGAAGTTACTTAAAGAGTCTGACCGCAAACGTGCTGGTCGGTCTAAGGCGGCAAGCTAGGAGTGCGTGCCGCCCCTTACAAGGGGGCGTATGCACAGACTGTATCCTGAAAGTCAGCCCTACCTAGAAGAGGTGATGACCACAAACGACGGTCATCATCACTTGTGGGTCGCACACTTTGGCAATCCCAAGGGCCTCCCTGTGATCTGCCTGCACGGTGGTCCAGGCGCAGGCACCTCGCCTCTGATGCATCGTTTTTTTGATCCTGACACTTACCATATTGTCTGCTTTGATCAGCGCGGGTGTGGCCGATCACAACCCTCGGGTTCATTGCGCTCGAATACAACTGACCTATTACTCGATGATCTGGATCAGATCACAACGCGTTACAACCTTCTGCGTTATGCGCTGTTTGGGGGATCTTGGGGCGCAACATTGGCATTATTGTGTGCGGCACGACACCCAGATCGTTGCCTTGGCGTTGTGTTACGCGGTGTTTTTTTAAATACGGAAAGTAATCTTGAATGGATGTATGGGCGAGGAGCATCTGCCATGTATTCTGCGGCTTGGGCCGATTTTATGGCGCCAATTGGATACCCGACCGGATCGTTTCAAGAGCTACTCAAAGCCTATCACGCTCTTTTGCATGCCGATGACGAGTTTACGCGATTGCAGGCGGCTCGTGCTTGGAACCTTTGGGAGTATCGGTTATCTGTCAGTGACTCACAGGCTAAAAAAACCAGCCGTTTTTCACCTCACGCTGAGCTGGCGCATGCTCAGATCGAACACCATTATCTCAGCCAAGCCTGTTTTTTAGATCCAACAACGTTTAGTGATCCCAATGCGGACATCGCTTTACTGCCGATGGTGTTGCTCCATGGCGCAAATGATCACGTTTGTCCGCTGTCCAATGCGTTTAGAATGAAAGAGTTGTACCCAGGCCTCAAGCTCCGCGTTTTAGATCAGGCGAGCCATTGTGCGTTTAGTCCGCAGATGGCCGAAGGACTTTGTCAGGCGACCCAAGAATTGGCCGCACTTTACGGCCATTGATTAGCTTTGGGATGGCTTCGGTGGCCCGACATCTGTCCCATCGGTATCAAGCGGTTCCGGTTTGTCGAGTTCCTCAATGATCGGTGAATCGTCATCGTCTGCTTTCACTGGCGCATAAAGATCAAATTCATCGATGTCATCTGAGGAATCATTGTCTTGATCTGAAGCCTCGTTATCGATCAGTGCGACTGCTTGAGAGTCAGTTGGCTCACTCTCGCCGCCATCGACATCTTCAGTTTTCTTAGAGCCAAGAAAACGAGCTCCAATCAGCCCTGCTTCAAATAAAAGCCACATCGGGACCGCAAGGAGTGTTTGGCTGATCATATCTGGCGGAGTCACGAGCATACCAACAACAAAACACCCGATGAATACGTAAGGCCGCTTCTCCTTGAGAGACTCTGGTGAAGCAATGCCCGCTTTGATCAGAAGCATTGTGGCCACTGGAATCTCGAATGCGAGACCGAATGCGAGAAATAACTTCAAGACAAAGGAAAGATAAGCATCAATATCTGTCATCACCGTCACGCCAGTTGGGCCGACGGTGGTGAAGAATCCAAAGACTAATGGGAATACCACAAAGTACGCGAAGGCCATGCCGGCATAGAACAGGAAAATACTTGAGATGAGCAAAGGTCCTGCAATCTTTTTCTCGTTGGCATAGAGCCCTGGCGCGATGAATCCCCATAGTTGGTAAAGAATCATCGGAGCACCGCAATAGACGCTGAGGTATAACGCCAACTTAAAGGGCGCTAAGAAGGGTGAGGCGACCTGAGTTGCGATCATGGATGCGCCTTCGGGTAAGAGCGACTGCAGCGGTTCGGCAAGATACGCATAGAGGTCATTGGCAAACGCAATGAACCCGATAAAGAAGATTAAAATCACAACCAAAATCCGGATCAGGCGATCACGGAGTTCGATGAGGTGTGCGATCAGTGGCTGATCATTCAGGCTTGGATCGCTCATTCTTTTCCGTTGTTGTTATATCACTGGTGGTTTGATCGAGGCCTAGTGGATCCGATCCCGCGATGTCTTCCATCTTTAAGCCACCACCACGTGCTTCAAGCTGTCTTTTCAGATCTTCAAGTTCGAGTTCGCGGTTGATATCTTGTTGGATCGATGACACTTGGCCGCGCAACTTTTTAACCCACAGCCCAACGCTGCGGGCTAACCGGGGCAAACGCTCAGGGCCGACGACGACAAGACCAATGATGGCGACGAGCAGTAGCTCAGTCGCACCAATATCGAACACTTAGACTTTCTCTTTCGTTTCAGTCTGCTGTTTCGTGTGTTCTTCGCTAGACTCATTCTGCTGAACAGTACTCTCGGCAGTCGGTTGTGACGCTTCGTCAGCAGGTTTTTCTTCAGACTTATCGGTGACGGATTGACGAAAGCCTTTCACCGCACTGCCAAGATCCGAACCGAGCGACTTCAGCTTTTTGGTACCAAAGATCATGATCACAATGGCCAGGACAATTAATAATTGCCAAATACTGATACCACCAATTCCCATAACGGGCTCCTATTGTTTTATGTGTTGTTAGTTAAAGCCAGTAAACGGGCCACCACCGAGGACATGGTAGTGCATGTGATACACCTCCTGATAACCTCCGGGACCCGTATTCAACACCGTTCTGAATCCTGAATCCAGCCCTTGTTCCTTTGCGATCTGAGGAATCTTGAGCTGAATGCGCCCTAATAAGCCTTCATCAGAGGATGTTGTGTCCAATAAATTTTCAATATGTCGGCGTGGAATCACCAAAAAATGAACCGGTGCCTTGGGGTTGATGTCACGAAAAGCTAAACAATCGTCATCTTTGTAGATGACTTCTGCCGGAATTTCGCCGTCCCGAATTTTGCAAAATAAACAATCAGTCATGCCCAATCTCTCGATTTGCCTTCTCGACTAAACCACTGACACCTAAACGTCGCTCAAGCTCAGCAAGTACTGCACTGGGTGGTTCGTCCAAATGGGACAGCAAGACCAGTGTATGAAACCAAAGATCCGCCACTTCGTGAATCACATCTTCATTGTTTTTTGAGCGCACGGCATCCTTAGCGGCCATAACGACTTCAGTCGATTCTTCACCCACCTTCTTTAAGATGTGGTCGAGCCCTTTGTGATGCAACTTCGAGACGTACGATTTCTCCGGATCGCCGAAGCGGCGCTCAGCCAACATATCTTCGAGGACTTCAATGACTGTCATTGCTGGTCTCCATACAGAGTCTTAGGCTCAATCAACACCGGTTCCACTGCTTCCCAATGACCGTTTTCGGTTGGCGCCCAGGAAAAACAGGATGCACGCCCAGTATGACAAGCCACGCCAGTCTGTAGGATACCTAAAAGAACGGCGTCCTTGTCACAATCAATCCGAAGATCCACTAATTGTTGTGTTTGACCAGATGATTCACCTTTGCGCCACAATGCCCGCCTAGATCTTGAGTAATACACCACCTGTCCGCTCTTCAGTGTCTCATTCAGAGCTTCACGATTCATCCAGGCAACCATCAAGATGTTTTTGGTGGAGTGATCCTGAGCGATCGCACAGATTAAGCCATCGGCATTGAAGTTCACTGCGTTGAGCAGTTGTTCTCGAGTGAACTCGTCCTTGAATTCCATCATGATCGCCTGAGAATGAATACGAGAGATAACGCGGCAATGGCAAACGGCCAGTGTCTGACAAGCCAGTCATGGTCGGCCATCAATGCAACCCCAGAGACCAGCAGTCCGCTGATGCCGAGTAACGAACTGATATGCCCTGAGTATCGCCGCTTTTTTGATTCCAGAGCCATGTGCTTAAGAGCTTCAGCCTGCTGCAGTTGTATCGATTCCAGGCGTTCCATACGTTGTGGAGTCGAAAGAAGGGTATTGGTGAGCGCAGGGAACTGCACCGCCCAGCGTGAGAGATTGCGCTTGGCATAATCCGCAATTCCTTTTGGCCCTAGACGCTCTTTGACCCAACGCTCGAGGAAGGGTTTGCCGGTTTTCCACAGGTCGAGCTCTGGATAGAGTTCGCGTCCAAGACCCTCGATGTTGAGCAATGTTTTTTGCAGCAGCACCAGCTGTGGTTGGACTTCCATCTGAAATCGCCGAGCCACTTCGAATAATCGAATCAGTAGGACTCCGAAGCTGATTTCACCAAGCGGTTTTTGAAAGATCGGTTCACATACCGTTCGGATGGCACTCTCAAATTCGCCGATATTGGTGTCTTTCGGCACCCATCCTGATTCCACGTGGAGTTCAGCGACTGCCCGATAATCACGATCAAAAAATGCGATCAAATTTTGTGCAAGATACGCTTGTGATTCAGGATCTAGGGTGCCGACGATCCCGAAATCAATCGCTTTGTACACAGGATTTTCAGGATCGGTAATATCGACGAAAACATTGCCGGGATGCATGTCCGCATGAAAGAAACTGTGATCGAAGACTTGCGTGAAGAAAATCTCAACGCCCCGTTCGGCGAGCTTTTCCATGTTGACCTTTTTCTCTTTGAAGATATCAACGCGAGAAATTGGGACACCGTAGACTCGTTCTTCGACCATCACGTTGCGGCGAGTGTAATCCCAGTAAATTTGCGGCACATAACAAATTGGCGAATGCTCAAAGTTTCTGCGGATGAGTGCTGTGTTTGCTGCTTCACGCATCAAATCCAACTCATCTAAAATCGTCATGCGATAGTCAGAGACGACCTGGACAAGCTTGAGACGTTTCCCATCGACGAAGTTTTTCTCAACAAACCTCGCGATTGTCATCATCAGTTTCAGATCTTCCTCAATGACTTTTTCGATTCCAGGCCGAATGACTTTGACGATGACTTCTTCGCCGGTCTTAAGTCGCGCGGAATGGACCTGGGCGACTGATGCTGATGCCATTGGTTCCGCTGAGAATTCACTAAAGATCGCATCAATTGTGCACTCGAGGTCGCTTTCAATAATTGCTTTTGCAGTCGCACCTGCAAAAGGCTTGACCTGATCTTGCAATTCCGCGAGTGGCGTGGCGATATCTGGTGGTAATAGATCTCTTCGCGTCGAGAGCATTTGTCCAAATTTGACGAAGACGGGTCCTAAGGTTTGAAGCGCGTCACGAAGTCGCTCACCACGCGAGCGTTTCATGCGAATGGTTGGAATACACCAGGCGAACGCTTTGAGGGCTCCGCGTTTTGGCTGAGGCAATAATTCATCAATGCGCTCTGAAAAGAGCACACGAAGGATTTTTAGAAGGCGAAATGAACTACCCATGCGATGCCTCGAGTCGTTTGATGCGTGCATCTAAACGATCAATTTGACGATTGAGTGCTGTGACCCTTGATTCGGATTCGCCGAACACAGGACTCGTCACTAGCGTCTTTTGTTCCGTGCGAAGGAACTCTTCTGTCTGGCGCTTGAGTGATGCCCGACTGGTGAGCCATTGAGTTCTCGCAGCACGAAGGGTCTTGATCAATAAGCCGGCTGGCATAGGTCCCAGCGCCTGAGTCACAGCATCTTCCCAGTCAAGATCCATCGCCTGAAAGGTTTTTTGCATTGTTTGCAAAACGCCGACACTACCGCGGATATCGAGTCCTTCAAAGATCAATGGCGCATTCGGTTGCGTCAGTGATCGTGCGGTTTCAACCAGGCTTCCGAGGGTTCCTGATAATTCGACATCGGCCGTTTCTTGAGACTCGGTAGCGAGCCACCATTGCGATTCGCCACAGACAATCCAAACATCGAGATCCAGATCAGTAATCCTCAGTTTCAGGACTTTACCGACCATCGGGGCAAGCTGCTCTGGTTGAATATCGGCTGCACGCATCCCAGCGGTGATGGCTTGCTCAGAGGCGGCCACTAAACCTGCCAGCATCAGGCGAGGGATCACGATTTCACTCCCGTATGAATGGCAACAATGCCGCCTGTTAAATTCTGATAGCTGACGGTTTCAAAGCCCGCCTGACGCATCATCTCAGCAAGCGTTTCCTGATTGGGATGTTTTCGAATCGATTCGGCGAGGTACTGGTAGGATTCTTTGTCTTGAGCGACCAATTGGCCCATCGCGGGTAACACAGAGAAACTGTACACGTCGTAGATTTGTTGAAGTGGAGCGGAGACAGGTGTTGAGAACTCGAGAATCAGTGCTCTTCCACCTGGCTTTAACACGCGGTGCATCTCATGAAGTGCCGCATCTTTATTGGTGACATTTCTCAGTCCAAAACCGATGGTGACCCGATCAAATGACTGGTCGGGATAGGGCAGTGTCTCAGCATCACACTGACACCAACTCAAGCCCTTCAGTTCCCCGTGATCGATGCATCGGTCACGGCCAACACGTAACATTTGGTCATTAATGTCTGCGAGAACGACGTGACCTTCTGAACCTGTGCGATCTGACATTGCGCGGGCTAAATCGCCCGTTCCGGAGGCTAAATCGAGAATCTCCATCCCCGATCGGATAGCAATGGATTCAATGGCGACTCGTTTCCACAGCCGATGGAGCCCCGCTGACATCAGATCGTTCATCAGATCGTAGCGTCTGGCGACACTATTAAAGACTTCTCGTACCCGATAGGTTTTCTCTTCGACCGGGACTTCTTTAAATCCAAAATGCGTGGTTTCTTTCATGCAGCCTCAGAGAATGTATTGCGACAAGTCTTCATCTTGACTTAATTCAGTCAGACGAGATTCAACAAATGCACGGTCAATTGTGACGGTTTCGGGCGCCGTTTGGCCAGTTTGAAACAGTAAATCTTCAAGAACACGCTCGACTAAGGTGTGCAACCGCCGTGCACCAATGTTTTCAGTTTTCTCATTCACACGCGCTGCAATTTCAGCGATGGCTTCAACTCCGCTATCGGTGAATTCGATCGGTATCCCATCTGTTTCGAGAAGTGCCTTGTACTGCGTGACCAGCGAGTGGTCGGGTTCCGTCAAAATGCGCGCGAAATCCGCGGGGTTGAGCGCATCCAGTTCAACTCGGATCGGCAATCGCCCTTGAAGCTCAGGGACCAAATCCGATGGTTTCGCCAAATGAAAGGCGCCTGAGGCAATAAACAAAATGTGATCGGTTTTCACTGTCCCGAATTTGGTTTGCACAGTGGTACCTTCAATCAACGGTAACAGGTCTCGTTGCACTCCTTCGCGACTGACATCGGCGCCTTGTGCGTTCTCGCGTCGGCAGACTTTGTCAATTTCATCCAAAAAGACGATTCCACGGTCCTCAACATGTCGGATCGCTGTGAGCTTGACCTCATCATCTGATATCAATCGTGCCGCTTCCTCATCAATTACGATTTTATAGGCATCGCGAATGGGTAGTTTTCGTTTTTTCTTCTTGTCTTGGCCGAATTTGGTGAACATGTCTTGCAGTTGGCTAGCCATCTCTTCCATACCTGGAGGCGTCATGATGTCGACGCCAACCCCGATCGCTTTGACATCGATTTCAATCTCTTTATCGTCGAGCTCGCCTTCACGAAGTTTTTTACGAAACACCTGCCTTGCACCGCTGTTGTCCGATTGAATGGGCTGGTCATGACGTGGCGGAGGCAACAAAATGTCGAGGATTCGCTCCTCAGCGAGGTCTTCGGCTTGATGACGAACCTCGAGCATCCGTCGCTCGCGCTCATCTTTGATGGCAACACCGACTAAATCACGAATGATCGATTCAACATCGCGGCCAACGTAACCGACCTCTGTGAATTTTGTTGCTTCAATTTTGATGAATGGAGCTTCGGCAAGGCGCGCTAGACGACGCGCAATCTCTGTTTTACCAACCCCGGTTGGCCCAATCATCAGAATATTTTTCGGGGTGACCTCTTTGGCGAGATCCTCCGGTAAGCGCATCCGGCGCCAACGATTTCTGAGCGCAATGGCAACTGCGCGTTTCGCATCGGCTTGACCGATAATGTGTCGGTCAAGTTGTGAAACAATGTCATGTGGCGAGAGATCAGTCATGGGTCGCGTTCAATTCGTCAATGGTTAGGTTGTTGTTCGTATAAATACAGATTTCACCGGCTGCTTTGAGTGCTTCTTCCACGATGGTTCGCGCTGGCAGTTCGGTGTTTCGTAACAGCGCAAGTGCTGCTGCCTGAGCAAAAGGTCCGCCAGAACCAACCGCAATGATGCCGTCTTCAGGCTCCATCACATCACCGTTTCCGGTAATGATCAGAGAGGTTTCAGGATCAGCCACGGCAAGAATCGCTTCAAGGCGACGCAGCATGCGATCTTGACGCCAGTCTTTGGCGAGTTCGACTGCTGCGCGGGTGAGATTGCCTTGATGTTTTTCGAGTTTCGCATCAAACCGCTCAAATAAGGTAAAGGCATCGGCGGTACCGCCTGCGAATCCCGCAAGAACTTTGTTTTGGTATAGGCGCCTAACCTTACGAGCATTGCCTTTCATGACAGTGTTGCCAAGCGTGACTTGGCCATCGCCGCCAATACAGACCTGGTCGCCTCGACGAACCGATACGATCGTTGTGCCGTGAAATTGCTCCATAATTACTCCCTTCGAACTTGTGCGTCGTACCCGTTTTTGGTGAGAACGTCAGCTGCAGCGCGCATGTCACGGACTGTCTTAAATGGCCCTAGGACAATTCGATACCAACCGCCATTGGTTTGGCTCGGCGGAATCACGCGCGCTTTCAGATCGAGAAATAGCAACGCCACGCGGGTACTTTCAGCTGAATCCGCGGTCCTGAACGATGCGACTTGGATCACGGTGCTTTTGAGCTTTTCAGCAACCGCTTCATCACGGGATTGTCCTGCTTCAACATCAATGGGGACTTCGCCTGAGATCAACAACTCATAAAAGGTATAAAAGTTCTCGGGTGCCTCTGGAACTTCCTGTTGAATCGTGGTCGTTGTCTCGGAGGTCGCCACCGCTTGCTTCGGCTCTTCAGTGAGCTGCGTAGAGGGTTTGGGAAGCGTCGCGGAGTCCGGCGCAATTGCGGTTTGATTCAGCCAAATCAAGATCGCTGCCACTGCTCCAAGGAGCACAATGCTTAAGGTGATTCCAACAGCTGCCGTGGGCCCTTTTTTTTCAGGACGCCGATGTCGCGTGGCTTGGGTTGAATAGTCGCGCATTACATTGACCGCGGGGCGCTCACACCAAGTAGATCGAGCCCGTTTCGAATGACGATTTGTACAGCTGTCGCTAGCGCTAATCGTGCATCACGCACCTGAAGATCATCAACCAACAGTCGTGTTCCATTATACCAGCGGTGGAAATCAGCGGCGAGCTCTTGCAGGTAATAGCAAATCAGGTGTGCTTCCAGTGAGTCGGATGCTTTTTTGACGACCTCAGGGAACCGCCCGACTGCGGTTGCCAAATCGAGCTCGTCTTGAGTGGTCAGTTCAGTGAGGTGGTTGAGACCATGTGCTTCATCAAACGGTGTCTCATTCAATCCTTCAAGCACTCGACAAATCCGCGCGTGCGCATATTGAATGTAATAGACCGGATTATCTTTGGTTTGGCTGGTCGCGAGTGAAAGATCAAAATCCAAATGTTGATCGGCTTTCCGCATCACATAAAAGTAACGACAGGCATCACGGCCAACATCGTCTCGTAACTCCCGTAACGTGACGAAAGACCCAGAGCGAGTCGACATTTGTAAGCGTTCACCCTCCTTATACAGAATGGCAAATTGCACCAATCGAATAGTGAGTCGTTCAGGATCAAAACCGAGCGCCTCAGCAGCGGCTTTGATGCGGACGATATACCCATGATGATCGGCGCCCCAAACATAAATGATTCGATCGAATCCTCGGGAAAATTTGTTCGCGATGTATGCGATATCACTCGCGAAGTAAGTCGTTTCACCGTTGTCTCGGCGCACTACTCGATCCTTGTCATCGCCGAAGTCGGTGGATCGAAACCACAACGCACCGCCTTTTTCGAACAAATATCCGCGCGCTTCAAGCGTTGCGATTGCTTGATCAATTTCCCCGGAAGTCACCAGCGACTTTTCACGAAACCACTGGTCAAAATTTGCACCAAATTCAGAGAGGTCATCTTGAATATCTTCAAGGATCGAATGCAGCGCGAGATTAAATGGAAGGTTCCATCGATCACCGAGCGCTTCTTTGGCGCTCTGAATTAATCCATCAATGTGCGCGTCTTTCGTCGTTTCGGAATCGGGCGTGACGTCTTTGATGAGATCGTGAAACGCGATTGCGATGGAATTCCCCGTGTTGTCATGCAGGGTGTCGCCTAATTCTGCAATGTATTGGCCTTGATAGCCTGCCGATGGAAAGACGATGGCCTCTCCGGTGGTTTCCAAATAACGAAGGTACACGCTGACGGCCAGAATATTCATTTGTCGTCCGGCGTCATTGACGTAGTACTCAGCCTCGACTTGATGCCCCCGCGCTTTGAGCAAGTTGACCAAGGTCGCTCCATAGGCTGCACCTCGACCATGACCCACATGCAAGGGTCCAGTTGGGTTTGCTGAGACGTATTCCACTTGGACGCGTTCTTTGGTGGTTGGATGCAAACCAAATTGGTCGCGCTCAGTCAGACAACGAACGACCGGTTCAAAGGCAGCGCCTTTCGCTAAGCGAACATTAATAAAACCAGGTCCTGCAATTTCAACAGCCTCAATGGCCTCTGACGCCGGGAGATGTTCGATGAGCTTCTCAGCCAGGGCACGAGGGGCTATTTGAGCCGCTTTGGCATGCATCATGGCTACATTTGTAGCCAGATCACCATGCGCGGGATCACGTGTGTTTTCGATGTGCACAGGTTTGCGATCGACGGAATTGATGATGTTGTCAGCGATGAGTTGATCGAGCGCTCGTTCGAAAAGCGCAGCGACAGCGTCCTTCATGGTGTCCCTCCGGTTAAGGGCGGGAGTGTAGCATTACCAAAGGTCCCAGGGATCGACATCCAACTGAAACATCACTTTTCCTCGCTTTTTATAAGCCCAAGGTCCGGTTTCTTTCAGAACCCACTGCAGCAGCGGACGTTTTCCAAGAATGAGCAGTTGGCCGTGATATTGGCGATTGCGCCGCTCCATCGGGGCAGGTGCAGGGCCAAGGAGTCGAACGGGGCTATTCAATGCTCGAATCGCATGGGCAACATCACCTAAGGCGGTGAAGACGGCTTCGGCGGTTGACGCCCTTGCCGAAATCAGGGCGAGATATGTATCTGGTGGCCATTGGAATTGCTGGCGCTCCGCCATGATGGCGGCGGCGAGCTCATCGTAGTTTTGTTTTAAAATTCGATCGAACCACTCGGAATCTGGCCTGTGTGTTTGAATCAAAACTTGTCCGCGCGCTCCATGCCTTCCAGCGCGGCCGGAAACTTGGGTCAATAGCTGCGAAAAATGCTCGACCGATCGGAAATCGGCTCCGGATAACCCCTGGTCTGCATCGATCACAATGACGGTGGAGAGATTTTTAAAATCGTGGCCCTTCGCGAGCATCTGTGTCCCAACTAAAATACAGGGATCACCATCAATCACAGGCTGGATGAGTTGTTCAAATGCACGTCGTCTTGCGGTTGTATCGCGATCAACCCGAATAATGGGAGTCTCAGGGAAGGTTGTCGCTAATGCTTCTTCAAGACGTTCCGTGCCGAGGCCAACAGCAAGAAGGTTCAATCCAGAACATTCTGGGCAGACAGTGATCGATTGTTGGCGGTGGTCACAGTGGTGACACCACAAGACGTTTGGATGGCGATGTAGGGTCGGCTTGGCGTCACAGTGACGACATCCGGGAATCCATCCGCAATCAGTACACATTAAAACAGGTGAATAACCGCGCCGATTCAAAAAGACTAAGGCTTGTTGTTGGTGATCAATGGCGTCTCGAATGGCTCGCCGAGAAGCGTCACTCAAACCATCTTTGGGTTTGTCATGGCGCGCATCGATCAGGCGAATGGTGGGTGATGGCTGCTGACCAGGCCGACTGGACAGACGTAATCGGATGTATTTTCCAAGCTCAGCCTGGTGCCAGCTTTCAAGGGACGGTGTTGCTGAAGAAAGTACCACTGGAATCGTCATTTGCTGAGCGCGGACGATGGCGAGATCGCGCGCCGAATAACGGCATCCTTCCTGATTTTTGTAGGCGCCATCGTGCTCTTCATCTACCAAAATGAGCCCCAGATTTGGCATTGGTGTCAATAATGCAGAGCGTGTGCCGATCAATACATCAGCTTTGCCTTGAGATGCGGCAATAAAGGCTTTCGCCCGCGCGCCATCGGCAAGTCCAGAATGTGAGACGGCGAGCGTACCGGTCAGTTGTTGCTGGATTCGAGTCACCATTTGGCCTGTCAGTCCGATTTCAGGCACCAGCAACAGCACTTGCTTCCCACGCTCGAGGGTTTTGCGAATCAATTCTGAAAACACCTGAGTTTTCCCGCTACCAGTGACGCCTTGAAGCAAAAAACACTGGAAGTCGTCTGATGCTTGATTCACACAATCGATCGCGTTTTGTTGCTCATCAGTGAGTGGGTAGTTAGGTGGTTGGGACTGGCCCTGCTCTGTTTTGGCAGGAGGAAGAGGCTTTCCCTTGCGAATCGATGTCGGGAGGCTCGACAACAGAAGGTCTCCAGGCGGAGCGAGATAGTAATCGGAGGCAAACCGAATCAATGCGTGGTGGGAAGGGTTGATCACAGGAGCATCATCGAGGACTTCAAGGATCGATTTGATGGTGCTCAAGTCTTGGGGTTCGATTGCTTCTCCGGCGCTGATCCCAATGATTTCGCGAGATCCGAGCGGTGCTTTGACGCGCAAGCCGGCCTCGATCGGCTTGTCAGAACTGTAGGTCAGGGGCTCAAAAAAAGGCCCTGGAACAAAAACTTTGATAAAAAAGCGTGACATAGGCTTCCGTGAACACCTTAGTGTTTGATAGACTCCGCCGCCCAACTTAGATGCCGTGCCTAACGCGTAAGGTGGTTGGGGAAGCGGCATCGATTATACAGAGGATAGAACAAATGAGAGCGGATATTCATCCAGCATACACCGACGTTAAAGTCACATGCTCATGTGGTGCGTCGTATGATACACGGTCAACCAAAGGCGAAGACTTTTCTGTCGATGTTTGTCAAGAGTGTCACCCTTTTTATACGGGTAAGCAGAAAGTGGTTGATACCGGTGGGCGAATCGATCGCTTCAATAAGCGCTTCGGTGGCCGCACAATTTCCAAGTAAATTCTTTACAAAAGCCGCTTTGATCGCGGCTTTTGTCTATTCAGGGGCGAGCGTCGCGGACTCCTGTCCGCCCCCTCAAACTCTTTCTCCACCATTGAAACTGCAGCGTGTCATCGATGGCGATACCGTCAAGCTAAGCAATGGTTCAAGCGTTCGGTTGACGGGCTTTAACAGCTTCGAGCTCAAAGATTCCGGTTGGAAGCGTCAATATGCGCAAAAGGCGCGATCGCGCGCTCAAGAGGTGTTGAGTGAGACGATCTTCGTGACTCCCTGGCCTGCGTCGAGGGATCGTTATGGACGGTTGCTTGGCAATCTATGGATGGGGGAATCTTATCTCGGAGAAGTCTTAGTTGCCGAAGGGCTTGCGTTGACGGTTTCAATTCCTCCAGAAAACCGTTTGGTTGCTTGCTTGTTGGATCTGGAATGGCAGGCGCGTGATGCAAAACGGGGCGTTTGGGCATTGAATCGGTTGCCCGAGGGGGCAGAAGCACTCAATCGTGGTGGATTCCAGCATCGAGTTGGTGAAATCACTCAAATCCTTGATACGAAAACATTGGTGTTAAGTGATCGGTTACGAGTCATGCTCCCAAAGGCCGATTCATCGATGCAGGTCGGGATGCGACTCGAAGTCCGAGGTTGGGTGTCTCGATCGCCAGCATCGATCCGGAGGCAATTTCCGTGGACCTTAACACTCAAAGATCTGACCAATCGCACCCGCGTGTTTTAGAACAATTGCTGAGGTGTTTGGATGGCTTGCCCGTCGTTTGAGGGGATCACAGCTTCAGGGGCTGCATCCTTCGGCGGGTTCTCCAATAAGAAGAATTCGCGCATGGAATTATTTTGCGTGCCACGTGCTTTCGCGCCGGTTTCTGGATCAATCCGTGTTGCAATGACGCCCGTTGGCAAGGGAGGGATCTCTTCGGGGACGCGATCCAGCGCGTGCTTCATGAATTCAATCCAGATCGGTAATGCAGCTCGCCCACCGTATTCAGCTCGCCCCAGTGTTTTCGGTTGGTCAAAGCCCACCCATACTGAGGCAACCAGATTCTTTTGGTAGCCATTGAACCAAGCGTCGACTTGATCGTTGGTGGTCCCTGTTTTACCAGCTAAATCCTGGCGACCCAAGGATTTGGCTTTTTTCGCTGTGCCTTGCTGGACAACATCTTTGAGCATGTCGTTGATGAGGAAATGAATCCGCTCATCTAAAACACGAGGTGCAATTCTGTCGGTGTAGTCCAAATCGAAAAAGTCAGATTTTGCCGGACGCAGTCGGTTATCGAAATCGAGGTCCACAGACACAGAACGGCCATCACAATCGGATTGACAGACGCTCACCGGACGCGTCTGATATAAAATGGCACCATCGGCTGATTCGATGCGATCAATTAGGTGATTTTTTACCCGGAATCCACCATTTGCAAAAATCGCATAAGTCTCCGCCATTTCTAGGGGCGTCAGAGACGCAGTGCCGAGTGAAATAGATAAATCTCTGGGAAGTTTGGTGGTATCCACCCCAAATCGCTCTGCAATATCAATGATTCGATTCACTCCCAGTTCCCGAACCAGGCGCACAGAGACGAGATTGCGTGACCGATACAAGGCGGTTCTGAGCCGAGTAGGCCCGAGGAATGTCCCGCCAGAGTTCTGCGGGCGCCAGTCAGTCGCCCCTTCAGTCTGGTCAAACACGACGGGTGCATCGTTGATTAAGGTTGCTGGGGTCATTCCGGACTCAAGCGCTGCAGTATAGATCAGAGGCTTAATTCCCGACCCCACCAGTCGCCCACCCTGAGTGGCTCGGTTAAATTTCGACTCGAAATAGTTAAAACCACCGATCATGGCTCGAATCGCGCCAGTGTTCGGATCGAGCGCAACAAATCCCGACTCAACTTCTGGTTTTTGCGCAAGCCACCAGCGCTTTTCATCTTGAAGAACCCGAATTAAATCACCTGGCTCGACCAAGCTGCGCGCATCTTTCACACGAGGTCCGATGCTGTTGACACTCCGATATTCTCGCGCCCACTCAAAACCTGGTTTCTCAATCACAATGGATTGTTCGTCCGAGGTGACCGCGCGGATGGAATTGTCGGTGACTGAGACAACCACTGCCGGTTGTAATGGGCCAATTGCATCGACGCTTGCCAGTTGGCGTTTCCAGTCAAATAGCGTGGTTCCGGTCAGTGTTTGTTCGACGCCTCGCCAACCATGGCGGCGATCGTATTCCATCAGTCCTCGGATGACGGCATCTTGAGCAAATTTTTGTTGTTCGCCGTGAATGGTCGTGAATACACGGAGACCATCGGTGTAGGCACGATCATCAAAGATTTCCAGTGCGATGCGGCGCGCTTCTTCAGCAACATAAGGAGCGGTCAGATCCAGTTGGACGCCATGAAGCGAGGCCGTGACCGGTTGTTCAAGAGCCAAGTTAAAGTCGTACTCTTCGATAAAGCCCAGTTTCAGCATTCGGCCTAAAATCCAATCGCGACGTTCCTTTGCGCGCTCCGGATTGGCAATCGGATTGTACTTTGAAGGAGCCTTCGGGAGACCTGCGATCATTGCAGATTGCGCAAGGGTTAACTCGTCGAGAGTTTTTCCGTAATAAATTTGCGAAGCCGCATTCACACCATAGGCTCGGTGTCCTAAAAAAATCACATTGAAGTAAAGTTCAAGGATCTCGTCTTTCGTCAGCGACTTCTCGATTTCGAGTGCCAGCAGGATTTCTCTAAATTTCCGAGCAAAGGTTCGCTCGTGGCTCAAGAAATAATTTTTCGCAACCTGCATGGTGATGGTGGAACCACCGGATTGAATCTGACCGCTTGAAACCAATTGCCAAGCTGCGCGAGCCAAGCCTAGGGGATCAATCCCAACGTGATCGCGGAAGTTGTCATCCTCAGCTGCGAGAAAGGCGCGCACCAGGTCAAGCGGGACTTCGTTAATACTGACGGGGTCACGCCGCTTCTCACCAAACTGTGCAATTAGTTGTCCATCTGCGCTGAAAATCTGTAGAGGTGTCTGCAGTTGAACGGTTCGAAGAGATTCAACATCCGGAAGGCCTGGCTTCAGATACAGATATCCGCCAATCACAACGCCTGTTCCTAAGATGGCTAGCGTCAATCCGAGGCTGATCAGAAAACGTATTGGCCCTGTCACAATGCTTCCATTTCGAATCTTGGGCAGAAGTGTACCTAAAATCAAAGTCCAATATCGATTTGACAGACTTTATTTTCCTGCTTGGCTCTCCGGGAATTGGAGGGAGTCATGCACACGAACCCGTCTCAAGTACAACAAGTCTACATGGGGTGCGACGCGCTTTATTGGATAACTGATGGAGATTGCCAAAAGCAGTCATTTGAAGCTTTCCAACAGAAGCTGCAGCCAAGACACATGATTGTGTCTGAGTTTTGGATTCAGCGAGACATGATTCCTTTGGATTTCGTGACCATGGACGCAGGTGGTGTTGGATTTGATTCGTTCGAGTGTGTTGAGCAAGGTGAGCGTTTTCAGATGCGTGCCGCATTGCGTTCTCGAGCCCTTCAATGCATTTCGGACTGTGTTCAGTTTCCACAACTGGATGCTTTGACGCCGGAGACGGACTGGGTCTGTTCACAACAAGCTGATGGAGTTTTTGCATGGCATAGCCATTCTCAGGTGACCGCTTGTTTGGTCGTTGACCAAAGCGTCAGGCGTGTTGGCCACTGGCCTTTAAACCAGCACGCGGAGCAAGTGCACGCTTGGGCTACGCGACTGGACTGCTCGGTGCCTGAGCTACAATTTGTCCCGATCCAGCAGATAGCGAATGGTTCTCTGCCATGCTCAATCTAATCCACTGGCGCGGGGTGATGATACGGAAGCGATTCATTTGGTGCGCGCGCTGGTGTCTTTTTCTCACATTGAGTTTGGTCTCGGTTGCGCTCTCGGCATCAATCATGTTGCTCTCACTCAGCAAAGATTTGCCCGATCAGACGGAGCAGCTTGCGGACTTGGTTCGTCAAAACACGACCATGAGCCAACAGCTCAACGAGATGCAACTGTCCGTTGATCAACGCTTGCAGGCCCAAACAAGCCAGCTCGAACATCAGGAACATCTCAGTCTGCGCTTGTCGAGACTTCAGCGATTGTCATTGATTGATGCGTTTCGGGTCATCTCAGTCACCGATACCAAAAAAAGCACGGTCGTTCGGCTGCAGATCGGTGATCTGGCACAACTGACGTCCCAGCCTTTAGAGAATCCGTTTGATGTTCGTCTTGTGCAGCCGGGTGAACATGCGGTGATCGCTGAGTTGGTTTTCAGCGATGGCTAATTTTCAACAGTGGGTTGCTCGTCACACGAATGTGGTTCTGATTGCCTGGTTTCTCATTGTTGCAGCTGTACTGGGCGTTTTCGTCGTGAAGCCACTCTTCGATCGTTACGTGGCCCGTTTAATCGACCAACGCCAAGTCATCGAGCAGACGGCACGTCACCAGCGGTTAGATCAACGACGGTTGGCATTATCTCAGGCGATCGAAGAGATCGACGCAGCATCTCACTCATTGGACCTGATGGCCTTGGTCGCGCATCTCAGTGACATGGGTGAGATTCTCGATGTTCAGGTCACGTCTGATCAGTGGGTGGTGAGTTTAGCGATGTCCGGTCAGTCCGATGTAGGTGCAATTTATGATCTGCTCTCGCGTATCTCTGGACTGGCAGTAGACACCATTGCGTTGCAAACAATGGATGGCGAACAGCAGCTTCGCTTGTCACTCGAGCCTTCGGAAGCAGTTTGGTTGCACACAGTTGATGGGTCGTTGTCAGAACTCGCTTGGGGTGATCGTCTTGGTGAACTCTCTGTCTGCCCGAATCTCAGGTTGCGAGCTCAATTGGGGGAGCGGTTTCAAGTGGTGATGAATGATTCAGACCGTCTGTCGATCGCAACAGGCGACTGGCTCAATGCCGATTGGCGATTCCTGGGTTATCGAGATGAACAGTTTATTTTAAAAAATGGATTAGGACGGACATGCGTAACACCAAGCTTCTGATCGCAATTTTCCTAGGGCTTGTCTGTTCGAAGATCAGTGCATCAGAAACCATCCAGCTTGCCTTTGAGCAAACGCCTTTGGCTGAAGCGGTGAGCTTCTTTTCTGAAACTTCCGGGTTGAATGTGTCGATTCCAGAAGGATTCAATCCATCGATCACGGTCAAGCAAACGGCTGATGATTACCGGCAAGCGATTGAGAAGATCGCAGCTGCAGCGGGTCTGACGGCGATTGACGTACCAACCGGGTTCGAACTTCGGAACCGGACTGAACGCTTAAGTGTCCTGGTGATTGACTTAAAGCATCGAGAAGCCGAACAGGTGCTGAACCTGGTGGAATCATCAAGTCAAACGACAGCAGCAGAAGTCTCTGTGATTGCTGATCCTGAAACGAATCGCCTGATTGTTCGAGGTGATCTGTCAGAGGTATCAGCGATCAAGCAATTGGTCGAAGT
The DNA here is from genome assembly GCA_024640985.1 of Gammaproteobacteria bacterium. Taxonomy (GTDB): domain Bacteria; phylum Pseudomonadota; class Gammaproteobacteria; order Pseudomonadales; family Litorivicinaceae; genus HIMB30. Next base: position 35,948 of record JAHEDY010000004.1, read on the forward strand.
GCTTGACGTTTCGGTCAAGCAGATTCTTATCGAAGCCAAACTCGTGTCTCAGGATACCGATAAGCGACGAGATTTGGGTATTCGATGGTCATTTGCTACATCAGAGCCTGGTCGTTCCGGGATACAGGGGCAAACACAGGGGTTTGCGGATCAATCAGGCCGTTCAGCGATGTCGCTGGCTTTTGTTTCCGATCCGAAACTCCTAGCCCTAGAACTGCAGGCGCTTGAGTCATCAGGCGTAGGCGAGGTGATCTCTGAGCCCCGTATTGTGACGACTAACCGACGGGCAGCGACGATTCGACAGGGCCAACAGCTACCCTTTGTCACAGTCGACGAAGAGGGCCGGTCGTCAACGGAATTTAAAGATGCGGTCCTTGAATTAAAGGTCACACCGATTTTGCGCGACGATGGAAAAATCGAAATGATTCTTGAAATTCGGCAGGATCAAGTCAGCCAACTGATAACGGCACAGGGCCCTGCGATTGAGACGCGCGAATTAAATACGCGTGTGACCGTTGATCCGGAAGAAACCCTGGTTCTCGGTGGTATTTATGAATCGCGCGAGGAGAGTATTCTGGTCGGGATCCCCGGTTTATCCTCGATTCCGATACTGGGTCAGGCGTTTCAATCAACTCAGCGTCGAGCCTTTAAATCAGAACTGTTAATATTTATCACTCCGCGCATCCTATAACTGAGGTTTCATGTCCGATATTGCGTTTCCGCTCATTCTGATCGGCCCAACTGGCGCTGGTAAGACGACTGTGGGTCGGCTCTTGGCCAATAGGCTTGGAGTGCCATTTTTTGATTTAGATGAGGAGATTGAATCGCGTTGCGGGGCGGATATCCCTTGGATCTTTGATGTTGAAGGTGAGTCCGGGTTTCGTGATCGTGAGGCGCGGGTGTTGAGTGATCTTGTTGGGCAAGGTGATGTTGTGGTTTCGACCGGTGCAGGTGTCATCTTAAGACAGGAAAACAGAGAGCTGCTGGCCAAGCATATCAACCGGGTGATTTGGTTACAGGTGGATTTGAAAACACAATTTGATCGGCTGAAAAATGATAAAAATCGACCGCTACTGCAAGTCGCTGATCCGAAGGCGAAGCTGCGCGCGATGGCTATTGAGCGAGAACCGCTGTACCAATCTTGCGCTTCGATTCAGGTACAGACTCGCAAAACAAATCCGTCTATTGTGGTGCATCAAATTATGGAACAGCTTCATGGGGAAGAGCGATGAGAACGCTGAACGTCGATCTAGGCGAGCGCGCCTATCCGATCCACATTGGACGCGGACTTCTGAACTCGGATTTGCTGGCATCGGTGATCCGTGGTCGCCAGGTACTCGTTGTCACCAATGATCGCATTGCTCCTCTGTATTTAGAACGGGTGCTTGCTCAATTATCGGATTTTGAAGTCGCAACTGTGATTCTTCCCGATGGCGAGAATCACAAACAGATTGATACTTTGGATTTGATTTTTTCAGAAGCACTCGAGCGTCGTTTTTCGAGGAATGCCACCATGATTGCGCTTGGCGGGGGCGTGGTTGGCGATATGGTTGGATTTGCTGCAGCGACCTATCAACGAGGCATCGACTTCGTTCAAATTCCCACCACTTTGTTGTCACAAGTTGACTCATCGGTTGGCGGGAAGACTGGCGTCAACCATCGCTTTGGAAAAAATATGATCGGCGCGTTTCACCAGCCTGTTGCTGTGTTGATCGATACCGACGTTTTAGCAACATTGCCGGCCAATGAAATGTCAGCGGGTATGGCCGAAGTCATTAAATATGGGTTATTGGGTGACGAGGCGTTTCTCACGTGGATTGAGGATCATCTTGATGCGTTGATGTCAAAACACAGCCAAGCGATTTCGACAGCGATTGAGCAGTCCTGCCAGATGAAAGCGAAGATTGTGGCGCGAGATGAGCGTGAAGGTGGTGTTCGAGCCCTTCTTAATTTAGGACATACCTTTGGTCATGCGATCGAGGCGCACTTAGGGTATGGCGGCTGGCTTCACGGAGAAGCAGTGGGTGCTGGGATGGTGCTCGCCGCACGCGTATCTTGTGCCATGGGAATGTTGGTGGAATCAGATGTGCAGCGCGTGCTGTCCATCTGCCAGCGTGCGAATTTGCCAACGGAACCCCCGAAAGGAATGACGCCGGATGATTTCTTCCGGCATATGGCTGTGGATAAAAAAAATGTCGACGGTCGACTTCGGCTTGTGTTGCTACGCGCGTTAGGGGTCGCCTATCTCGAGGATCATGCGCCGATGGCGCTATTAGATGATGTACTGACAGCGTGCTGTCATTAGTTCGATCTCAGCACGCGTGTATTGAGCGGATCCGCTCAGCCGTTCGCTGGGCGAAACGTTTAGTCGTGTTGGTTGGTGCGCCTGGTCAAGGGAAGACCGTGGTGCTCCAAGACTTGGTGTTGCGAACCCCAACGAATCCACTGTGCCTCGAGGGCGAATTAATTTCTGATCGGACAGATGCGGTGCTTCGACTGATGGGCTTGGTGGGATTAAGACCAGAGGGTTCGATCCATCAGATGCTTGGGCGATTACAAACTAAGCATTCCACAGGCTCCGAGCAGGGTATTCCTGAAATCATCGTCGACGATGCGCATTGTCTTCCCGATGATGTTTTGCAGTTATTTCATGAGTTGACCGCAGGAGCTTATGGTCGCCGTTGGTCGGTGTTGTTGGTCGGGGAAAGCCAGCTTGTTTCGAGATTGCAGGAACTTCAGCCAATTGCTGTGCTTTGCAGTGTGGTGATGCTGCCGCCATGGGATCAACAGGATCTGGAACAAGCGGGGTCAAAATTCTACCCGGGTCACGAGTGGTCGAGTATCCCCTCGAGTTTGCTACAGCGATATGGATCTCAGCCAAAGCAACTGCTGCGTTTAGTCGGTGAGTGGGAGGACTCAGTTGCGTCGGCTCCGGATCTTCCGGAGCGTGAGGCTAAGGTGTCGATGGTGCGAATCTCTTCTTCTTGGATGATTGGATTCGGCATTGCCCTTGCGGTCTTGATCGCTGTGTTGATATTTGTTCAACTCGGTGACGAAAAAACACCCGCTCGAACGTCGACACCAATTCCCTTAACGCCAAATAATCAGTAGTCTACGTAAGCGGACCTTTCATTTGCTCCGCGCCATCGAGAGTCATATACTACGCGGCCTTTTTCTTTATGGATTCAGTCGGTTGGATCCGATCGACGCGAGACAACTGCTTGAGCTGAGAGTCAGCTCGCAACGTTCGTCGTCAAATTTCGGCGGGGCGATTAACGACCCGTATTATTTAAGGTTGCGGCCTGTTTGGCCGTGTATTTTAGGAAGACATGTATGACCAAAGGTCTCTATACCCCTGGTGAGTTTCGCGACAATTGTGGATTTGGATTGATCGCTCATTGTGATGGTGAAGCCAGTCATAATTTGTTAATGACGTCGATCGAAGCATTGACGCGGATGACGCATCGCGGCGGAATCGCAGCAGATGGAAAGACGGGTGATGGCTGTGGATTGTTGTTCCAGATGCCGGATGCATTTATGCGGAACGCAGCATCAGAAACCTGCGGTGTGGAACTGGGTGATTTATTTGCAGTCGGAATGGTCTTCTTGTCCACCGATCCGTCGGTTGAAGCAGACGCCATTTCGGCAATTGAAGCGGTCTTAAACAGCCGTCAGTTAGCGGTCATTGGCTGGCGTGATGTGCCGGTCGATCCGTCGAATCTAGGTCCCATTGCACGCGGTAACATGCCGGTATTTAAGCAGGTATTTGTTGAGCCACAGGGCCAGAATCAAGAGCAGTTCGATAATGAACTGTTTATGGCGTCACGACTGATTGAACGTCGCATGGCTTCAAATTCAGAGAATTACCTGTGCTCGCTGTCGCGCCGGGTGGTGTCTTACAAAGGGTTGATGATGCCTGTGGATTTGCATCATTTTTATCCCGATCTGGACGATCCGCTCATGGCAACCGCGATTTGCGTGTTCCATCAGCGTTTCTCCACCAATACACTTCCACGTTGGCCGCTGGCTCAACCGTTCCGACTACTCGCGCACAACGGCGAAATCAACACCATTGCTGGGAATCGAAACTGGGCCAATGCGCGGGGTCATCTCTTCACGTCCGCTCGTTTGCCGGAAATCGATCAAATTTTACCCCTGGTGAATTCGACCGGATCGGATTCGTCGAGCTTGGATAATATGCTTGAAGTCATGGTGGCAGGCGGCATGGACTTGTTCCGAGCCATTCGTATGCTGGTTCCACCAGCTTGGCAGAACGTGGATGACATGGATGCGGATCTACGTGCGTTTTACGAATACAACTCGATGCATATGGAGCCTTGGGATGGTCCTGCGGGTATCGTCTTAACAGACGGTCGTTATGCCTGTTGTTTGCTCGACCGAAACGGGCTGCGCCCTGCGCGTTGGGTGAAAACTAAAAATGGTTATCTCACGCTCGCCTCAGAGATCGGTACCTGGGACTACAAGCCTGAAGATGTCATTGCGAAAGGTCGTGTTGGGCCTGGAGAAATTCTGGCGATCGACACAGAAACTGGCGAAATGCTGTCGGCTGATGATATCGATCATCAATTGAAAGTCCGGCAGCCATACAAGCAATGGTTGCGTGAGCAGACCATTCGTTTTGAAGCGGATATGAAAGATCCTTTCTCAGATCTGAAACAACTGTCAGAGAAAGGTCTTGCTCCCTATTTGAAACTGTTTAATTTGACCAGTGAAGAACGTCACCAAGTGATTAAGCCATTGGCCGAGACTGGACAGGAAGCTGTCGGGTCGATGGGTGACGATACGCCGATGGCTGTGCTGTCGACCGAGCAACGACATGTCGCTGATTATTTCCGTCAACAGTTCGCTCAGGTGACCAATCCGCCGATCGATCCGCTACGTGAATCGATTGTCATGAGTCTTGAGACCTGTCTTGGCATGGAGCTCAATCCCTTTGAAGAGACTGCTGATCATGCTGAACGCGTGATCTTGCATTCGCCGATTTTATCGGCGCCAAAAATGGATCGCCTGAAGGCATTGGAGCATCCAAAGTACGGTCGTATTCAGATCGAGCTCGCTTTTGACCCAGCCATGGGTCTGAAGGCTGCTGTTGAATCAGTGTGCCAACAAGCTGTTGATGCTGCGCGTTCTGGGAAAACACTCCTCATTCTGTCCGACCGTCATGTTGCTGAGCATCAGTGGGTTGTGTCGGCGACCATGGCTACAGGTGCGGTCCATCATCGCCTGATTGCCGAAGGTCTCCGTTGTTCTGCCAACATTATCGTTGACACAGCTGAAGCGCGTGATTCTCATCAATTTGCTGTCCTGCTTGGGTTTGGTGCGACTGCTGTTTATCCTTACTTGTCCTACCGAGTGATCAACGACTTGGTTGATTCTGATGAATTGGTGGGTGATCCACTCGAGTTGCATCGAAATTACCGGAAAGGGATCAACAAAGGCTTATTGAAAATCCTTTCGAAGATGGGTATCTCGACGGTGGCGAGCTATCGTGGCGCACAATTATTTGAAGCCGTGGGCCTGTCAAATGAGATCGTCGATTTATGCTTTAAAGGTGTTCAAAGCCGCATTGCAGGCGCAGATTTCTCTGATTTTGAAAACGATCAAAAGATCCGTCAGTCCTTGGCCTGGTCGACTCGGAAGCCCGTGCCTCAAGGCGGATTTCTGAAGTATATGCATGGTGGTGAATACCACGCCTATAACCCAGATGTCGTGCAGACCTTGCAACAAGCTGTCCAAACCGGCTCCTACTCGACCTATCAGAAATACGCCAAGCTGGTGAACGATCGTCCGGTAGCAACGCTGCGCGATCTCTTAAAGTTGGAAAAAGATGCTGGTCGTACCATTACGGTCGACGAGGTTGAACCGATTGAGTCCATCTTAAAACGCTTTGACTCTGCCGGTATGTCGCTTGGGGCGTTGAGCCCAGAGGCGCACGAGGCCTTGGCGCAGGCCATGAATGAGTTGGGTGCGCGGTCGAATTCTGGTGAGGGTGGTGAAGATCCTGATCGGTTTGGTACGAGCCGTACGTCCAAGATCAAGCAGATCGCATCCGGTCGCTTTGGGGTGACTCCGCATTATTTGGTTAATGCGGAAGTGTTGCAGATCAAGGTCGCTCAAGGAGCGAAGCCTGGAGAAGGCGGTCAGTTACCAGGTGGAAAGGTGAACGCACTGATTGCGCGACTTCGCCATTCGGTTCCCGGAGTGACGCTCATTTCGCCGCCGCCACATCATGATATTTACTCGATTGAAGATTTGGCTCAGCTGATTTTCGATTTGAAACAGGTCAATCCAAAGGCATTGGTCTCTGTAAAACTGGTCAGTGAGCCAGGTGTCGGCACCATTGCTGCCGGTGTCGCAAAGGCCTATGCAGATTTGATCACTATTTCTGGTTATGACGGTGGTACTGCAGCAAGTCCATTGACCTCGATTAAATATGCGGGATCACCTTGGGAGCTTGGTCTTGCAGAGGCGCATCAGGCGCTTCGTGCGAATGATTTGCGCGACAAGGTCCGTTTACAAACCGATGGTGGTTTGAAGACGGGTCTTGACGTGGTGAAAGCTGCGATCTTGGGAGCCGAAAGTTTCGGGTTTGGAACCGCGCCAATGGTGGCCATGGGTTGTAAGTATTTGCGAATCTGTCACCTCAATAACTGTGCAACTGGTGTGGCGACTCAAAATGAATTGCTGCGGGAACAACATTTCCGTGGCACGGTCGAAATGATTAAACATTTCTTCACCTTTGTGGCGGAGGAGACTCGTGAAGTCATGGCTGAGCTGGGTGTGAAAACCATTGCAGAACTTGTCGGGCGGACAGACCTGCTCACGCAAGTTGGTGGGCGTTCCCAGCGTCAAGCTAAGCTCGATTTTTCACCGATTTTGTATCAAGGCCCTGAGCACGAGGGTAAGCCACAATTGTGCGCAGTTGAGAAGAACCCGCCTTATGATGATGCGCCTCTGAATCGAGCAATTGTTCATGCGGCTCGTGATGTGATGGTCTCGGGTGAGGGTGGCGAATTTCATTTTGCGATCACAAACCAAGACCGCTCTGTTGGCGCGACCTTGTCAGGTGAAATTTCTTTGGCTCATGGCCGTGAAGGAATGGCGACTCCGATTCGTTTGAATCTGGAAGGAACAGCCGGTCAGAGCTTTGGTGTGTTTAATGCGCCAGGCCTCGAAATGCGTCTCCGTGGAGATGCCAACGACTACGTGGGTAAAGGGATGGCTGGCGGTCGTTTGGTGATTGCACCACCTGAGGGGTCCACCTTTGCGAGCCAGGATACCTCCATTATTGGCAATACCTGCCTTTATGGGGCAACGGGCGGAACCCTGTATGCGGCTGGCCGTGCGGGTGAGCGATTTGCAGTCAGAAACTCTGGTGCAACAGCTATCGTCGAAGGCACTGGCGACCATTGTTGTGAATACATGACCGGTGGCCTGGTGATTGTTCTCGGGAGAACTGGCCGTAACTTTGGTGCCGGGATGACTGGTGGTTTTGCCTATGTTCTTGACGAATCGCGAACATTTGTCGACCGATATAATCATGAGTTGGTTGAGATTGCTCGGATTAGCACAGAGCAGATGGAGCAATATCGTGCGCATTTGCGCTTGCAGATCCGTGACTATGCTGAGGCGACAGGAAGTGCATGGGGTCAGACGATCTTGTCTGATTTTGAGTCTTTCGTGAGCCATTTCTGGTTGGTGAAGCCAAAGGCGGCCAGCTTGGGCGATTTGTTGGCGTCGTCACGGTCAGACGCGCAATAGCGATTGGGAGGATTGATTCATATGTCCACGCAGAAAAACAACGACTTTCAGTTTTTAGATGTTGGGAGACATGATCCAGCGAAGAAGGATCTTGATCAGCGGAAAGGTCAATTTACCGAGATTTACCATCCTTTCTCGAATCGGGATGCCGGTGCGCAGGCTCATCGATGTCTATCGTGCGGTAATCCCTATTGTTCCTGGAAGTGTCCAGTGCACAACCATATTCCGAACTGGTTGGAATTAATCAGCCAGGGCAACATCATGGCTGCCGTTGAGTTGTGCCATAAGACCAACTCGCTGCCAGAAGTTTGTGGTCGGGTGTGTCCGCAGGATCGACTCTGCGAAGGTGCTTGTACACTGAATGATGGTTTTGGTGCAGTCACAATTGGATCAGTCGAGAAGTACATCACAGACACCGCTTTTGCGCTGGGTTGGCGCCCAGATTTGTCTGACGTGCAATGGACAGATAAGCGTGTCGCTGTCATTGGTGCAGGTCCTGCCGGACTCGCGTGTGCTGATATTTTAGCTCGCGGTGGTGTGAAGCCGGTGGTCTTTGATCGTCATCCTGAAGTCGGCGGTCTTTTGACCTTCGGAATCCCTGAATTCAAACTTGAAAAATCCGTCATGGCACGTCGTCGGGAAATTTTTGAGAGCATGGGTATCGAGTTCCGACTGAATACGGAAGTCGGCAAAGATCTTTCGGTTGGTGAATTGATGGAGACCTTTGACGCTGTTTTCTTGGGCATGGGAACCTACACCAACATGTCCGGGGGCTTCCCTGGTGAAAGTCTTCCAGGAGTTTTCAAGGCGCTACCGTTTTTGATTTCCAACGTGAATCGCTGTCTTGGATTTGAAAAAGATCCGAGTGAATTCATCAACATGAAAGGCAAGCGTGTGATTGTCTTAGGTGGTGGTGATACTGCGATGGACTGTAATCGCACATCCATCCGTCAAGGCGCAAAGTCAGTGACCTGTGTGTATCGACGTGATGAAGCTAATATGCCCGGATCGCGTCGTGAGGTCGCCAACGCGCGTGAAGAAGGTGTGAAGTTTTTGTTTAACAAGCAGCCGGTTGAAGTCGTGGGCGATGCAACCGGGGTGACCGGCGTGAAGTTTGTGACCACACAATTGGGTGAGCCTGATGCCAATGGCCGGCGGAGACCTGAAGTGATTCCGGGGTCTGAGGAAGTGATTGCTGCTGATTGCGTATTGATCGCATTCGGATTCCGTCCAAGCCCAGCTGAGTGGTTTACGGATTTAAATATCGCAACGGCTGACTCTGGGTTGGTGCTTGCGGCCGAAGATCAGAGCCTTCCATACCAGACCAGTAATGCGAAAGTGTTTGCTGGCGGTGATATGGTTCGTGGGTCTGACTTGGTAGTCACAGCGATTGCAGAGGGTCGCAGTGCGGCCGAATCGATCCTTGATTATTTGGATATTCAATAAAGATATTGGATTCCCATGGGAATCTTGATTACACACTGCGTATCGTTAAATGACCGAGAAGAGGACAACTAAAATGCGTGACGAAACCCTGGCAATCCATGCGGGCTATCAGACTGATCCAACCACTAAGGCGGTCGTTCCTCCGATTTGCCAGAATGTCGCCTTTGAATTTGATGACGCAGCGCATGGCGCGGCGCTCTTTAATTTAGAAGTTCCTGGCAATATTTACACGCGGATTATGAATCCGACCTGTGATGTGCTTGAGCAGCGTGTTGCCGCGCTAGAGGGCGGGATTGCAGCGCTTGCTGTGTCATCGGGCATGGCCGCAATTACTTACGCACTGCAAACACTCGCTAGCCAAGGTCACAATATTGTGACTACACCGCAGCTGTACGGTGGGACTTACACGTTGTTTGCACACATGTTGCCAAGCCAAGGGGTCGAAGTTCGTTTTGCAGAGACAGATCGGGCGGAAGATCTTGAGAAGCTTGTCGATGAAAATACCCGCGCGATTTATTGCGAGACCATCGGTAATCCGGCTGGCAACATTGTCGATATTCGTGCAATGGCTGCGATGGCATCGCGAAATGGTCTACCACTGGTTGTCGACAACACAGTGGCGACGCCAGCATTGTGTAAGCCGATCGAATTGGGCGCCAACATTGTTGTGCACGCATTAACCAAGTTTATGGGTGGCCACGGGAATTCGTTGGGTGGAATTATCGTCGATGGCGGTAACTTTGATTGGACCGCTCAGGGTGACAAATTCCCTGGCATGACAGCTCCGGAGCCTGCTTATCACGATGTGGTGTATTCCGATGCATTTGGTCCGGCTGCCTTCATCGCACGTGCTCGGACGGTTCCGTTGCGAAATACCGGTGCGGCTCTTGCACCAATGAACGCATTTTTGTTGTTGCAAGGCATTGAGACCTTGAATCTTCGAATGGAACGCCACTGTGAGAACGCCCAGAAAGTCGCTGAGTTCTTAAAATCGCATGCCAAAGTTGAGTGGGTCAGTTATGCCGGTCTTCCAGAGCATCCGCATTATGAATTGGCGAAAACACAATTGGGTGGAACGCCATCGGCACTGTTGACCTTTGGCGTCAAAGGTGGATTCGAAGCAGGTGTGAAGTTCTATGATGCCCTTGGCCTGTTTAAGCGTTTGGTGAATATCGGAGATGCTCGTTCACTTGCTTGTCATCCAGCATCAACGACGCATCGTCAATTGTCTGAAACTGAGCAGCTGGCGGTGGGTGTGAAGCCTGAAATGATCCGTTTGTGTGTCGGAATCGAGCATATCGATGACATTCTTGCCGATCTTGAGCAGGCACTCGCTGCTGTATGACATCCGAGTTAAAGAACGACCGCTTTCTCAGAGCACTACTCCGTCAACCTGTTGATCAAACTCCGGTTTGGATGATGCGTCAGGCGGGGCGTTACCTTCCTGAATATCGAGCAACCCGGAAGGTGGCTGGTGACTTTATGAGCCTTTGCAAGAATGCAGAGCTTGCTTGTGAGGTCACCATTCAGCCGCTTGAACGGTATCCACTGGATGCGGCGATTCTCTTTTCTGACATCTTGACCATTCCGGATGCCATGGACTGTGGGCTGTACTTCGAAGCTGGCGAGGGCCCTCGTTTCGAGCGTCCTGTGCGTACTCGCGCAGATATTGATGCGCTTCCGGTACCACCCATGGCAGATGCTTTGGATTATGTGATGAATGCCGTGAGTACAATTCGTCGTGAACTGAATGGTCGAGTGCCTTTAATCGGCTTTTCAGGCAGCCCCTGGACGTTGGCGACCTATATGATTGAGGGCGGTGGCTCGAAAGAGTATCGGTATGCAAAGGGATTGATGTATTCAGATCCTGGAGCGCTTCACGCACTCCTTGAGAAGTTGGCCATTGCTGTCACCGATTATTTGAACGCGCAGATTGCAGCAGGTGCTCAGGCAGTTCAGATTTTTGATACCTGGGGTGGTGTTTTAACCGAGCCTGCCTATCGTGAATTTTCGCTGGCCTATATGGATCGGATCGTGAATGGTCTGGTTCGTGAATCGGAAGGTCGTCGGGTCCCCGTGATTTTATTCACGAAGGGTGGTGGCGCGTGGCTCGAACAGATGGCTGCCACAGGATGCGATGCACTTGGCTTGGATTGGACAGTTGATCTCGGTCGTTGCAGAGAGCGTGTCGGTTCCCAAGTGGCTTTGCAGGGAAATTTGGATCCATCCGTACTGTTCGGGTCTAATGACTTGGTGAGCTCAGAAGTTGAACGACTGTTAAAAAGCTTTGGTTCACATTCCGGTCACGTATTTAATTTAGGTCACGGTATCAATCAGCACGTTGATCCTCAGCGTCCTGCCACTATGATTGATGCAGTACAAAGGATTAGCCGCGAGATTCACTCCGGCTCATATTGAGGTCGACATCATGCGCATGATTGCAATTGCGTTGGGTCTCGTCCTGGCGGGTAACGCTATGGCCGAGTCAAAAGGATTATCCGATATCTACAATTTGGCCGTGGCTAACGATCCAGCGTTACGCGCTCAAATGGCAACCCGTGATGCTTCTCAAGCGCTGAGTGATCAGGTCAGAGGTGCTCGTGGTCTTAGCGCCACGGGGAGCTTATCCGCCAAGGAAACGCAAAATTTCAAAGCCGACGATAATTACGAGACCGGAACGTTATCTGTGACGCTGAGTTTGCCGCTTTATGATCAGGGATTACAGGCATCGATCGATAGTCAAGACGCAGCCACACGAGAAGCGGATGCGGCCTTAGCTGCTTATCGGCAGTCACACATTGTGTCTGTGACGAATGCGTATTTTGCCGTGTTGTCGGCAGACCAAGATTTGCTGGCTGCGAAGGCTGAAGTCGAGGCTTTTGAGCGTCAGCTCGAGCAAGCCTCTGAACGATTGACCGTTGGAATTGGGACGCGTGTCGATGTTGATCAGGCGCGTGCGCGTTTGGATTTGTCCCAGGTCGGTCTGATCAGCGCTGAAGTCGCGTTGGAAACGGCAAAATCGGATTTGCGCCAGTTGGTTGATGCGCCAGTGAGCGATCTCGCCGATCTCGTTGAGAATGTCTCTGCTGAAGTCCATCGATCATTAGACGGGAATCTTGATGCGTTGGCGGATAATCATCCCGAGGTGATTGCCGAACAAGAAGCGTATCGAAGTGCGGTGGCTGATCTGGACGAAGCGCGCGCTGAAACGACGCCTAGCCTTGCATTGTCGTCCACATTTTCGGTGTCGGATGTCTCCGGTAGCAATACCAGTTCAAACAATGTCAATGCTCGCAGTAATGTATTGAGTTTGACGCTGTCTGCGCCGATTTACACCAACGGCGTGGCGTCTGCGAAGGTGGCTGTGGCTCAAGCGGGTGTGGTCAAAGCGGAAGCGAACTTGCTGAAAGCACGCCGTCAGGTGCTCGGTTCCATGCAGGAAGCTTATCGAAACCTCGAGGCGAGTGCCCGTACTGTGGAAGCGCGTCGTTTGGCGATTGTATCAGCAGCTAGCCGCGTTGAAGCGACTGAAGCGGCATACGCCGTTGGCTCTGGCGATATCGTTGAAGTACTGAACGCGAAAAAAGACTTGTTCGCAGCCGAGCGTGATTTTGCAAAGGCTCGCTACACTCACGTCATCCGCCAATTGGAGTTTGATCAGGCAATTGGTGACTTGTCTGAATCGGCGATCGCGCGCATTGATCAGCAATTAATTCAGTGAAAATCTCGAGAGCTTGGGGTGAGTTCCCCAAGCCAAGCGCTGGCATCTTGCAGGGTGTCAGCGATGATATGAACGACACCGTGAGACTCTTGAACCTTGCCTCTGACTTTGAGTAAGCGGCTTGCTAGGATCTGATGCCGAAAGGTTTCCACCAGTGAAGGCCAGACTAAACAATTAATCTGACCTTCTTCATCTTCAAGTGTAATAAACACCACTCCTGAGGCAGAGCCTGGTCGTTGACGCGTGGCAACAAGACCTGCCACCCAAATTCGAAGATCAGGATGTCTAGGGAGGCGGTTCAGTTCTGAAGAACGTCTGCATGTTTGAAATTCCGACTTGGTGCGCAAAAGACTCATTGGGTGAGCGTCCAGTGACAAGCCCGTTGTTCGGTAGTCGGCGACTAAGGTTTCTCCGAGCTGGGGGATTCTGGGCTTGAAGTCTTGGTCTGTTTGCACAGATTGCTGAAACAACGGAAGCTGTGATTCCTGATCACCCAGTTGCCAAAAACTATCGAAACGATTGTCGGTGAGCGCTCGAAAGGCGTGTGCACTTGCCAAAGTCTCGAGTTCAGATGTCGACAGTTCGGTTCGAATACGAAAGTCATTCAAACTCTGGAACGGATGATGGCGTGCCTGAAGCAGTGTCTGAGCAGTCTTCATGCTGAGACCTTTGATGAGATGGAATCCAAGACGAATACATGGTGAACCATCTAAGTCTTCAAGCGTTGATGACCATTCTGATGCATTGACATCAATTGGGCGGACAGTAATTCCATGGCGTTGAGCGTCTTGTAATAATTGTGAGGGTGTATAGAACCCCATCGGCTGCGCATTGAGAAGGCCGCAGTAAAATGCAGCCGGAAGATGACATTTAAGCCAAGCGGATAGATACACCAGTAATGCGAAACTGGCCGCATGTGACTCGGGAAATCCGTATTTACCAAAGCCTTCAATTTGATGACAGAGTCGCTCAGCGAATTCCCGTGAGTGACCGCGTGCAAGCATCCCGTTCACGATTTTTTCGTGGAAATGAGAGAGCCCATGTCCGCCTTTCCAGGTTGCCATGGCGCGCCTGAGCGCGTCGGCTTCTCCAGCACTAAAACCTGCGGCAACCATGACCAGTTGAATCACTTGTTCCTGAAAAATTGGAACACCGAGTGTCCTATCCAAGACGGCACTGATCTCTTTTGGTTGTTGCTCTTTGGACTCAAGACCTTCTCGGCGTCTTAAGTAAGGGTGCACCATGTCACCTTGAATAGGACCCGGGCGAACGATGGCAACCTCAACAACAAGGTCATAATAAGTCCGTGGTTTTAATCGTGGCAGCATCGCCAACTGCGCACGAGATTCGACCTGAAATACACCAATGGCGTCTCCTTTGCAGAGCATGTCATAGACGCTAGGGTCTTCTGGTGAAATATCTGCGATGGTGCGAGGAGGATGGTGGTATTGCCCTTGCGTTGGTTGGTAGCGGGCTTGGTAGTCACAAGCGAGCTCAAGACTTCCTCGAATTGCAGTCAGCATGCCGAGAGCGAGAACATCAACCTTTAATAGTCCGAGCGCGTCAATATCATCCTTATCCCACTGCATACAGGTTCGATCTTCCATGGCTGTATTTTCAATGGGACATAATTCCGATAGAGGCCCTTGCGAAATCACAAAACCACCGACATGCTGAGTCAGATGTCTGGGAAACCCCAAAATTTCTGTGACCAATTCTGTCAGCAGTCGAATTTGTGGGCCTTGAGGGTTAATACCAAGTTCGGCAAAGCGATCCAGCATGGCATCTTTTTTGTCCCACCAAGCCAGACTTCCAGATAAGGCTTCGATTAAGTCCAACGGAAGGTTGAGCGCCTTGCCAACGTCCCGAATTGCGGAACGCTTTTTGTAGGTAATCACAGCAGCAGCTAACGCAGCTCGTTCTTTTGAATATTTTCGATAGATGTATTGAATGACTTCATCTCGCCTGTGATGTTCAAAATCGACATCGATATCCGGTGGTTCATCCCGTTCTTTAGACACAAATCGTTCAAACAAGACGGAAACACGACTCGGATCGACTTCGGTGATCAACAAGCAGTAACAGACGACAGAATTCGCCGCAGAACCACGCCCTTGGCACAAAATGCCCTGAGAGCGAGCAAAAGCCACAATATCGTGAACGGTCAAAAAGTAGCACGCGTAATTCATTTCCTGAATCAGTGACAACTCTTTTTCGATCAGTTGACTGATGTCTTGTGGGATCCCGTTTGGCCAGCGTTGGTTGGCACCTTCAAGAACCAGGTCTTTTAAAAAGAGATATTCATCTGAGTATTGTGGTGGGCAGATTTCTTTTGGGTATTCATAACGGAGATCGGCCAGAGAAAAATCAAAACGATCGAGAATATTGAGAGATTCGTGTAGCCAAGGTTTTGGGTAACGTTGCAAAAGCCCTTGATGATCCATCAGAGTTCGCTCACTGGAGCGTTCCAGTTGATCAGCAATCTCGAGAATCGGAGCACCCAGACGAATGGCGGTTAACGTGTGCTGTAGTTTCAGGCGCTGTCGAACATGCATGATGGGTCGCTGACTGGCGACAACAGGGAGGTTCCATTCGAATGCAGTCAAATCAATGCGTTCGGCGAATTCTGCTTGATGCCCTGATTCTGGAAGGTGTGCTGTGATCCATAAGCGCCCTCTGAATGCATAAGACAAACTTTCAAGCTGTGTTGTCCAATCCAGTGCCTGAGGGTTTGGGTGCCAGAGGCAAAGTAGAGTGTCTGTATGCCCAATGAAATCGCGTCGGGTTAGTTGATAAGAGCCTTTAGGAGATCGCCTACGCGCGAGTGAAATTAATTGACCAAGTTCGCCCCAGGCGTTGCGACTGGGTGCCAGGAGTGTCAGTTCGAGTTGATCGTCGAGCCGAAATCGTGCTCCATGAATCAGCGGAAGATTCAGTGTTTGAGATGCAAGATGGGCTCGCACAGCACCGGATACAGAGGCCTCGTCTGTGAGGCCCAATCCAGCATATCCCAGCGAGTGGGCGCGCATGACATATTCTTCTGGGTGCGACGCACCTGTCAGAAAAGTGAAATTCGATGTACAACACAGCTCCGCAAACATACTGTAATTATAGACAGTAATTGACGGACTCTCATAGCGAGTTTTTGCTGATTACTTTTCCAATGCAGCCAGTCGTGTTTCAAGTTCAGCGAGTTTCGCTTCTGCTTTTGAAAGCTTTTCGATCTGTTTGTCATAGTCTTCACGGGTGACTACGTTGAGATCTTTTAAACCTTGAGCGATCAAATCCTCGACTTGTTGTTTGAACTGAGCTTGCATTTTGCGTGCAGGCTCAGGGAGTGCCTCGGAAATTTTTGTGGCGATATCATTAAATGCGTCACGATTCAGCATGGTCAGCCTCCTTTCGGTTGATGTGTTCATGATGCGGGCGATTCAAAAAAATTTCATCTGATTCAGTTCGCACTATTTTAGTGCTGCGAAAGTCGTTACAGTGCGTGGTGTGCGCAATTTCGGTGCTTTCTGGGGGGTCTAAAACCCGCCAAAGCCCGCAATCTCCTGCGAAGTGATTGATTGGCACGGTGTCTGCAATGACTCCCTCAGAGAGGTTTTTCCTCCCGTTAGGGTCTCGTTAGTAAGGAGCAATACATGAAACTGGTAACGGCGGTTGTGAAACCGTTCAAGTTAGATGATGTCAGAGAAGCGCTGTCAGATATTGGCATGCAAGGCATCACTGTGACTGAAGTGAAAGGCTTCGGTCGTCAAAAGGGGCACACGGAGTTGTACCGTGGTGCGGAATACGTCGTTGACTTCCTACCTAAAGTCAAAATTGAAGTGGCCACCACAGACGATCAAGTCGATCAGGTGATCGAGGCCATCTCTAAGGCAGCAAACACAGGAAAGATCGGTGACGGCAAGATTTTTGTGGTGAACCTCGAGCAGGCGATCCGAATCCGTACCGGCGAATCAGGAAACGAAGCGCTGTAAGCGCAACAACAACACAACTCGATCAAAGACACACTTCGCAGGAGAGTCATTGTGAACGATTTAGCTACTGTGAGTGGCGATCTGGCCCAGTTGGCCTACGCCCTCGATACATTTTATTTTCTCTTATCCGGCGCATTAGTGATGTGGATGGCGGCAGGTTTCGCCATGCTCGAAGCTGGCCTTGTCCGCGCTAAAAATACCACCGAGATCCTAACCAAAAACGTTTTGCTTTACGCGATTGCGTGCGTGATGTATCTCATCATTGGGTACAACCTGATGTACATCAACGATTCCTGGAGTGGAGTCATCCCAGATCTTGGATTCTTGATTGGCGATGAAAATACAGCCGAAGCTGTTATCGCTGGAGGGGACGATGCGCCCTATTATTCAGCGCGCTCTGATTTCTTCTTCCAAGTCGTCTTTGTTGCAACTGGCATGTCGATTATTTCAGGTGCCGTGGCTGAGCGGATGAAATTGATCGCCTTCCTTTTGTTTGCGGTCATTTTTACCGGCTTTATTTATCCAATCCAAGGTTCGTGGAGTTGGGGCGGCGGCTTCTTGTCAGAGGCTGGCTTCAGCGACTTTGCAGGCTCGGGGATTGTCCACATGTGTGGAGCAACAGCAGCCTTAGCGGGTGTATTAGTACTGGGTGCACGTAAGGGTAAATACGGCCCGAACGGGGAAATCAATGCGATTCCAGGGGCAAATATGCCGCTGGCAACATTAGGCACCTTTATTTTATGGTTGGGCTGGTTTGGTTTCAACGGCGGCTCTGAATTGATGGTGTCCAATGTTGACGAATCCAACGCAGTGGCTCAGGTGTTCCTGAACACCAACATGGCTGCCGCGGGTGGAGCCATTGCTGCAGCCATCGTTGCGAAGCTTCTGTTCGGTAAAATGGATTTGTCGATGGCCCTGAATGGTGCGCTTGCGGGCTTAGTTGCTATCACCGCCGATCCGTTATCACCAACAGCACAAATGGCGACTGTCATTGGCGCGATTGGTGGTGTTCTGGTTGTCTTCTCAATCCTGAGCTTAGACCGGTTGAAGATCGATGATCCTGTGGGCGCGATTTCTGTCCACGGCGTCGTTGGTATCTGGGGTCTGTTGGCGGTTCTTCTGTCAAACGGCGATGCAACCTTCGGCGGTCAAATCCTCGGTATTGTATCGATCTTCGCATTCACATTCGTCGCATCACTGGTGGTGTGGACGATTCTGAAGATGGTCATGGGTATCCGTGTGACCGAGGAAGAAGAATATCTGGGTCTCGATGTCGTCGATTGCGGTATCGAAGCCTACCCAGAATTCAAGCGTTCTTAAATACCTCCCTCTGGGACAAGGTTGGGGCGGCTTTGCCGCCCTTTTTTTATTTCTGAATTTGCGTACACTCACCGATCCTAAAAACGATAAAGAGATGAAATTTTGCGCGCTGTATTTCTTGACTATCAATCCATGAAGCCTGATGAGCTAGATTTCGAAAAGCTCGCCGGTGCGACCACTGAATTTGTCACCCATGATGCAACTCCGCCGGACTCTATTGTCGATCGCATTCAGGGTTTTGAGGTTGTGATCTTGAATAAGGTCAAATTTCAACGTGCTCACTTTGAGGCTGCGCCTGAACTCAAACTCATCTTGGTCTCGGCGACCGGGACGGATAATGTCGATAAAGCGGCGGCAAAAGATCACGGAGTGGTGGTGTGCAATGTGACTGCCTATGGAACCCCGTCGGTTAGCCAACATACGCTGATGTTAATGCTTATGGTCGCTACACAAGCGGAGCGTTACCGTCATGACGTTCAAGCTGGTCGCTGGTCGGAAAGCCCGATGTTTTGTCTGATGGACTATCCCATTATTGATCTGGCAGGGCGGACACTTGGATTGATCGGGTATGGTGAACTGGGTCAGGCAGTTGGGCGACTTGCTGAAGCTTTTGGTATGCGCGTTTTGGTCATGGGACGTGAAGGCGTTGAATACAGCGATGGGTCTGAGCGAGTCAATTTCGACACATTGCTAGAGCAGTCTGATTTTATCAGCTTGCATGGGCTGTTGAATGAGCAAACTGCTCAAATGATGAATCGCGATGCCTTCCAAAAAATGAAGCCGGGCTCGTTTCTGATTAATACCGCACGCGGTGGTCTCGTCGATGAGGATGCGCTATGTGATGCTCTGGAATCAGGGCAACTGGCTGGTGCTGGGCTTGATGTTGTCACAACGGAACCGCCGGCGGCAGATTCTCGGCTGTTGAACTGCAAGCATCCGAATTTGGTCATCACGCCACATTCCGCATGGGCAAGTCGTGAGTCACGTCAACGCATTGTGGACATTATGCAGGCGAACTTAGAGGCTTTTATCGAAGGTGCGCCGATGAATCGTGTGGCTTAAGTAAGTCCACTAACTGCTCGAGGCGAGTAATGGTGTGATCTGCAGGTACCGCCTCCTCGGGTGTTCGCCTGTGTGTGTTGAACCAAACGGTCTTCATACCCACTTGGCTTGCTCCAATCACGTCATGCTCGACGTCATCACCGATGTGCAGACATTCATGAGCTTCAATGTTGAGGCGAGCGAGGGCTTCTTCGAACATCACCGGATCGGGTTTGGGTTTTGGGAAGTGCTGTGACTGTAGGGAAAATTGAAAATATTCACCCAGTGGCATGGCCATTAAGTCAGCGTTTCCATTGGTGATCGCGGCTAGCGGATAAGCTTTGGACAGATGCGAGAGTGTTTCAACCGTTCCAGGGTAGGGCTTCACCTTCTGACGCTCCTCGTAAAAGACCCGAAAGCCCTCTCCGGCGAGCTCCTCTGCTTCGGTCTCAGTGGCCCCTTGATGTTGGAACCATCGAATCAGTGTTTGTCGGCGAACGACCGTAAGGTTATGCGCGATCTCTGGCTGTTCCTGAACAATTTGCTGTCGAATCCCACGGAATGTTTCCAAACTGAAGTCGGCCATCCAGGCAGCCGGTGTTAAGGCTCTCAAATGTGCAGCCATCACATCTTCGGCATTTAAGATCGACAGATCGGTTTCCCAAAGGGTGTTGTCCAGATCAAATGTTAGCGCTCGGATGGATTTCATGATTTGGTTTTCGCCCGCGGATGTGCGTTGTCATACACTTCAGCGAGATGCTGAAAATCGAGATGGGTGTAAATTTGTGTTGTTGACAGACTCTGGTGCCCCAAGAACTCCTGAATGGCTCTTAAATCTCCAGAGGACTCCAGAAGATGCGTCGCGGCTGAGTGCCTTAACGCATGCGGATGTACGTGTTGGTCAAGTCCCGCGGCTTGTGCTCGTGAATCAAGGCGTCGCTGCACGGTCCGAGGAGAGACGGCGATCCCCTTTTTGGTAATAAAGACCGAATCGCTTAGACCTTTATCCCAGTCTGCTCGAGCCTTGAGCCAGGCTGTGAGTGCGCCACGGGCTTTGTTTCCCACAGGAACAATTCGTTCTTTGTGACCTTTACCAAGCACTCTGAGTTCTTCGGGAATCCCTCGAACGTCTTTGAGTGTTAAGCCCAAGACTTCAGCTAATCGAAGCCCCGAGGAGTACAGCAATTCATACATAGCCTGATCCCGAATTGACTCTGGGTCATTGGGGTTGATCGGGCTATCGAGCAGACGTTGCATTGCATCTGGGCTTAGTACGTTCGGCAGGTGCTTTCCAGTTTTGGGTGCGCGGATGTCGGCGGCGGGATTGGCTTGGATCAGACGTTGGTTCACCGCTTCTTGAAGAAGGCCGCGGAGCGCAGATAATTTGCGGCTGATTGATCGTCCAGTGATTCGTTGTGAACTCAGTGCCCGTACCCAACCAATAATCGAGAGAGGATCAATTGCTGTTAATTCGATCTCTTCGCCCAAGAACTGGACAGCTTGTTTGAGATCGCGTGAATAGGCTTCGATGGTCTTCTCGCTTCGTCGCTGCGTCTGACGCATGCCGTCAAGATATGCTGCGACGAATGCGCTGAAGGTCACGACTTACTGCGCCTGATCGAGAAGCCGAGGAAGAATCATCGCTAGCGCCTCGCCGATATGATCGAGAAATAGAGTGTCTTGATTGGATTGGAAGTGCGTGGCGTCCGGATGCCCAAGAGCCAGCACTCCGTAGGTATGTCCGCGGACCAGCGCAAGAGTTGCACAGCTTTCAACGGCCGATGAATCGTCACCAAAGAGTTGGTTTTTTCGATCTGTGGTTAGACGGCCAATCCAAGGCTCTTTGTCTGAGACGGTCTGTGCAAGTTGTCCGCCATCTTCAAGTGACGCGGCTTTGATCGGCTGAATCATGGTCAAACTGTCTGGAACGTTGAATTGATCGGACAGCAGTAGTCTGACCACAGGAATGTCAAAACCACAGGCAAGCTTTTCATCAAGAACGACCGCCAGGTCATCTAAATCCCGTGCATCAAGAAGAGACAACACCAGTGTTCGTGTCTTTTCGAACAGCACGCTGTTGATGCGTGCTGTTTCAATCATGTGGTCATTTTCTCGCTCGAGCTGTTGAATCTGCTCTCGGAGTTTCCTGAGCTGATATTCCACCAGCGAAATTGCCACACCGGATTCGGTTGGAATTTTTAGCTCACGCACCAGTATTGGATGTTGCTCGAAGAAATCGAGGTGGTCCTGCAAATAGGCTGCGATCTGGTCTGCTGTGATCGTCACAACCGAAACTCTCCTTCAAATACGGATTCAGCAGGTCCGGTCATCATCAGATCGTGACCGATTCCTTGCCATTCAATCTGCAGGTTTCCGCCTCGAGTTGCAACACTGACTTGGCTGTCTAACTGCTCGAGTAACCGGACATAGGCCACTGCAGCACAAGCACCGGTCCCGCAGGCTAGTGTTTCACCGGCGCCTCGCTCGTAAACACGCAATCGAATTTCTGTTCGAGAGACGATTTCGACAAAGCCAACATTCACCGAATCTGGAAATTGAGGAAGCATCTGGACTGCTCGCCCAATGTCTTCAACGGCAATGGACTCGACCGAATCGACGACGCAGACAGCATGAGGGTTTCCCATACTAATGAGTCCGAACTGCTTCTGGTCAAATGGGATGTCGAGAGCAACTGTTTGTGAAGCATCCGGTTCAGGTGGAGCTACATATGGCAGGGCTTTGGGATCGAAGACAGGTTGGCCCATGTTGACACGAACAAGACCGAGATCTGTGAACACAAGTTCGATCAATCCACGTGCTGTATTCACGGTAATCACAGGCTTCGATGTCAGTTCTCGGTCGGTGACAAATTTGGCAAAGCAACGTGCCCCGTTTCCACAGTGTTCAACTTCGCCGCCGTCAGAATTGAAAATCCGATAGTCAAAATCAGCATCCGGTCTCGACGGTGGTTCGATCAGCAGCAGTTGGTCGAATCCAATGCCGGTATGGCGATTGGCTAGCTTTTGAATTTGGCTCGCACGCAGATTGACATGCTGGCTCACGGCATCAATCACGACGAAGTCATTACCGAGGCCGTGCATTTTTGTGAACTGAACTCTCATGATCTGTCCACCAAGTGCTCGAGGGCCCACAAGCTCTCAATCGATTCGCGCTGGCGAATCAGGTGGGTTTGGCTTCCATCGACTAAGATTTCTGGTGCTCTGCCGCGGGTGTTGTAATTGGATCCCATCACAAAACCATAGGCACCTGCCGAGCGGACCGCGAGTAAGTCACCTTCTTTGAGTCGTAATTGACGCCCCTTGCCCAGAAAGTCTCCAGATTCGCAGACCGGACCCACGACATCGTAGGACGCTTCAATCTGTCCAGCGCTTGGCGTTGTATTGACAGGAATGATGTTTTGCCAAGCGCCGTAAAGACTTGGCCGAATTAAATCATTCATCGCGCCATCAACAATTGCAAAGGCTTGGTCTTGGTTGGTCTTGGTCAAAATGGTTTGCGTGACAAAAATTCCAGCATTGGCTGCAATGGAACGGCCAGGCTCGAGAACCAATGTCAGATCTCGATCTTTCAGCCGTTCTTTTACAGCTGCGAGGTATTCCGATGGATGCGGTGGTTGCTCCTGGTCATAGGTTACGCCGAGTCCACCACCAAGATCGATGTGCTGGAGGGTGATTCCTTTGGCAGCTAGCTGATCAATCAAGCTCAAGAGCTTTTCAAGAGACTCGATCAGCGGTGAGATGTCTGTCAGTTGGCTACCAATATGGCAATCGATACCCACAGGGTTTAACCCCGGGAGTTCTTGTGCGCGCTGATAGGCGGCGATGGCCTCTTCGTGCGCAATGCCAAACTTATTGGCTTTCAGACCGGTAGAAATGTACGGATGGGTTTTTGGATCCACATCTGGATTAATGCGCAGTGAAACCGGAGCAATCCGACCCATGTCTGTTGCAACGGCATTGAGATGCTCGAGCTCCGCTAGAGACTCAACATTGAAGCAATGGATTCCGACTTCCAACGCACGACGCATTTCATGCTGCTGCTTGCCGACTCCCGAAAACACGACTTTCGAGGGGTCGCCTCCTGCTTTGAGCACCCGCTCAAGCTCACCTGCTGACACAATATCGAAGCCTGCGCCCTCTTTCGCCAATATTTGCAGGACTGCCAAATTTGAGTTGGCCTTCATGCCGTAACAAACCAAGTGTGGAATATCCGTTAAGGCATCTGCATACGCATGGTAGTGTCTGATTAAGGTGGCTTTTGAGTAGATAAAACAAGGCGTTCCGAAACGCGAGGCAATCTCGGATACAGGAACACCTTCGGCGTAAAGCTCACCGTCTCGGTATTGGAAATGGTCCATAATCAGCGTCCGTCGACAGTTTTGTCCGGTTGATCAGGAAGGAACAAAGGTCCGGTTTGTCCG
This sequence comes from Gammaproteobacteria bacterium, assembly GCA_024640985.1. Classification (GTDB taxonomy): domain Bacteria; phylum Pseudomonadota; class Gammaproteobacteria; order Pseudomonadales; family Litorivicinaceae; genus HIMB30. The sequence goes on from JAHEDY010000004.1 coordinate 59,682, forward strand.
CACGCCCCGAGCAATAAGCTCGAGCCGATAATGATGCTAGTCAGTAATTTTTTCATGGAGAGAAGTATACCCGGATTTGAATTGAAACCGGCTACACTGTTTGCAACATGAGGCAGAAAATGTACGCAAATATCTTAACAATTGCAGGTTCTGATTCTGGCGGCGGCGCAGGAATCCAAGCCGATTTAAAAGCGATCTCAGCCACTGGTGCCTACGGGCTCAGTGTGATCACTGCGCTGACGGCGCAAAACACGGTTGGGGTCGATGCGATTTATCCGGTTGCGATCGATTTTTTAAAGCAACAGATGCAGACAGTGGCTAGTGATATTCAAATTGATGCAGTCAAAATTGGGATGTTGGGAACACCGGAGGTGACGGAGGCGGTTGCTGCATTTGTCGCCGGCCTTGACTGCCCTCTGGTCGTGGATCCCGTCATGGTTGCGAAAAGCGGTGATCGGCTACTGCATGCAGATGCCATTGCCTCATTGCGTGATTTGTTGATTCCCAAAGCCACCCTGATTACGCCGAATTTACCTGAGGCAGCAGATCTTCTTGGCCTGACTGAGGCCGAAAATCGTGAAGCAATGCAGGCGCAGGCGTCCGCATTATTAAAGCTAGGCCCTGGTGCTGTGTTACTCAAAGGCGGTCACTTGACGACTGAGGACTCGCCAGATCTTTTAGTGTTCGAACATCAATGTACTTGGTTCGAAAACGAACGTATCCGGACAGCAAATACGCACGGAACAGGATGCACGCTATCCAGTGCGCTTGCGTCTTATCTTGGGCAAGGTTTTTCAATTCCCGAAGCCGTGTTGGCAGCCAAAACTTACATCAGTGGAGCAATTGCAGCATCCGACCAGCTCAATGTCGGTCATGGTCACGGTCCAGTCCATCATTTTTGGGATCTATGGAGGAACGATGGCTGATTGGCCAAAACTTCAGTTCGCGGAGAAGGATTGGAACCTTCAGTCGCAAAAGCGTCTCGTGGAGGGCTTTTTCCAGTTGGATCAACTGACACTCACACATCGTGGCTATCAGGCCGATTCGGTCGGCCCAATGGTTCGCGAACTTTTGGTGAGGACGCCGGCTGTGGTGGTCATTCTGTGCGATGTGGAACGACAGCAAGTGGTCATGGTGGAGCAGTTCAGGATTGGAGCGGCGATGTCAGAGCTCGCCGACAGTCCATGGATGCTTGAGTGGGTTGCAGGGATTTGTGATTCGGGAGAGACACCCGTCGAGACCTGCCGTCGAGAAGTGTTTGAAGAGACAGGCTTGGTGATCGAGGGTGAGCTTCGGCGATTATTTACCTACTACCCAAGCCCAGGTGGCTCCAACGAGTTGATTCACTTGTATTTTGCGCGTTGTAATGCGTCCAATGCAGATTGTTTTTGCGGTCAAGGCAGTGAACATGAGGATCTTAAGGTTCACGTAATTTCCATTGCGTCAGCTTTGGAAGCATTGCAGACTGGGATGGTAAATAACGCAGCCACCATCATCGGGCTTCAGTGGTTGCAGGCAAATCTGGATCAATTGGTGAAAGGAGAGTGACTTGCCTCAGAAGGCTCGCCATGTACCAAATTTAAAGCGGCACCATGCAAGTTGTGGCTTGAATTACAGCCTATTGTTACGTTTGGCGCGCCGCTTTGGTGCCGACGAATCCATCCAGTTTGTGCTTCCATTTGGTGGTCAGGATTGTTTGGTGCGCATGCGGTTCACCGATCTGGGTCCATATACTGGCTTGTGTGAAAGTCAGTGCAGCTTGTTACGCAGTGGTCATACTTGGATTCCATTACCTGCATTTACTGTGCGCCTCTACCACGATATGCAATTGGCTGAAGTGACCGATGAGAGCTCGTCAGACTTTATTGAGGGAGCCTATCCATACCCCAATCCATCGATGGTCCAACCCAATGAACGAGAGCAATTGGATCAGTTTTTAAGCGAATGGCTCTCTTATTGCCTGCATCACGGCCTCGCCGATTTATCAGCATACGGAATCAACACCAATGAGTTATCAAGCACAGGATATTGAAGTCCTTTCTGGACTCGATCCCGTCAAACGTCGCCCAGGAATGTACACCGACACAACCCGCCCCAATCATCTGGCGCAGGAAGTAATTGATAACTCGGTGGATGAAGCCTTAGCCGGCCATGCCAATCGCATTGACGTCGTTCTGTGCTCCGATGGCTCGGTGTCGGTGAGCGATAACGGCCGCGGAATGCCGGTGGATTTGCATCCGGAAGAAGGGATCCCTGGTGTTGAACTGATCTTGACCAAACTGCATGCCGGTGGAAAATTTTCCAACAAAAACTACCAATTCTCAGGTGGCTTACATGGCGTTGGCGTGAGTGTGGTGAATGCACTATCCACAGCTGTCGATGTCGAGGTTCGCCGTGACGGAAAACGCTATGACATCGGCTTTGCCAGTGGCGATAAGGTTCGCGAGTTGAGTGAAGTCGGGACTTGCTTGAAAAAAGACACCGGCACCACTGTTCGATTTAAACCCGATCCTCAGTATTTTGATTCAGCCAATATTTCCGTGGTTCGACTTCGTCATCTTCTCAGAGCGAAGGCTGTTTTGTGTTCCGGGTTAACGATTTGTCTGAATGATGAAAAGACTGGTGAGACAGAATCCTGGTGTTTTGAAAATGGTCTGACCGACTATCTTCACTCCGAAATCGGGGATTCATTGGCTGTTCCAGAGACTCCCTATACTGGAAATTTTTCGGCTTCGCACGAGGCGGTTGAGTGGGCTCTGACTTGGTTGCCCGAGGGCGGAGATCTTGTGACCGAGTCCTATGTGAACCTCATTCCGACCCCACAGGGTGGGACGCATGTGAATGGCCTGCGGACCGGATTGATGGATGCACTTCGTGAATTTTGTGAGTTTCGCAATCTGATTCCTCGCGGTCTCAAACTCTCACCAGATGATCTGTGGGAGCGCTGCGCCTATGTGTTAAGCGTCAAGTTAGAGGATCCGCAATTCTCGGGGCAAACCAAAGAACGCTTAAGTTCAAGAGAATGTGCGGTCTTTGTCAGTGGCGTTGTCCGCGACGCCTTTAGTTTGTATTTGAATTCCAACACGGCCCTTGGCGATCAGTTAGCGGAAATCGCGATTGCCGCGGCGCAACGACGATTAAAGTCGAGAAAACAGGTTGCGCGTAAAAAAGTGACCCAGGGTCCCGCATTGCCTGGCAAGCTCGCTGACTGTGCAGGCGGTGATGCAATGGCTGGAGAGCTGTTTCTGGTCGAGGGTGATTCAGCCGGGGGCTCAGCGAAACAAGCCCGTGATCGTGAATTTCAGGCGGTGATGCCCCTGCGTGGAAAAATCTTGAATACCTGGGAAGTTGATTCGGATGAAATCTTGGCTTCTCAGGAAGTTCATGACATTGCGGTGGCTTTGGGTGTGGATCCGAGTTCTTCCGATTTAACCGCTCTGCGTTATGGCAAGGTCTGTATTTTAGCGGACGCTGATAGTGACGGATTGCACATCGCAACCCTGCTGTGTGCGCTCTTTGTGAAGCACTTCAGACCCTTGGTTGAGCAAGGGCACGTGTTTGTCGCGATGCCGCCATTGTATCGGATTGATATCGGTAAAGAGGTGTTTTACGCCCTGGATGATGCGGAAAAACAAGGCATTTTGGATCGCCTGACAGCCGAGAAACGAACCGGAAAGATGAGTGTCACGCGCTTTAAAGGACTGGGTGAGATGAACCCTAGTCAATTACGGGTCACTACCATGGATCCGGATACTCGGCGATTGGTGCAGTTGGTCCTTGATGATTCGGATGAATCTGCTGGAACTGACGAGGTGATGGATAAGTTGCTCGGCAAGAAGCGAGCGGCTGATCGCAAGCAATGGCTTGAGGCGAGCGGCCACATGGCGGATATTGCGTAAATCTCCTTGAATTTTCAGCCAATTTCTCTAAGATTCCGCGTCCTGAAACCCAATTGAGGACCCGGCATTGATCGACGTGTTCCCGCGAGAATCTGCTCACACTTGGCTTGATTTAGTTGAGACCACACCGTCTCTGGTATTCGATCCAGAGGTATGCCGGCACCAGTGGACCGATCTGTCCCAGGCGCTTCCGGGCGTCACGCTCTATTACGCAGTGAAATCCAACCCCTATCCCGGGTTATTGCAAACGATTGCTGATGAAGCGGGTTGCTTTGACGTGGCGAGTGCTGCGGAAATTAAAATGCTCGAGCAGCAAGGGGTTCATCCATCGCGGATGATCCATACGCATCCCATTAAGACCGATGTTGAAATCGAAAAAGCGGTCGCCGCTGGTGTTACAACCTTTGTGGTGGATAACGTCGATGAGTTGTGGAAATTGATTCCGCATCGCCACGCTATTCGAGTGATGTTGAGACTGTCTTTTATCGCACCAGATGCCCCGATTGATTTGAGTCGAAAATTTGGTGCTCCCCAGCAGGACACCCTGAGCATTTTGGATGTCGCCAATGATTCGGGGATTCGTGTTGATGGTCTTTGTTTCCATGTCGGCTCGCAGGCTGCGACTGCCAATACTCATGCTGATGCGTTGGCCGTGTGCTTGGATTTGTGCCAACAGATTCAGGCAGAGGGATTACCTGAGATTACACGCATCGATATTGGCGGTGGATTCCCCGCGCATTATATCGGTGAAGCGGTGGATTTAACTGCCTTTTGTGCGCCGATCCGCGAGGTTCTGACACAGGTACCTGACGGTATCGATATTTTAGCCGAGCCTGGTCGCGTGATTTCAGCGCCTTCGATGGCACTGGTTTGTAAGGTGGTTGGGCGCGCCAAACGTCGTGACGGTTGGTGGTTCTACCTCGATGATGGTGTTTACGGTGCACAGTCCGGTCGCTTGTTTGACGGCATGCAATATCGGATGTCGGTCTTTACGTCGAGTGATGAATTGTCACCTTGCGTTTTCGCAGGACCGACGTGTGATTCGATCGATGAGCTTGGACGCTATCCGGAGTTTCCGGTATTAAATATGAATGATGTCGTGGTGCTCCACGAAATGGGTGCTTACACGCTCGCAAGTGCGACTCAATTTAATGGGATTGCACCACCTGCTGTGGTGACTCGGGATCTTCCTGTTCGCATCCAGGAATACGGAAGTCGGTCGTGACCATCACGGCATTGATTGATGGCGGTGGAACCAAGACTCGTGTCCGCTTCCTCAACAATGCGGATCAAACCCTGATCGCTGAAGTTGTTACAGGACCCTCGAATCTTGGGCTTGGCGCTGATGTGTGTTGGCAGCAAATTGGTGATGCTGTCGAATTGGCAGGACTTTCAATGCCGACGAAGTGTGTCGCCGGAATGGCAGGTTCAGAATATCTGCAGCAGCGAACAGAATTTTTAGCGCAATCACCCTGTCAAACCGTCTTAGTTTCCGATCGAGATGCCGGCCTTTTTGGTGCCCATCATGGGCGGCCGGGTGGTTGCTTGACTGTCGGTACCGGTGTTGCTTTCGCCTGGATAGATCATCAAGGGAATCTTGGGCGTCGTGGTGGATTTGGGTTTGTTCTGGGCGACCAAGGCGGAGGCGCCTGGCTTGGTTGGCGGGCATTACAGGAACTGGTTCGCCTGTCAGATTGTAATCAACTGGACAGAGTTCATCATCGCTTGATCACCGCCTTAGGCATTGGAGAGACTACGAATCACTGGATGCAGTTCGCCAACCGAGCGGGTCCTCGTGACTTTGCCGGATTGGCGCGGGCGGTAGTGGATTCTGAGCACGAGGTTCCATTAGCTGCTGAGATCTTGACCGAAGGACTGCATTCACTTTGTCGGTTGATCGAAGACTTTCCTCGATCACTGCCGCTATCACTGGTTGGTGGATTATCGACCCTGTATGCAAAGCGATTGGCGGATCTTGGCTACCAGGTGGTCGACCCTGAAGGCGATGCGCTTGATGGGCTTCGGTTTATCGATCAACATCTTGGTCATCTTATTGTCGAACATTGGACTTCTGATGCCTGAGATTAACGGTCAGATGATGACCGCCAACGGACTCATGACGGGCGTGCTTCGTTTTGGCGACACGATCGAATCTTTGTCTGAATCTCAAGAGGTCGAAGATCGGATCATTCTTCCTGGAATCATTGATTGTCATATCCACGGTGGCGGCGGGGGCGACGTAATGGATGGGATTTCGGGGATCCGCGCGCTTGCCAGAACACACGCGCAGTTCGGAATGACCAGTTTCTTGGCAACCACTGTGACTGCGGACGATTCGTCCATTGAGCAGGCGCTTGATGCTGCTGCTGAGGTGATGATCAAGCGGGAGCCTCTGGAAGCGCGTTGCTTGGGTGTCCATCTGGAAGGCCCGTATTTGAGCGAAGGAAAACTGGGAGCGCAGCCTCCGCTCACACGGTTCGTTGACGCTCATCGCGTGGAAGCATGGTTTCGGCGAGGGGTGATCAAAGTGATGACATATGCGCCTGAACAAGATCCCGACGATATCCTCCCAGCTCTTGCTCAGTCGTTTGATGTGAAGCTACAAATTGGACATTCAGGTTGTGATTATCATCGTGCGGTACAGTGTTTCCAGGCCGGGTGTGGTGTGACGCATGTATTTAATGCGATGACCGGCGTGCATCATCGAAACCCAGGTGTCGCGCAGGCAGCCCTACTGAATGCTGAGTATGCTGAGATCATTTGTGACGGCATTCATGTCAGCGAGCCTGCGTTTCAGTTGGCCAGACAACAAATTCCTCGTCTCTATTCGGTAACGGATTCCACCGCTGCTGCTGGAATGCCTGATGGTGAGTATCAGTTGGGGACGCACCGTGTTTTTAAGCGAAACGATGTGGTCTGTTTGAGCGATGGAACGCTTGCGGGCAGTGCATGCACGGCTGATATGACTGTGAAGACCTTACGTGAGTTTGGATTGGATTGGTCAGATATTGTCGCCATGACAAGCACCCGGCCAGCAGCCTGGCTTGGGCTGAAAAAACTTGGAGCGATTGATCTGGGCTATTCCGCAGATTTTGTGACTTATCGGAATCAGCAGCTCGAATCGGTTTGGATAGGCGGGGTTTCTGTCGTCGGGGCTGCTTCTTAGGGGGCGACAATCGCGACGCATTCATGTTCAATAGGGGCATCACGGTAAAAGGATTCAACATGCGACTGATTATAATTTGTTTGGCGATGCTTGCGTTGTCAGCATGCTCGATGCTCCCTGAGTCATGGAAATTCGAGACCGAATTTTGGACATCTGACAACGAGACTGCGGATGTTGAACTGGCGCAAGAACCAGAAGTTGACAAAGAAATCGTCCTCAAACTTGATGAGAATCAATTGGCGAAAATTCAGGTTGGCCAAACCAAAGCGGAAGTCCTTGAGATCTTAGGTCCATCGGCTAATGTCGACCATGGAGAGACCTTGGCTGACCATTATGTGAAAGGTGGAGAAGTCTTCGACGTCTTGTATTTCCGGGCGAATGTTGGCGATGTCGAAGATATTCGAGCCTTGTTGTTCAAAGCCAATCAGTTGGTCGGCATTGGTTGGTCGGAAGTCAATTAAACGCCTTTAAATCTAAATGCGAATGTGTTGCATTTAAGTTTGCATAACGTTAATCTCTCCGAACTGAATCTGAGGAGAGATCAATGCGTACACCCCAAATCCTGACGGCTATTCTCGCCGCTTTAGTTGTCAGTCAATCTGTTGCTTCCGAAGTCAATGTGTATTCGGCAAGACAAGATTCGTTAATTACCCCTCTGCTTGACCGTTTTACCGCGTCGACTGGGATCAAGGTGAACCTCATCACCGGCAAAGCGGATGAATTGTTGTCGCGGATGAAAGCGGAGGGCTCAGCAACCCCAGCCGACGTCTTCGTGACGGTCGATGCGGGACGTTTGCATCGGGCGAAAGAAGCGGGCGTGCTAGCTGTCATTGATAATGCAACGCTGACCGCGACAATCCCAGAAAATTTACGCGATGTTGATCGCCAATGGTTTGGATTGACGGTTCGCGCGCGACCCATTTTTTATGCAAAAGATCGCGTGAGTCCGTCTGAACTTTCGACTTACGAAGCCTTAGTTGACGACCAATGGAAGCGCCGCATTTGCATTCGCTCGTCGAGCAACATTTATAACCAATCATTGGTTGCCTCGATGATTGAGGCGACCGGTGAGGATGCAACTTTGAAGTGGGCAGAAGGGCTCGTTGCCAATCTGGCTCGGAAGCCCACAGGCGGCGATACGGATCAGCTGCGAGCCGTCGCTGCCGGCCAGTGTGATGTGGCGATTGCCAATACCTATTATTTCGGTCGCTTGATCGATTCAAAGAAGCCAGAGGATCGAGAAGTGGTTTCAAAACTCGGCGTCTTCTGGCCAAATCAAGCCAACCGCGGTGCGCATGTGAACATTTCAGCGATTGCGGTGACAAAATATGCAAAGCATCCAGCTGAGGCTGTTCGGCTACTTGAGTATATGGTGTCCGACGATGCACAAGCCTACTATGCTGAAATCAACCATGAGTATCCAGTGGTGCCTGGGGTCCCATCCTCGTCGACGATTGCGTCGCTTGGTCAGTTTAAGTCCGACGCCTTGAATTTAAGTCGCTTAGGGATCAATAACAGACAGGCTGTAAAACTGATGGATCGCGCCGGTTGGCAATAACTTCAATGACTCAATCCAGTCGCAGGCCCGTTCCGCGGTTTAACGGGCTTTTAATGACAACGGTCGTTGCCGCACTCTGTGTGGCTTTGCCTGTTTTGGTGGTCGTTTCTTTTGTGATCACAGGTGTTTCCGATGCTTGGAATCACCTGTTGGAGACGCTGCTTGGCCGCTACGCACTGAATTCACTTCTGCTATCGACATTGGTTGCGACTGGAGTAGTCATTCTCGGGGTGCCTGCGGCGTGGATTATTTCGTTTTACCGGTTTAAAGGGCGCGGAATCCTGTCTTGGCTGCTATTGCTGCCGATGGCTTATCCTGCCTACATTCTGGCTTATACCTATACAGGAGTCCTTGATTACAGCGGACCGATACTGACGACGATGCGGGAAATCAGCGCGCCGGCATGGGCCATGGATCCCCTATTGAATATCCGATCACTGCCAGGTGCGGCCATCATGCTCAGCCTCGTTCTCTATCCCTACGTGTACCTATTGGCCAGGGCCGCATTTATGGATCAGTCGGCGAATCTGATGGAGGCCGCCTATACGCTTGGCCAAAGCCGTTCTCGAGTGTTCATGCGGATTGTGATTCCAATGGCACGGCCCGCGATCGCTGCGGGCACCTTGCTCGCTGTGATGGAAACCTTGGCAGATTTCGGCACGGTGCAGTTTTTCGGAGTGCAGACGTTTACCACTGGTATTGTCCGAACCTATTATGGGTTTGGTGATACCGTGGGCGCGGCGCAACTCAGTACATTACTTCTCGGTTGCGTATTCTTTTTGGTGATTTTCGAAAAATCCTCACGTAGTCGGGTTCGCTATTACTCAGATCGGCTACGAAAGCTCAATCAGACAAGTGTTACCCTGGGCGGCTGGCGACAGTCCGTCGCGCAACTTCTGTGCGTCCTTCCAGTGTGTTTTGGATTTCTCTTGCCCACAGGAATTTTGCTGTATTGGGCATTCTTTTTTGCTGAACTGCAATCGATGTGGAATCTGATTGTCAGCAGCTTCTTCTTGGCAGGGTTTGCCTCGCTTTTGATCGTCTGTGTGGCGCTGATCATTTGTTACGCCAATCGTTTGTATCCATCAACCTGGCTCAATTATGCGACGACCTTTGTGGGCCTTGGCTATGCACTTCCTGGTGTCGTGGTTGCGATCGGCGTCTTAATTCCCTTTGGTGCGTTTGACCGTGGATTTTCAGAGCTACTGCGTCCGTTTGGTGTTGAGCCATCTCTATGGTTATCGGGAACCCTAATCGCCCTGGTGTTTGCCTATCTGGTCCGTTTCTTAACGGTTGCCACGGGCAACCTCACCAGTGGTTTGTCACGAGTTCGGCCGAGTATTGATCAAAGTGGACGATTACTTGGACTGAGTCAGATGGGAGTCGTCCGGAAACTCCATATTCCGCTTATCCGTGGCTCGGTGTTTACCGCCCTCTTGGTCTGCTTTGTTGATATTCTTAAGGAATTGCCAGCAACCCTGATTCTTCGCCCATTTGATTTTAATACGCTGGCTGTGAAAGCCTATGAGCTTGCTGGGGATGAGCGCTTAATCGATGCAGCCGTTCCATCGTTGTGTATCGTTTTGGTGGGGTTGCTTCCAGTGGTTTGGCTGAATCGATCGGTAACGCGGGAGTAATATGGAGACAGCGGCTTTAATGATTCGAAAACTCCGTTTGTGTTATCAGGACACACGGATTGTGGATGATTTTTCGTTAAGCCTGAAACCGCAAGAATTGGGTTGTCTTCTCGGTCCCAGCGGTTGTGGGAAATCCACATTGCTTCGTGCGATCGCCGGTTTTCAGGAATTACTCGAAGGCGAGATTTGGCTCGATAATCAACTGTTATCGACACCTCACCAACGCGTTCTCCCCGAACACCGCGGCGTTGGCATGGTGTTTCAGGACATTGCTTTGTTTCCACATTTAACCCTCGCCGATAACATTGCGTTCGGTCTGACGGGTTGGCCTGAGCGTCAACAGACCCAGCGGGTCAATGAGTTACTCGAATTGATTGGCTTGTCTGGCTTCGATCAGCGATATCCACACGAACTCTCTGGCGGCCAACAGCAGCGTGTCGCGCTTGCTCGGGCGATGGCGCCAAAACCGAAACTCTTACTCCTCGATGAGCCGTTTTCCGGTCTTGATACGGAGCTCCGAGGGCGTTTGGCAAGTGAAGTGAGAACCATTTTAAAGAGTGATGGGATTTGCTCGTTGCTGGTCACACACGACCAGCGTGAGGCATTTGACTTTGCCGATCGGATTGCGGTCATGCATCAAGGTCACATTTGTCAGTTCGATACGCCCTTTAATCTCTATCACGAGCCATCGAGTCCGTTTGTTGCACATTTTGTGGGGCCGGGTGAAATGATTGAGGCAAGAGTCGAAGGTGCTCGATCGGTGTCCAGTCCATTAGGCCTCCTGACCAATGATAAAGACCTGGGCTTCGCACCCGGCTCTGAAGTGCAACTGTTTTTGAGGCCGGATGATTTGATTCACGATGATGATTCTGATTACACAGCCACTTTAGTCGGAAAACACTTTCGGGGCGCGCATCATCTGTATGAGGTCAGGCTGGACCATGGTGTCGTCCTTGGGTGCTTCGCACCTTCTCATCATGACCACGCGATCGGCGAGCGGATCGGTGTGAGTCTTGATATTGAACATTTAGTGGTCTTTCCCAAGTGAGTGTCTCCCGAGATCCGGTTGGGCCATATCACGACAATTTGGCGTTACTCCACGATCAGTTACGTATCGCCCAGATTGCGATGTACCGCCAGAATCGCAAGGCCATCATTGTCCTTGAGGGTTATGATGCATCCGGCAAGGGTGGAGTCATTCGTGAACTGTCTTATGCATGGGACCCGCGAGGGTTTGAGGTGTATCCCATTGGTCCGCCGGCAATGACCGAAGCGGCGCATCCGTTTTTATGGCGTTTTTGGAATCGCCTACCCACTCCGGGTCAAATCGCTGTCTTCGATCGATCTTGGTATGGTCGATTGCTGGTTGAGCGGGTGGAACATGGCTTGCCCGACACCGAGTATGAGACCAGCATCGATGAGATCAACGCGTTTGAACGCATGCTAATGGCGAATCAGATCACCCTGGTGAAACTGTTCCTCCAGACTGATCGAGAAACCCACCGGACTCGGTTGTTGCGGCGAGCAGAACGTCCTGAAAAACGCTGGAAATTAACTGAAAGTGATATCGAGAGTTTTCGACATCGAGAGGCCTACGAGCAGGCGTTTGCGAATCTATTGAAGCGATGCCAAACCCCGGCTTGGCATCGGATCAATGCGAATCAGAAAAAGCAGGGTCGATTGGATGCATTAGAGTGCATCCTGCAGGCGCTTGAAGTGGAACTGAAACCACGAACCTTTGCGCTCAATCCAGGGGTATCTGAGCGATTGCATGAGTTGTCGAAATAATGATGTTAATTTGCCAAAAGCTCGGTACAGTTTGCCCCATGGACAAACGATCGCTGATTCCTTGGCTTCTCTTGCTGGTGAGTTGTTTCTCGTTCGCAGATGATCTCTACCGGTCGGAAATCACCTATCTTTCGCCTGTCGATCGACAAGCCCAAGTGGATCGACTGCTTGCGATTGAGATCCCTTCTGAGCAGCAATACCTGACGCAAATCGCGTTACAAAAACCCGAGATATTTGTTCGTCAATTAAGCCGCTCCCGTGAGGTGCTGAATGCTGGTGGTGAGCCAGGACAAATTGCATCAAGGCTGCGCACGGCGGGCTTTACCTCACCGGATGTCCAGGCATCTCTGCAAGCGTTCCTCTTGAACCTTCATCCTGAAGATGTGGTGACACCATCGAGAGTCATGGAATTTTTGATCCGGTTGAATACACCTGCCGGCTCCTGGGATTATTTGCTTTTTGAGAACCCAGACTTGGATGATTTTTCAGCACTCGAGTGTGCTCCAGGAAAGGCTCCTGCAGAGCTGTTGGGGCCTTTTGACTACCAATTCGTGATTCAGGTCGCTCATCCGAATATGGAATTATCACTGTGGCGGTTCGACCCCGCAGAGGCGCTGACCTATCCTGTGGCTACGCTGGTTGAGACCACCGTTGATGACTATCGATTTATCGATCGGTTTGGTAATGCGTTCGGAACCCTTAGTCGGGATGATTTATCGATGCAGGTGCCTGGCAACGATCCATTGCAATGCCAGAAAATCGACCCCGTGATTATGCGGGCTTATCAAGATCATCGTCGTGAAATAATGTTGTCGGAAAAACAACTCTAACGATTGGCCCTGCAGGGGAATCGTCCCATCATCGCGACCCGGATCACTCCTTGTGCAGGCGCTTGAAGATCGGGGTTGCGTTCGTCGATGTACTCTTTCACCACACTCATCAGATTTTTAATTTGCATTTGATCGGCCGGCGCATTGAAACAGAGGTTCGGGGAGTTGGTTTCGTGACGGTTATTCCAGCTATGAACAACGCCTGCAAGAAAACCGTGCGCGAGCATGCTGGCCGGTGTCCCGAATTCTTGGTTGGCTTGAGACAACCATAGTTCGCCCGAGTACGCAGTGGCATTCGAGCCATAAAGCAAAGACGCAGAAATGATGAGCATACGAATCTGACGCTTCATGAGACCCTCAATTTTATCGACTGGTTAAGTAATCGGACGAAACACCGATACATTTACCACGAAACGTCGATTGCTGACATCTGGACAATCGCTTCTGGTCGCTCCTCTGGCAGGTGTCGATGAGACCAGGTGATGCAAGCGCGTGGCCCGAACAAAAGCCCTCGTTATTAGCAGGTTAGCCTACAAGAAGGTTGAATCAAGGGGCAATCTGGCCAACAATGTTCAACCAAGTTGGCGGCATCAATGCTCGTAAAAAGCGCTCAATTTGGCGAAAAAAACAATATGAGTGAAAGACATGCAGTCAACTCTTCAAAAGATTATTGCGCGGTTCCCTGAACGCTCCTTCGTTGTTCGGTCGGGTTCTGATACTCGTTATTTTGTTTTAAAGACTTGGCATCAACTGTTTGGAGTGGTTTCGTTTGCCACTTTGTTGCTCTGGACTGGGGTCGCTTCCGTGGGATTTTCTTGGAATCACAGCGCGCGGCTGACTGTCGAACAACAACTTGCGATGACCATTGAAGAGAATCAAGCATTTATTGCGCAACTCGAAAATGATCAGAAAAATGCCTATGAACTGCGACAAGCGTTCGATGATGAAGTGCAGAAAAATCGGCAATGGTCATCCCGCTTTGAGGAAATACGTAGTCTTTCCGGCAGTGTGCTGAACGAGGCGACACCTGCCAATGTGGCTGTATTTATTCCATGGTTCGAAGGTCAGTTGGCATTGCGTGTTCGCGCTGTCGAGCAAGCGAATGAGGACCTCACCGAACTTGTCATGGATATGAGCGAATCGGTGGCTGAAATATCCGGCCATTCTCCGCCAGAGTCCGTTGAGACCGTGGGAGCTTGGCTAACTGATGTTGCCGGCGATTTAACCGAGGCCTACGAGACCCAATCGACAGCGATGGAAGTATTACACGACAGCATGACCGCAGCGCTGTCTAAAGGGTTTGCAACCATCGATGGAACGCCACTGGCCGACCCTGAATTTGCAGGGTTCTCGCCATCCTTCGGTACTGGTGGTCCAAGCCTTGAGATTGCTGGTGATAACCATGTGTTTGAGCGTTTTCAAGATCGGTCAGATCGATTGATGACACTGAGTCAGGACTGGAAAGCACTCCAGTCGCTCTTGGCTTGCGCGCCTTTGGCACCTCCAGTCGATTATTACAATCTCACCAGTGACTTTGGAAATCGTAAAGATCCCTTCACGAAAAAGCCGGATTGGCATGAAGGTGTAGATCTGGGTGCGTGGCCTGGCACTCGTGTCAGAGCGACTGCTCCTGGAGTTGTGACCTATGCTGGCCATAAAGGTGGTTATGGACGCTTTGTTTTGGTGGATCATGGCTGCGGCATTGAAACTGCCTATGGTCATCTCAAATCGATCGATGTCAAAAAAGGCGACACCGTCGATTATCGCGATACGCTTGGAAAGGTCGGTAGTACCGGCCGTTCCACAGGCCCGCACGTGCATTATGAAGTTCGTATCAAGGGTAAGCCCGTCGATCCCTATCAATTCATCGAAGCAGGACGTTATGTTTTCAAAGAACAAAAACTCACAGTCGCAGACGCGAAGTGAATCAAGGAGCCAATCAATGAAGTCACCGAATGAAACCTTCGCAGTGTTAGCACCAAACTTGGTGGTCTCCGGAAACTTGGTTTCTGAAGGCAATATTCACGTGGACGGAACAGTCGAAGGTGATGTTCAAACGGTCCATCTGACGATTGGCGCATCTGGTGTTGTCAAAGGCCGTGTGTTTGGTCGTGAAGTCAAAATTTCCGGACGCGTTGTGGGTTCGATTACCGCTTGTGAGTTGGTTCTGGAGGAATCGGCAGTCGTTGAAGGTGACATTCATTACCAGTCGCTATCGGTTGCTCGGGGTGCACGGATGAATGGGAATTGTCAGTTCTCTGAAACAGACCTCGACATCACTGCGTTAAGTGGCAAACGGCCGGTAGCGAAAACCGAAGATGCCCTTGCCTTTGGGGATGCGGCGATGGAAGCAACATCGGCGTCAAAAACGACAACACGAGCCAAAACGGCCCAGTAACCTCTCATGGCCCGTGATTCGGAAATTCGGAAGTTAGTGTCGCCGGAAGCGTTGTTTCATCGCTTTGCTGACCTCTTCCGAGGTTTTTTTCTGGTGTGTTTTGCGCTGCTTGCCACTTTAGGGTTGGCGGGGACGGCCTATTTCTCTGCACAAGTGGTGATTTCAGATACCCCCAACGCGCCCCTTCAGGAGATTGTGAGTCGCTTTAATGCGCCTGAGATTTCCGAGTTTGAGTCGTTTTCAGATCGCTTGCTTCAAGGGCAGATCTTGTGGCCGCAAGTCTCGATTCCGGTCGATGTGGCGACACCGGATCTCACGGACAAAGAGCGTAAGGCCATCCAGGCGGGATCGGCATTATTGGAATCACTGTTGGCTTCTCGTGGAGTTGAGAAAGATGAGGGTCGACGCCAACGTGTGGCGCGTTTGATCGAACACGCGCACCAACGCTTGAGTCTCCAGCCGGGAATCCCGGATATTTCGTTTGCGACCTTATTTTTCGATCATGTCATGCAAGCTTCATTGCAGCCTGCATTTTTCCCAACGAACGCGTCTGTTGCTGGTCAAGCGCGAGAGCGGGTTGATCGGTATTTGACAGAGTATCCGCTGATCCACGTGCAATGGTTCGCAGATCAAGTATCAGACCGAGCGCTCACAATGGCGCGAGGTTCTGATCAACAGGCGTCAGCAATGGCCGACTACCAATTGGCATTAGCGATTTCTGACCAGCAGATGCAGAGGAACGCCGTATTGACGTTAGTGTCTTTGGTCATGTTCAGTTTAAGTGCACTCTTATTTTTGTTGATTCGCATCGAACGCAATCAGACACTCCAGACGCAATACATGGCAAATCGCTATGTCATGTATATGCCAACGCCCAAGTCAGATCCCTAGTCGACGCCTAAGACGACTGAATACGGCCTTGCTTCAACTGCAGATGGGTTGTTGCGAGTCGAGTCACTTCATCGGCGTCGTGTGACACGTAAACGATTGGCAGATGCATTTGATCTCGCAGCATTTCGAAGTACGGCAGAATGTCGGTTTTTCGCTCGGGATCCAGAGAGGACAGTGGTTCGTCAGCTAAGATAACATCCGGGTTGGACAACAATGCGCGCCCAATCGCGACACGCTGTTTCTCGCCACCGGAGAGCTGTGTTGGTCGGCGCGTGGTTAAGTGCTCGATGCCCAGCAAAGTGACGATCTTCTCAATCGCTTCGGGGTCTGACGGTAAATGTCTGAACCACCGGCCACACTTTAAATTTTGCATCACGGTTAGGTGTGGAAACAGTCGTGCATCTTGGAAGATGTATCCAACATGTCTCTGTTCGGGTTTTAAGTTCACTTGAGAATGACTGGAGAATAACACGCGCCCGTGAGCCTCAATGTGCCCGTGATCAGGTGTGACAAGCCCCGCCAAGACATTGATCAAGGTCGTTTTGCCGGCACCTGAGGGTCCTGAAATGGCAGTGATGCCTGCGGGCGCGTCGAACTTGATCTCTAAGTGAAAATTCGGAAGCGAGAGACCGAACTCAACAGATAAACTCATCGACCCTCCACAACGGTCTTCACCCGCTTGGCGAGCCACTCAGAGAGTAACAGCGCGGTCATAGAAATCACGATTGCCAGAACAACCAATCGATATGCAGATTCTTCACCACCTGGAACTTGCATGAATGAATAGACCGCCGAAGGCAAAGTCCGTGTTTCGCCGGGGATATTCGAAACAAAGGTGATGGTGGCTCCAAACTCGCCGATAGCTTTAGCAAATGCGAGAATTGATCCCGTCACCACGCCCGGGAGCGCTAACGGAAGACTGATCATTCCAAAAACAGCCCAAGGACTGGCTCCTAAACTTCGTGCAGTGTCCTCAAGGCGTCGATCGACTGCCTCAAAGGATAAGCGGATCGCGCGAACCATCAGGGGAAAAGCCATGATTGCAGCCGCCAATGCCGCTCCGGTCCAAGAGAACGCAATCACGATCCCAAGATCTTTCAGGACACTGCCAATCGGTCCTTGGGTGCCGAAGAGTTTGAGTAGGATGAATCCTGTGACCACCGGGGGCAGGATGAGTGGTAGATGCACCAACCCGTTCAGCACCTGTTTGCCTGGAAATTCAAACCGGGCTAAAACAAACCCGACTCCGATTCCAAAGGGTAAACTCAGGATAGTCGCCCAGAATGCCACTTTTAAAGACAGCAGAACGGCCTCGATCTCTGAAGGACTGAGCCAATCGGTCACGATCGATTCTCAACAGGCGGTTGAAAGCCATGCTTGGCCAGAATGAGTTGCGCCCGTTCACTTTTCAGGTAGGCATGAAAAGCGGTGGCACCCTTTGAAGGCTCATCACGGTCCGTCAGGGCGACGGGGTAAACGATGGGTGGATGCGTGTGCGCTGGAAATTCGGCGGCCAAAAATACGGTGGGATCTGCGAGAAGATCACTGCGATAAACGATCCCCCATCGTACTTCCCCCAGTGCAACCAACCGAAGCGCCGATCGGACATGATCAGTTTGGACGACCTGTTTTTGAACATCCGTCCAAAGATCGAGAGCTTCTAAGGCTGCTTTGCCATACATCCCGGCTGGAACAGCATCGATGAGCGCCATTGCGATGTGACCAGAGCCGAGCGTGGATCGCAGGCTCTCTTGTGTCAGCTCAATCTGCTCTCTGGCAACTGAGGCGATCACTAACCTGTTGCTCGCTAAATGGAAGCGACTGTCAGTCACGATCGCTTGGTTTGCGGCCGCTTCATCCATCCACAAGACGTTGGCTGTGATTAACAAATCGGCGGGAGCACCTGCAACAACCTGTCGGGCGATTTGTGAGGATCCGGCAAAATTGAACTGAACGGTGTGGGGTTGCGTTCTCTCGAATTCGGTACCTATCTCGTCAAGCGCATTTTTAAGACTGGCAGCGGCGAATACTAAGACGTTGTCAGCTCGCGCTAATGAACTCCCAAGGCTGATCCATAGGAATATCAGCAATAAACGCAAAATGCCCCCGTTATGTTTTCAGAAATATAACGGGGGCAGTATTCAGCAGACCGGTTCGTCCGTCAATGATGCATTGTCTTGATAGACACCACAGGAATGGTCAGATCGAATGTTTTCCCGGATTCAAATTCGAGCGATAAATCGATGGTTGTTCCTGCTTCGAGAGGTGCCTTCAGACCGATCAGCATGATGTGATAGCCGCCGGGCTTCATCACCATGGGTGTCGACGGGTTGATGGCAAATCCGGCTTTTACTTCCCGCATTCGCATGACGCCGTTATCGTTGATGTGTTCGTGTAGCTCAACGACCGATGCGACTGAACTCTTGGCTTTGATCAGTCGATCAATCGATGTCGAGCGAATCTCGCCATAAGCGCCTGAATTTGGCATACGGCCAATACTGGCTCGTGCCTGGAAGTTCGAGAAGGTGATGCCATCGGCTGTGACCTGTTTAAATGCCGTTGGTTTTGCGTTGTGGTCCATGTGTTGGCCATGGTTCATAGCAACAGATTGGACGGACAAGAAAGCGAAAATTAGCCCGATGAAATGGTTTTTCATAATGTACTCCTGTTAACAAAGATGGTGGATCAATCATCAGGAGACTGTGGGCGGACCTCGCGCTAAGCGTGCATAGATGGGCGTTGTTGTCGCCCGATGATACAGGGCTGAGTGCTGCTGCTCAGCCGATCGAACATCGAGAGGATTTAGTTCGGCGCTTTGAATGCCACTTCCATGAAGCACGGCAAATGGACAGATATTGTTGGAATCGTGGTCCGTCGAATCTGACACCAGGCTACTGCTTGTCGCCGAGCAGAGAATGAATTGAACAGAGCCATCCTGAGCCACAGATGGCATGTAGCCATTCGGGATCAACAGCCCAGCGGCAAAGAAGCCTAACCAGACGGCGAGAACATAGGGCCTCTCGTTAAGCAAATGTGAACTGCCGTGATTGATCCTGCGCTTCATGGAGTCAGTTGTCGCGACGGATCATGTGATCGCGCGCGCTCATTGATCTGACGGCCGGTAGGCTGCGTTTGCCAACCAGCCCAAGAAACCGCTCTGCATAACAACAACGTTATCGAAACCGGCGACACGAAGTGCAAAGGCGGCTTGCGCGGATAGGGAGCCAGTATTACAGAAGACGATCACTTTCCGATCGGTTGGGATTTCGTCCATGCGCTCGATCACCTGGCGCCACTCGATATGGATGGCTCCTGGGATTGTTTGCTTGTCGAATTGTTCGCTGTCACGGGTATCAATCCAAGTGACTGCATCGAAGACCGATTGATCAATTTGTTGGGGAAGAATGATGCCGGATTCGTATTCCTGGAACATGAGATATTCGCCCATCGCTTCGATCACAGCCTCATTGGCTTTGACTGACAGTGACGACAAGAGTCCGAGTGAGATCACGAAGGAAAGCATCAATTTCATGCATCAGTTCCTGAGGGTGCAGGGTTAAGTTCGGATGGTTGTTGTTGTTTTAAGAAGAATAAAGCGCTTAAGCAAATCAGTCCAATCGGGAACGCGATCCAGTTCATTAATTCCCATCCCATCAATTCATAGGCGACCCCTGAGCCCAAACTGCCAATGGCCACAGATCCGAAAAGGATGGAGTCATTCAAACCCTGCGCGGTATGTTTTTCATGGGCTGCGTAGGTTTCTGTGAGTAGGGCAGTGGATCCGATGAAACCAAAATTCCAGCCGAGACCCAATAAAATGAGGGCGAGATAGAAGTGCTCGAGCGTTATCCCGGCAAGCGCCACTGCTGAGCACATCATTAAAATGATTAAGCCGGCGGCGATGATCTTGCGCTGACCAAATCGGCTGATGAGTTTGCCCGTGAACAGACTCGGGACGAACATCGCCAAGACATGCCATTGGATACCCAATGCAGCCTCAGACACATCAAAACCACACCCGACCATGGCCAGTGGGGCTGCTGTCATGACAAAGGCCATCAGAGCGTAACTACTGGTTCCACATAATACGGCCGTGACAAAGGTCGGGTCTTTGATGAAATCTTTTTTGGTTCGTCCATCAGATCGTTGGATTTTCTGTTTTTCTGGAATCTGGTGTGGCAGCAAGGTCATCACAAAAAGTCCAATGAGAAAAAGACCTGCGCCACTCAAGAATGCGCCGGCAAAGGGTGTGGGATAGAGCAGATCTTTGTTGTGCATGACGATTTGTGGGCCGACGATGGCAGCTGCGATTCCGCCAATTAACACCCGCGAGATCGCTTGTGACTTTAACGGGGTATCCACGTAGTCTGAGGCTGCAAATCGATATTGCTGGACGAAACTATTGGCGCCTCCGGCGATCAGAAGGCCGATACATAACCCGATAAAGCTGTGCTCGATAATGGCGACACCTGCCAGGATGATCCCAGCGAATCCAAGAAGAGAACCAGCCATGAATCCGCGTTGACGGCCGATGCGATACATTAAGAGCGATGCAGGGCCGGCCATCAGAGCCACGCCGACATTGAAACCACTGACCGGCAGAGTGGCGAGAGATTTGTCATCAGCTAATAAAAAGGCTCCAGCCAAGCCGCCAAGTGAGATCACGATGGGAGCCACTGATGCATTAATGGCACTTAAGAGCGCATAGAGGTTGGCAATCGCTAAGGTGTTGGTTTGAAATTTCATGGATCGGTGAAATGGCTCAGTTTTGCTGTTGGAATGCTTGAAGTGCAGTAGGATAAACCCCAACGACACCGAATCATAACAATGAGTGCCCCATGCCAACATTAGATGACATCAGTTCATACCGGATTCAGCCAAACCCGAGCGACCCACGTTTATCCAGAGTGATCACCGGCGTTGATCAGCATGGTCAACCGACGAAGACGTCTGTGATTGAAGAGCGACCCCTGACGATCTACCTCAATGCTCAGGAAATTGTGACGGCCATGACCATTGGTGACTATCCAGAGTATTTGGCAGTGGGGTTTTTAAAAAATCAGGGAATGCTGAAAACCGACGATGTGATTGAAATGGTTGAATACGACGAAGAGCTTGATGTGGTTGTGGTTCGCACTGAGCGCGAATCGAACTATGAAGAGAAGCTCAGTAAGAAAACCAGAACTTCAGGCTGTGCGGTTGGGACCGTCTTTGGCGATATGATGGAAGGGGTCGATCAAGTCTCCCTCGCTGCGACACCGGTCCACACTTCTTGGATCTATCGACTGTCACATTTGATTAATCGCACGCCGAGTTTGTATCTCGAAACAGGAGCGATTCATGGCACTGTCTTGTGTGAAAAGGATCAACCGTTGATCTATATGGAAGATGTTGGTCGGCACAATGCGGTCGATAAAATCTCGGGCTGGATGCACCTAGAGCAAGTGACACCTGATCACAAGATTATGTATACCACCGGACGCTTGACTTCGGAGATGGTGATTAAAACCGCACTGATGGGAATCCCAGTGCTTGTCAGTCGATCCGGTTTCACTGCTTGGGGTGTCGATATCGCAAAGCAGATCGGTTTGACGTTGATTGGTCGCATGCGAGGTCGTAAGTTTGTCTGTTTAAGCGGCGAAGACCGCTTGGTTTTTGATACAGATCCTGACTCGGTCCCTGAAGAGGATAAGAAACACCGACGAAAGAGTGCTTTCGATGAATGAGCGCATTTTGGGTGTGGTTCTCGCCGGTGGACTTGCCACTCGCATGGGTGGCGCCGACAAGGGTTTGTTACCACTTGGCCAGCGGGTGATCTTAGACGAAGTTCTCAGCCGTCTTGAACCCCAGGTGGATGCCATGGTGATCAATGCCAATGGAGATCCTGGTCGCTTTCGTCGTTTTGACCTGCCTTGTATTCAAGACTCAATGGAAGGCTATCTTGGGCCGCTTGCAGGCGTTTTGGCAGCTTTGGAGTATGCACGTGAGCACGACTACGATTGGGTTGCTTCGGTGGCCGCAGACACCCCATTTTTCCCTAAGAATTTTGTCGATCAGGCGCGATTGCAGGCGACATCGAAACAAGCGCCTGTGGTTTTGGCTTCAAGCTTTGATCGCGACAAATCGAAATGGATGCGCCATCCCACCTTCGGACTCTGGCATCCTTCGTTGATCGACGATCTACGACAAGCGCTCATTGGAGGTGTCCGTAAAATTGTGATGTGGACCGATTCAGTGGGTGGTTCGGATGTGCGGTTTGAACACCCTTCGTTGGAACTGGATCCATTTTACAATGTCAACACCCCCGAGGATTTGGTGATTGCACAACAGGAGATTCGTTGATGGAAACACCAGTATTTGGGGTGGTTGGCTGGAAAAATTCTGGGAAGACGACGTTGACTGAGCGCCTGGTTGCAGAATTCACTGCCCGTGGGTTGCGAGTCTCGATGGTGAAGCATACCCACCATAACGTCGATGTTGATCGGTCAGGGACGGATAGCTATCGGCACCGTTTGGCTGGCGCCCAGGAAGTCATGTTGGCTGGTGGGTCACGGTTTGCATTAATGCATGAATATCGAGATCAACCTGAGTTTGAGCTGGCTGACTTGCTCGTGCGGATGTCTGCTTGTGATCTGGTGTTAGTTGAAGGCTTTAAGAAAACGCCTATTCCTAAACTGGAAGTGCATCGGCAGGAGCGCGCTATGGATTTACTCGCACAATCGGATGACAGCATCCTTGCGGTTGCCGCTGACTGTGAAGTCTCAGGGCTTGATATCCCAGTGTTCGATCTCAACGATATATCCTCAATCGCTGACTTTATTTGGAAACAAACCCATGCCTGAAATCCAGCCACCACCACTTCGAAATGATTGTTTTGCATTGCCGCCTGGGGTGGATTGGACACCTGTTGCGGAGGCGAAGTCGTTGCTTCGGCAAGCGCTCTCTGTGGTCGTGAGTTCAGGGCAGTTGATCGCCGTTGAAGAGGCCTGTGATCGGATACTGTCGAGTGATATTGGCGCCGTTCGCTCAAACCCGCCTGGATCAAATTCAGCGGTTGATGGTTATGGCTTTGCAGGGCCCATCGCTGAAGGCCCCCAAATTATGAATTTGTGCGAAGGGCGTGCCGCAGCCGGAGTGCCGTTTAAAGGGCGAGTCGAGCCAGGGCAGGCTTGTCGGATTCTGACGGGGGCCATTTTACCTGAGGGTGTGGATACGGTTGTGTTGGAGGAAGACTGCACCATTGAGCCCAATCGGATTGCATTTAATGGCCCATTGAAGCAGTGGTCAAATACCCGCGAAGCCGGTGAAGATGTGATTCTTGGGACCCCAATTTTTCAAGCTGGTCGGCGTCTGACATCAACGGATCTCTCGTTGTTAGCATCCGCTGGTGTGGCCGATGTCAACGTCTATTCACGATTACGAGTGGGAGTGTTATCCACTGGCGATGAGCTGAGAATGCCGGGCCAGACGGCTGATGATTGGCAAATCTACGATGCCAATCGGTTAATGCTGTTGTCGATGATTCGGGATCTTGGATTTGAAGCGGTTGACCTTGGTTTGGTTGAGGACTCGCGGGACACCGTTCGAGACACCTTGAATCAAGGTGCGCAATCGTGCGACCTCATCATCACATCAGGCGGTGCGTCTGCCGGTGACGAAGACCATATTTCCGCAATTTTAAAAGCGGAGGGGCAGCTCACCAGTTGGCGAATTGCGCTGAAGCCAGGTCGACCCTTGGCATTGGGGGTTTGGAACGAGACGCCGGTCATCGGTCTCCCAGGGAATCCAGTTGCAGCCTGGGTATGCACCATGGTCTTTGGTCGGCCGGCAATGGAAGTGTTGGCCGGTGGTCTGTGGCGAGAGCCTCGTGGTTATCAGGTTGTCGCTGCTTTCACCAAAAAGAAACGACGCGGTCGTTCTGAGTATTTGCGAGCTCGGCTCAATGCCGATGGGCAAGTGGAAGTGTTTCCTTCGGAAGGATCCGGGCGGATTTCGAGTATCAGTTGGTCGGATGGATTGGTGGAAATTGGTTTTGAGGAGGAGATGATCGAACCGGGCACGGTGGTTAGATACATCCCCTATGCAGAATTTCTAAGGCCTTCTCAATCAACAGACCCATGAACGGCAAAGGCTTCAAGGGATGCACTTTGCGGATGATTGAATCGAAACGATTCGTGAACACCGGTGTCGTTGAGGGTTCGACTGACCATTAAAAGGGTGTTGTCATCATGGTCTTCGCACATGCTCTGCATGTGATCCAATTCTTCTTTAGCCACTGGTACCGCGGCGTCCATGTCGGGCGCGCCATAGTGCTCAACAAAGTGTGCGGCTAACTGCTGAATCAACCGCTCATATTCGGCTTCGGTTATTGATGTAATTGCCACAAAGGTAGCCCGGCCAAAAGATTCAAGCGATAGCCACCCGTTGGAAAATGCTTGTCTCGGTTTGCCATTTAAATTCTCTTCACTCCAGTTGGAGAACTCAAAACCGCCACTAATTGCCCATTCACCAGCATTGGCTGGGTGATCAAAAACGTTATCATCGGATTCATCAAGTCGAATCGTACGTGCGAGTTTCATGGTGTCATCTCGTCGATCAGGTGATGGATGCTTGTTAACCCATCACGTTTCAGTAAGAGACTTCCTTGTCCATCGGTGCCAACAAAAGTGCCCTCGGCTGGGTAGGTGATGTCTGAGCCGATTGAGTCACATTTGGCTCGCCAGTGATCTTGGATCGCTTGATAACCTTCGTCTTCAAAGGTGTTTAGCCAGACCAATGTATGTCTTGACCAGCTCTCAATGATTTGTGGCACTGTCAGCTCGATGCACCCTTCTTCATATAGCCAAGTTTGTGACGGATCAGAGCCTGCTTCCAATGACTCCGGTCGAACGAAAGGTATCCTCAATCCGATGACCAGCCAATCTGGGATTTCATCGGGTTGTGTCGTGGATGCTTTGAACCGAAGTTCACCACATCGGGCGGCATTGATCTTCAGCTGACTTGGCCACACAAAATGCACAGCCAGTTCCGGTGGACCCAATGCACCAAGGCTGTCGGCAAGCGAGAGCATTAACGCATGAATCACTGAAACGCTCTCGCTCAGAGGTAATTCTGGTGCGAGCGTGATCGCTGCGCGTAATGTGTCGCTATCTTCTGCATAAAATACGGTTCCAGGATCACAGCCCATCATCGATGCCCCAACAGCCTTGATAAAGGGGTCAACATCCCGAGGGACTTTCTCTCCATTCAGTAGCGGAGGGAAGGTGGGGTCTGTAATCACGTCACCGAAAATCAATTCAGAACCTCACTTGCGATTAATAAATCAGCAATATCAAGAAATGCTTTGGCTTGCGGACTCGACGGTTTTGAGACGACCATCGGAACGCCACCATCAGAAGCGATACGAATATTCAGATCAAGAGGGATCTCGCCCAAGAAAGGAATTCCTTGTTTTTCAGCTTCGGCTTTGGCGCCGCCATGACCGAAGGGATGATGTTCTTTCTGACATCCATCGCAGATAAAAGAGGCCATATTCTCCACAAATCCGAGTAATGGGACGTTCATGCGTTTGAACATATCAATCCCTTTTTTCGCATCCAATAGTGCAATGTCCTGTGGAGTCGAGACGATCACCGCACCGGTGACATCGACTTTCTGACTGAGCGTCATCTGGACGTCACCTGTCCCTGGTGGTAAGTCCACCAGTAAGACATCGAGTTGTCCCCATTGGACCTGACCGAGCATCTGCTGCAGCGCACCCATCAGCATCGGTCCACGCCAGATCAATGCCTCGTCGTCTGGCATCATCAGTCCGAGTGACATCACAGTCACGCCATGGTTCCGTAGTGGAAGGATCGTTTGTCCATCTGGGCTCGAGGGGCGCCCGCTGACACCAAGCATCCGTGGCTGGCTAGGCCCGTAAACGTCGGCATCCAGGAGACCTACTTTGAGGCCACGCATGGCGAGTGCGACAGCCAAATTGGCTGAAACGGTTGATTTGCCGACGCCGCCTTTCCCTGAAGCGACGGCAACAATGTGTTTGACGCCTTTCACTTCAAGTGGTGGTTGGGCTTCTTTTTTTGGTGCTTGTCCGCCGCCATCGGTCGCAATGACGCCTGCATCTTTGAATTCGGGATTACTCACTTCAATGTCCTGTTTTTTTGTTATGGAAGCTCGACTGTACCTTTGACTTCATGGTTCAGACCGATCTCATCGCAACGCAGTGTGACCGTCAAATCGAGACTTGTTAAGTCAGAATTGGATTCGATGGCACGAACGGCTTCTTCGATCTTCTGTTGTGAGGTCACTCCGACGGATTTTAGAAACTTACGCATCGATAAATTGAAGTTATCTTCGCTCATGGCGATCTCCTATGTCATGATTACAATGACTTGTCTCAATGTTACGAGGTGGTGTCAATTGATTAGAAAAACAATAAAACTTCTGATTGCATCTTGGTTGAGCGTACTGCTCGTCAGCCAACCGGAAGTCCACGCGCTGAGTTTGTCTCATGATCGCGCCGTACCGGCGAACTTGATTCAGTACATCTTGCCCAGATTCTCCTTGAAAACTCGCATTCGGTTTGACCGCGTGGAAAGCGCTGGCGACTTGCGGCTTGTGACTCAACAATCCACGCGCAGTGTCGCCCTTTTTTCGTTGGCATCTGGCGAGACAGTGTACCTCGAGCCGAACGAGTCGGCATTGAATGATCCCGATTACTTGGGATTTGTCGACTGGCTGTTGAGTGACCCGGGCCGTGCGGCGATTGCCGATTTCCGAGAAGATGGAGCCCAGATTGCCTTCCCGGTGGCTGCGATCGAAGAAGCGCCGGTGCAAATTACGATTGTTGGCGATCCCAGCCATGGTCAGGAGTTGTCTGTGAGTCACTGTAGGCGCTGCCACAAGGTGGACCGTGCTGATAAGTATTCCGGGATTGGCAATGCTCCATCCTTTCATGCGATGCGGTCGTTTGATGATTGGTTCCTGCGATTCTCCACTTTCTACACGGTCTCTCCACATAAGGCATTGATTTCGGTGAATGGCTCTGGGATCGAAAAAGATCGAGAACTCATCACGATTGCACCGATTGATCTTGAGATGACTGATATTAACGACAT
The DNA here is from genome assembly GCA_024640985.1 of Gammaproteobacteria bacterium. Taxonomy (GTDB): domain Bacteria; phylum Pseudomonadota; class Gammaproteobacteria; order Pseudomonadales; family Litorivicinaceae; genus HIMB30. The sequence continues at coordinate 86,966 of JAHEDY010000004.1, forward strand.
CGTCGCTTTTGTTCATAAACTGACGCCGCTCGATTTGGGTCAACCCATTCAATTCAATCCTTAGCTATCGAGGTAGTCATCTGTGGTGCGAACGCGCGGACGATCAGGGCCGCGTAGTGGCGCATTTTCATCGTGATACTGAGCATTGATGCGGCAGTCATCACACATTTTGACCAGTTTCGTATTGTCGGAGTTGGTGTACATCCAGTGGTTTCCTTCGAGCTTTTCAATAATCCGCTCAATGGTTGATTTGACACCAAATGGACGACCGCATTCAATGCATTCAAACGGGTCTTCCCCATGTAACGACACCTGCTCGAGGGTTTGCTTTCCAAAGCTGAGTTGCGGTTTCAATGTGATGGCTTGCTCTGGACAGGTATTGGCGCAGAGTCCGCATTGCACACAAGCGTTTTCCACCAGGTTGATTTCTGGGCGATCGGATCGATCATTGAGTGCCCCAGTCGGGCATTGCGAGACACAGGCCAAACACAACGTGCACTTATCGGGATCAACTTCAATCGCTCCATAGGGATCACCAGCGTCGAGTGCGACCGAGATCGCTGATTCGCCGTCGTGTTCAAGGAAGGCAGCGATAACTCGTTTGGCGACCTCACGACGACCGCCGAGTAATGCAACCTCATCATGCTTGAGGGCTGGCATGCGTGTTCCATAGAGTGCAGATTCCAATGACGCAACGTCACTCACTTCAAGGATGCGAACACGAGCCGGGTCCACGCGAGTTGAACTCAATAGTCGGTGCGTTAGTCCAGACTGATTTGCAATCGCGGTCTTTGCTGTTTGAGGCGACTTTAAGATCAGTGCTTCGCTGCCACCAGCGGCAAGTGTTGCCAATAATTCCGCATGGCCAATGAGTTCGACGTTATCCACCTCGTAGGGAATGACATCAGCGGGGAGCCCCTGACTGAATCGAGCGGCATCAGAAATTAATTGGCGGCCAAAGGTCCGATCAATAAAGAGAACGCGAGGTGGAAGATCCGCATGCGCCGTAAATGTCTGGATCAGTGTTTTCAGGCGTTCGACCAAAAATTCAAACGGCGGGTCATCATAGAGAATCGCGCCTGTCGGGCAGACTGATGCGCATCCTCCGCAACCCCCACACATGTCAGGGTCAACGTAAATTCCGTCACCATTGGATCGGATTGCTTTTGCGCCACAGGTATCGACGCATCGTGTGCACCCAATTTTCTGTGACCTTGAGTGTGCGCAAATCGATCCTTCATACTTCACATAGAGCGGCTTCTCAAAGGTGCCAACGAGGGATTTCGCTTGCGCGCCAAGGGTGCTGAGACGAATCGCATCCGGATGCGGTTCTCGTAGATAGCCGTCGCGCGTTGCTTCAGCGGCGAGCAATGATTCTTCAGAGACCAAATCGATGACAAGATCGCAAGTCGAATTCGCTGAGTCTCGGGGAGTCGTAAATTGGCTCGCCCCACGCCCAGTCGCTACTAATGTTGAAAATTGATTGAAGACCACATCAAACGCGCCGAGTCCCCCGGATACAGACTGAATGTGGCCGACAGCGAGGTCATAGTGTGCTGAAGGGCGTATCTCTTGTGGCGGTTGTTCGAGCACACAGGTAACCGCTAATTCCTCTCCCAGAGTTTCAGCAAATGACAGAACGGATGCGTCTTTCGCGATGATGAGACAGGTGCCGTTAGAGGCAACCTCTCTCACTTTCGTACCCGGTCGATCAAGGGTTGCATCAGCTAACAAGGCGAGTTGTTTGGCCTCGACGTGTTTTGTTTGTTCATCAGCCCCCGTCCAACCGGCGCGGTCCCGAAGATCGATCAGGTCGAGCGATGCTTGAAGTGCGTTTTCTACCTGCAGCTCTTCGGTCAGTTGTTCAAATACGCGCGCTTGTTGCTCGCAAGCAAACACGACTTGATCGCGTTGAGTCAGCGCTGCGACTGCCACATCCATATCCTGACCACAGAGTTGGTCAGTCGTAATGACGTCATCAAAGCCTTGGGACTTAAATGCTTCGGGGTTGTATTTAATGCTGTGATCGCAGCTACAGAGGATCAGTGTTTTATTTGTTTTCATGTGTGGGGCTATTTTTTTCATGTGATGTCACCATAGACTACCCACATTAAGGGCAAAAACGACAAAAAGAAGACCTCAAGGTGAAAAATCTGTGAGTGACCCAAACCAACCGATCGATCAATCTGACTTATTTGCGGCTCGTATGATTTCCATGCCAATGGGGATTATTGTGAGCAGATCCCCGGGTGTGACTCGCTGGGCAACGGAGATCTGGAAGCCGTCGGGCCTGATCCCCGGGGCTGATATTGCGCATTGGGTTGAATTGCGATCTGAGGGTAATGTCACCTTATTCCATGCTCGGACCTTATCTTTAGACTTGCATCGCTCCGATGTCGAAGCGTATCGAGTCGCCTTGTCGATGGACATCCCGTCGGCCTTTGTCATCATGGATGAGGATGAGTCAGGGGAAAGCCCGGGAGGCTGGGGTGTGTCTGATGTGACTCTATCGCCTTATGAGGCGCAAGATCTGTTGGATAGTGGGTTCAGTTTGGTTGAGCCAGTGCCTATTCCCCCAGTGGTGATCAGTTGGGCGCAGCAATTCGTCGACCATCACTTTGTGGAGGAGCCGTTCAAAAAGCGGAAGCGTGACCGCTTAAATGTTGATCAAGTCGATGAAGGGATTGGTGATCCTCGTGTCAGTCAAGGCAGCGATGTGTATTTATCGCCTGCGTCGTTACGTAAGAGGAAAAAGCATTGAGCGAAGACAAAGGATTCTTGTCTCGGTGGTCGGACAGGAAGCTGAGTGCAGAACAGGATGAGTCGGCGTTACCGAGTGCTGGTGTCGAGCAAGTCCAAGCGCCTGCTGACGAGTTTGAGGGCAAGTCTGATGATGAGATTTTAAGCATTCTTGAGCTACCAGACCCAGAGACCTTGACGCTTGGCGACACGGTGGAGAAGTTCATGGATGGACGTGTGCCAGAACGGCTTCGTGCTCGTGCACTGCGTGCATTTTGGAAAACAAATCCGGTGCTTGCCAATATTGATGGGCTCGATGAGTACTGTGACGACTATACAGACGCCGCGATGATCATTGAGAACATGGAAACTCTGTATCAGGTCGGTAAAGGCTACGCCTCTCAAGCATTGGATGCGCTTGAGTCATTGGCAAACGACGAGAGTCAAACCGAAAAGGCGATGAACCTGGTTTCGGTCGATCAGCGGATTTCTGACCGGCAACAGCTCGAAGAGCCCTCGGCTGATGAGCCACAAATGATCGCCGGTGAAGCTGGACTAGATGAAGATTCAGCCTCTACCGATGCGGTGCCTGAGCAGCAGGAGCTGCCGATGGAATCGCCGACACCGAAGCCTCGACGCATGACGTTCGGGTAAACGTATTGTAAAACTCATCTAAAGGGGTAGACTTCAGTGTTACGGAATATTACAACGCCAAGGAAGGGCCGCTCAACAAGCCGTATGAGTGATTATAAATGACCGTGGATGCAACGATTGAAATGACGAATCCTCCAGTTGCGCCTGAAGATCAGGTGCGGGCATCTTTGTATGCGTTGCTCGGTAATCTACTGCTACAAGTCCCTGATCAGGAAACTCTCGAACGGTTAGCGGCTCTCGAAGGTAGTGAGGGCGACATTGGGTCATCTGTCGACACGCTCTCGCAAATCGCCAAATCAATGAATCCGGGATCGGTGGAGCGAGAATTTAACGTATTGTTTATTGGTGTCGGGCGCGGTGAGGTGTTGCCTTACGCCAGTTATTACCTCACCGGATTTCTGCATGAAAAACCACTGGCGGATCTGCGCGCCAAAATGCGTTCTCTGGGTATGCAGCGAAAGCAAGGGGTTTCCGAGCCAGAAGATCATCTGGGTGCTCTCTGTGAAATGATGGCTGGGATGATTACAGGTGCCTTTGGGCAACCGATGCCTTTGCAAACTCAAAAAGAATTTTTCAATGCGCACATTGCCCCTTGGGCATCGCATTGTTTCAGCGATCTCGAAAAAGCGGAAAATGCATTGCTCTACGCTCCAGTCGGCTCCCTAGGCCGGCTATTTGTGGAGATTGAGCAAGAATCTTTTCGTATCGAGTAGGCCGTAAGGCAAAAAAGTGTGAAAGCACAACAAGGAGATGTTCATGAGTGAACAGAAAACAACACAGGCAGGGCGCCGTGGCTTCTTGAAACTTGTAACAACTGGGTTGCCGGTTGCAGCAGTCGCTGCGGCAGCGGGAACGCAAGCGTTAGCAAGTTCTGAAGTAGAGATTCGTCAAACCAGTGGTCTTCGTAAGAACGATCATTATAAGAAGTATCTCGAGACAGCACGGTTCTAATAAAAACGAATAACGTCAGGTTGCAATTGGCCCTGATCAGTTATTCACAGAAATCCTGAGGAGGATTTTCATGTTAAGGAAAAAGGCGAATGGGGTAGCAGTTGGCTCCCAAGTGTCATCCTTACTGAAAAACGTAGCCTCTCACAAAATGGATCGACGGACGTTCTTGCGTTCGACCGGTTTGGCTGTGGGTGGTTTGGCTGCGTTTTCGATGACGCCACGTTCGGTCGAGGCAGCGGCCTCAGCATCGAGCGATGCGAAAACTGAAATTAAAAAGAGCGTTTGTACGCACTGTTCGGTGGGCTGTACGGTCCAGGCAGAGGTGCGTGATGGCGTATGGGTTGGACAGGAGCCCGGCTGGGATTCTCCATTCAACCTCGGTTCACATTGTGCGAAAGGTTCAGCGGTCCGCGAACTCGGGCACGGTGAGCGCCGCCTGAAGTATCCAATGAAGTTGGTCAACGGTACCTACACTCGGGTTTCCTGGGAGCAGGCGATCAACGAGATTGGTGACCAAATGCTTAAGATTCGCGATGAGAGCGGTCCGGACAGTGTGTACTGGTTGGGTTCTGCGAAGACAAACAACGAGCAGTCGTATCTGTATCGTAAGTTCGCTGCTTACTGGGGAACCAACAACGTTGACCACCAGGCGCGTATCTGTCACTCAACCACGGTAGCCGGTGTTGCGAACACTTGGGGCTATGGTGCGATGACTAACTCGTACAACGATATTCATAACTCGAAAGCGATTTTCTTGATTGGTGGTAACCCTGCCGAGGCACACCCAGTGTCCTTGCAGCACATCATGAAGGCCAAAGAGCAAAACAATGCTCCAGTCATCGTTTGTGACCCACGGTTTACTCGCACAGCCGCGCATGCGGATGAGTATGTGCGTTTCCGTCCGGGTACTGATGTTGCCTTGATCTGGGGTATTTTGTGGCACGTGTTTGAAAACGGGTGGGAAGACAAAGAGTTCATCCGCACGCGCGTCTGGGGTATGGACGACATCAAAAATGAAGTCGCCAAGTGGACTCCAGAAGAAGTGGAGCGTGTGACTGGAACTCCAGGTTCACAGCTCGAGCGTGTGGCGCGTACGTTGGCGAATAATCGTCCGGGTACCGTGATTTGGTGTATGGGCGGTACTCAGCACACCAACGGTAACAACAACACGCGTGCGTACTGCATCTTGCAGTTGGCCCTAGGAAACATGGGCACATCTGGTGGCGGTACAAACATCTTCCGCGG
>JAHEDY010000023.1:0-3927 GCA_024640985.1 Gammaproteobacteria bacterium
TTTTGATGGTATAGAGAAATACTGCGCAAGACAAATTGAGGTTATAAAATTAGTCAGATCTCCTATATATTAGGACTTTATGGCTTTTCGTAAAGTTAGAGGAAACCGAAATTAGTTTCCCCCTCTCTCCGCCATATTTTTATAATTAACTATTAAAAATCGGCTCTATCCCATCAAAATTGCCCATCAAAAGATTTCTGGCAACGCCTTGACTGTGACCTAAGCCCCTAAAACTCCTCCGCTTTCATGTAGAGACCGTTAAAACGAGGTAGAAGCCCTCAGATATTGGTGGGAGAGCAATCAATTTGACTCCTTCGATCGTGACTTACTGAAAGAATCGAGTTCAAACATGGAGACGTGACTTGCGGCACACCAAAGAAGATTGGGTAAAGGCAAATCGAGCTGTCGCTACTATTTTCGCAATCGCGGGCGCAGTTTTTGGCTCGTGGGCGTCACGTATCCCGTCATTGAAGAATCAGTTAGGTATAGAGCCCGCAGAATTGGGCGGTGTTCTGCTCGTGCTGGCGATGGCAAGTGTCTTATCATTTCCGATCTCTGGGCGGTGGATTGATATTTATGGACCAGCGAAGGTAACGCGTTACTTAGCATTGTCGACATTGATCACACTTGTGCTGATCTCGTTTGCTACCTCACTTTGGGGACTGGCATTGTGCGTTGCATTTTTTGGCGCTTCACTCGGAGCTCTGGATGTTTCGATGAACGGTTGGGGTGCAGAAATTGAACGACAGGGTTCGAAATCGATCATGTCATCATTGCATGCTTATTGGAGCCTATTTGCGGGCCTCGGAGGTGCATTTGGTTTTGCGGCGATTCACTTCGAGTTATCAGTATTAGAACACTTTATGATCGTCGGCTTATTCATGGGCGTGCTTGCAATCCCGTCGTCGCGAGTGAATTGGGGAGGATCAGCGATCCAAGAGGGATCTCCGGTATTCGCCTGGCCAAAGAAGCATCTTTTGTTCGTTGGATTTTTGATGTTCGGTGCAGCCCTCGCTGAAGGAGCTGTCGCGGACTGGGCCGCCATTTTTGTCATTGAGCGATTCCATATTACGGAGGCAATTGCGCTAAGTAGCTTCGTAATTTTCAGTTTCGCGATGTTTGTCAGTCGTATGTTCGCGGATGGTCTGGTTGATCGCTATGGAGCCGTCAGTGTCTGCTGTATTGGGGGATGCTTAGCTACCGCCGGGATCGGCATGATCTTACTTGTTCCTGATTTCAGAATCGCATTGATGGGGTTTTTATTACTTGGGTTAGGACTTGCACCTGTTTTTCCATTGGGGTGCGCGCGTGCTGCTAATGATTCTCATGTCACACCCGGACAGGGTTTGGCCAGTGTGGCGACTCTGGGTTATGGCGGAATCATGCTGGGGCCAGCAGTGATCGGTTTTGCCGCCCAACATTTAGGAATTTTTTACGGGTTTAGCTTGATTCTCCTCTGTGGTTTATACCAACTGTTTTTTTCGTGGAGTTTAAAAAAATCAGAAAGTGGATCAACGTGTTTAAACTGAAGGGTATGGATACAGGGCGCTGTCGTGAATTCATGATCGTGGTTTCATGTTTCAATAAGCGGCATCGCGTGGAGTCTGGGCCGGGCTAAATAGACGGTGCAACGCACCGTCCATTAAGGAATCTAAATCCAAGACCAGTTGCTGGTGCTTGGGTCTAGAGGGGTGTCTGTTTCGGAAACGATGCTCGCTTTTCTATGGAGGGTCGCGTCCCAAGTCGAACGATACTTCGCTTGTGCGTCCATTAAGGTCGCTTCCATGATCATGACTGCGATTCCAACAAATAATCCGATCATTTTGAAACCGGCGATCCGTCGAGACGTCTCGGATGTTGATCATCTAAGAGTTGCTGCACAAGATCGTGATATCCGAGATTCGCAAAATCCCTATTCGTCGCTTTGAGATGGTGTGCTGTGCTCATCGCCGCTTGCATTCTCCGAGATTGGAGATAGGCATTGAAGAGACCAGCAAAGAAAGCGTTGACTGGCTTGATGAGTTTTGAAGCATCAAAAGTTGGTCGACGTAGCGGTGTGTCTGCGTACATTGAAACGTTCCTTGTGAGAAATGATGGGCATATGTAACTTTTGGTTACGAATTAATATAGACGAAAGTATACATTATTGTTGCGATGCATCAATCGGATTTTTGAGTTTTTACCACTCTTGGCTGAGATCATCGGTTTTCGACGTATGCGGAACACCTGTAAAGATTTGTAAAGGTGGAATGTTTGAAAAGGATGTTGACGGTCAGTGTGTCTGCCTCACTTGAATCTTGAATGGATTCAGCGAGTTCATTGATGAGTGTGAACCGATCGTTCCAAGCCGACTTAGTGGTCAGTAAACGCGTTCAGATCATTGAGTCTTTCGAGACAACGATTCTGGTACTGAATGATAGGAGTGTGTTTTTGGTGAATGACTGCTGGTTAAGCTAGATTCCATTTCGCCGACTATGGCATCCCATCGATTGGCTGACTCAAATCGTGGCCTTAAGCATCGTCGGATAATTGATATGCTGTGGATCTGATTGTGTATAGTCGTCGATGAAAACTTCGGGATATCGTGTTCTGACCAGTCTTCTAAAGACTCGGAGATGTCTGATCTGAAAACTTGTCGGCTATCGCAACGGTCGTCGATTGAACAGCATGCCGCGAACACAGAGATTTGCACAAATGACCAAGGATTCTCCCATATGACACTGAAGGACCAGTTCCGCTTTCTGATCGGCTACTTTTGGGTTGCCGATCGTTCAGATTTACGCTGGCGATTGATTGGTGCTTTGGTGTGTTTGTTACTGGCTAAGTCGAGTAATTTGGCAACACCTTGGTTATTAGGTCAGACGGTCGACACCTTGGATCGAAATGAGGTGATGGATGTGTGGCTTCTTGGTGCTCTCGGGTTGGTGTTTGCTTATGCGTTGAGTCGTTTGGCGGCGCTTGTCTTTTCTGAGGGCCGCGAAGTGTTATTTACCTCGGTGTCGCAACATGCGATCCGGGCATTGACCGGCCATGCATTTGCGCATTTGCATCGGCTGCCACTCCCTTTTCATTTGTCACGACAAACGGGTTCGCTTGATCGATTGATCGAGCGTGGAACCAAAGCCGTTGATTTTTTGCTGCGTTACGTCGCCTTTAATGTCGGCCCAACGCTCATTGAGTTAGTCATTGTCTCAGGGATTGTCTGGCTTTTATTTGGGGGGTCCTATGCCTTAGTGATCGGGCTTTCGATGCTCGCTTATATTATTTTGACTCTTCAAGTGACCACCTGGCGACTGCGCTTTCGGCGAACCATGAATGCCGCAGACAATAAGGTTGCAGGCCGTTTGGTCGATAGTTTTGTCAATATTGAGACAGTTCGGCTGTTTGGGAATGAAGACTATGAGTCTCGCCGACTGGATGAGGGATTAGCGACTTACGAGACCGCAGCGAATCAGAGTCGGTTCTCGTTAATGCTCTTGAATTTAAGCCAAACGTTAGTCGTTCTAGCGGGAGTGACCACTGTCTTGGTGATGGCGGCGCTTGATGTGCAATCAGGGATCCTGACCGTTGGTGCATTTGTGACGTTGAATACCTACATGCTGCAGGCCTTTCAGCCGCTAAATTTCTTGGGAAGTGTGTATCGCGAAATTCGGCAGTCGTTAATCGACATGGAAAACTTGTTTGAGGTGTTGTCTGAGCCTCAAGAATCTGAAGAGATTCGATTCGAGGCATTGCCACAAGGTTCAGATGTCACCTTTACTTCCGTTCGATTTAGCTATCACGATGATCGAGAGATCTTGAAAGGCATCAGCTTAACAATCCCTGAAGGTCAAACCGTGGCAGTGGTCGGTGAAACTGGCAGCGGAAAGACGACCTTGGCTCGGCTTTTGTTGCGATTCTACGAACCAACCGAGGGAGTGATTACCA
>JAHEDY010000023.1:4027-6184 GCA_024640985.1 Gammaproteobacteria bacterium
ATCAGCTTAACAATCCCTGAAGGTCAAACCGTGGCAGTGGTCGGTGAAACTGGCAGCGGAAAGACGACCTTGGCTCGGCTTTTGTTGCGATTCTACGAACCAACCGAGGGAGTGATTACCATTGGTGGGCTGGATATTCGGCAGGTGTCGCGAGCGGCCTTACGGAGCCGGATTGGTGTGGTTCCTCAAGATACGGTCCTGTTTAACGAAACGTTGCGCTACAACATCAGTTATGGCCAGTTGCATGCCTCTGATGCTGAGCTTAAACAAGCGGTGAAGACTGCCGGCCTTGGGTCCTTTGTGAATGCATTACCAGCGGGTTTGGAAACAGAGGTGGGCGCGCGCGGGCTAAAGCTTTCTGGTGGAGAGAAACAACGTGTGGCTATTGCGCGAGCTGTGTTGAAACAACCATCAATCATGGTGTTTGATGAAGCGACGTCATCGCTAGACACGACGACCGAAGCGGCGATTCAGGCCAATTTAGAACGTGTCGCCGCCAAACAAACAACGTTGGTGATTGCCCATCGGTTAAGTACGATCACCAAAGCCGATCAGATTGTCGTGCTCTCTGGTGGACAGGTGGCCGAGAAGGGGAGACATCAAGAGTTGATTAGCCAAGGTGGTCTTTATGCGAAGCTATGGGAAGCCCAAAGTCAGGATAGTTGATCCAAAACCGAGTCCTTGCGAAGTCACCGAAAGATCCGTCCGAACTGATTGTCAGTTGATTTGTTAAATCAAACCTCAAAGCGGCATGACTTTGGAGTCATGCCGCCGTTCGGTTTATTTCATCGTAGGCATGGAGAACTCAGCACCGGCACGCAAGCCGGTCGGCCAACGCGCAGTGATCGTTTTCATCCGTGTGTAGAAGCGAACACCATCAGGTCCGTGCATGTGCAAGGGACCGAATAGACTCCGCTTCCAGCCACCGAAACTGTGGAAGGCCATGGGCACTGGAATGGGGACGTTGACGCCAATCATTCCGACCTGGATGGTTTCGGTGAACTGTCTCGCGGTATCGCCATCGCGAGTAAAGATGGCAGTTCCGTTGCCGTATTCATGGTCATTGATCAGTTGCACGGCCTCCTCATAGCTCTCTACACGGACGACGGATAGGACAGGGCCAAAGATTTCTTCATCGTAGATCCGCATGCCGGGTTTGACGTGATCAAACAGGGTTGGGCCGACAAAGTAGCCATTTTCATGACCAGTCACAACAAAGTTTCGGCCGTCTACAACCAGAGTGGCTCCTTCTGAAACCCCTTGATCAATGTAGCCGAGAACTTTATCTGCATGTTCACGGGTGACTAGCGGTCCCATCTGTGGCTCGTCGGCATTCATACCAGAGCCAACTTGCATGGATTGAATTTCTGTTGTCAGGTCAGCGATGAGCTTGTCAGCCACCTCATCACCGACACAGACAGCAACAGAGATTGCCATACAGCGTTCGCCGGCAGATCCGTAGGCTGCGCCCATCAGTGAGTTGACCACCTGACTTGGGTCTGCATCTGGCATGATGACCATGTGGTTTTTCGCACCACCGAGTGCTTGAACGCGCTTTCCGTGGGCGCTGGCGGTTGAGTAGATGTATTCGGCGATCGGTGTGGATCCAACAAAGCTCACTGCCTGAATCCGTGGGTCAGTCAACAGCACATCAACGGATTCTTTATCGCCGTTGACCACGTTGAAGACACCATCAGGGAGGCCTGCTTCTTTGAGAAGTTCTGCCAAGCGCATCGGTGTGGACGGATCTTTTTCTGAAGGCTTCATGATAAAGGTGTTGCCGCACGCAATCGCCACTGGGAACATCCACATCGGCACCATGGCTGGGAAGTTAAACGGACTGATCCCTGCACAGACACCCATGGGCATCATTTGGCTGTAGCTGTCCACATTGCGGCCCACATTGAGGCTGTGTTCACCTTTTAAGAGGTGCGGAATGCCACAGGCGAACTCGACAACCTCGAGACCGCGGGTGAGTTCCCCTTTGGCGTCTGAGAAGACTTTGCCGTGTTCTGAGGTAATGAGTTCTGCCAGTTCATCGGCATGGCGTTCAATCAGCTCTTTGAACTTAAACATGATGCGCGCGCGATTCAGTGGCGTGACTTGACTCCAGGAAGTAAAAGCCTCTTCGGCATTCGCGATGGCAGCACGTGTCTC
>JAHEDY010000023.1:6284-19994 GCA_024640985.1 Gammaproteobacteria bacterium
CCCGAAGGCTTCGCGTTGAAAGTACTGACACCGCAGTTGGGACGTTTATTCGATATGCATCCGGATTTAGTCGTTGAGATTGTGCCGCAAACTCCAGGATTTTCTCTATCACGTCGCGAAGCCGATATTGCCGTCATGGTTGGTCGACCAGAAGAATCTCGTCTGCAGTTTGAGAGTTTAGGAACCTATGGATTGGGGCTCTATGCCAGCGACGAGTATTGTCAACGACATGGGGTCCCTGGCTCCATTGATGCGCTGAGCGAGCATCGTTTGATCGGCTATGTTGAAGATTTGTTATTCAGTGCCCGGTTAAACCTCGCACGAACCGTCTGGAATGACTGGCAGTCGAATCTCGCGATTTATTCACCAATCGGTCAAGTCGAAGCCGTCCGCTCAGGGCTTGGCATTGGGGTGTTGCATGAATTTTTGTTAAAGGATCTGCCTCCATTAATGGCGGTCTTGCCGGAATTGCGATTGAGTCGCGAATTGTTCTTAGTTTTTCATCCCACCACTGAGCGGATTCCGAGAATCCAGGCAGTGCTTCAGTTGTTGCGCGGACTTCGGGGATCGCTTCGTTAAGGGTTTGACTACCGGTTGGAGAAACAAGGAGGTAGACTCTGGTCTCTTTGGCCATTAATCACCGTTCATGTCAGATACTGCCTCGCAACCCATCGATACTGCTTGGGACACCTTGTTTTCTGCGCTCGACTATGACGAGGGTAATCAACAGGCACGCTGGGCAGAAGAGGTCGAGCGTCGTCTGAAAGAGAATGGCCTGACCTATCAGGCGCATACCTCCAAGCATCATCAAAACCGTCAGGGACAACTCGACGTGGTTCCCTATCTGATGAACGAGTCGACCTTTGAGCATTTAGCGCGCGGATTGTCGCAGCGGATGCGGTTTTTCGAAGCCTTATTGAGTGATATCTACGGGGAACGGCATTTACTGGCAGATGGTTCGATTCCGGCTGATTTACTGTTTGCCAATCCGGATTATTTGATCGAAGCCCACGGACTGAATCCACAAACCCCCTGGGTGAGCTTTTTAGCGCATGACTTAGTGCGTGATGCCAGCGGTCAGTGGTTTGTCCTCGGGCAAAGTACTCGTGCTCCGGCGGGCCTTGGCTACGTGCTTGAGCGTCGTCTGATCATGTCACGGGTGATGGGCTATTTGTTACGTCGGATGTCGGTTAAACGTTTATCTGGGTTTTTCAGAACATTACGGCAGTTTTTGCGCGCCGACAGCCGCGACCAGGATTTGTCGATTTTGTTGACTCCCGGTCAATCCGTTGAAAGCTATTTTGAGCACGCATTTTTAGCCAACCATTTGGATTTTACATTGGCCGAGGGTGACGACCTGACGGTCCGTGGTAATCGGTTGATGTTGAAGACCTTAAGTGGGTTGCGCCCGGTTTCTGGGGTGCTGCGTCGAGTGACAGATCAAGATATTGATCCTTTGGAATTAAACGGCTTCAGTCGGCAAGGAACACCAGGGTTAATGGACGCCGTCCGCCGTGGCGGCGTGCGCATGGCGAATGTGCCGGGTTCTGGCGTGATCGATTCGCCATTGTGGATGGGTCGACTGGAAGGTCTGTGTCAAAAGCTTTTAGGTGAAGATCTGATTTTGAAAACCCTTCCGGCTCTGTGGTTGGGTGATCCCGATGAGCATGAGGAGTTTGAATCGCTCTGGCCTGATGTCTTGGTCCGTCATGCCTCAGCATTTCCAGCCGGTGAATCCTTCGTGGTTCGAGACCTTCCGGATGCCGAGCGTCAGGTACTCAAAGCACGCATTGATGCCGATCGACCGAGTTGGGTTGCCTGGCAGGCGATTGATTTAGAAACCGTGCCAGTCGCAGAAGGGACGGCCCGGAGTGAAGCCCATGCTGTCTTGCGGATGTATACCGCCCAGTCACAAGATCAAAAAGTGGATGTGATGCCGGGCGGGTTGGCCTCCTGTAATCATGATGCCTCTTGGGCGCAGCTGCGGCCGAACACCCCCGAGCGATACAAAGACCTATGGGTGATGGGCATGGAACCTGACAATCAGTTGTCGATGTTCGCGGAGATGGATGCTCCAACGCTTGGTCCAGTCGATCAATCCATGACCCCGAGCAGGGTTGCTGATGCAATGTTTTGGCTCGGGCGCTATGTGGAGCGAGCCGATGGTCTGACGCGATTGGTCCGTGAGGTCTTAGCTGGAGCGATTGATACTCGTACTGAGCGACAGCAGGCTGCGTTGTGGTTATTGGGGTCACAGTTTCGAACTGATGAGCTGAATTTCGAGAATGCCGCCGCCGAGATCCATCAATTGGTGTTCATGCGAACTGCCGCCGGCGGATTGAGTGAGTTGATCAATGCCATCATGCGAAACGCACGGGCAACCCCTGACTTTTTGAGTGACGATGCCTGGCGTGCTTTGGTGAATCTTGAACAAATGATCGAACGAATCGGCTGGATGAAACACGCCGATGCGGGTCGATTGTTGGATCAGGTCGATGCGATCCTCATGCAGTTGGCGACCTTCTCTGGACTGAATAATGACACCATGAGTCGAACCTTCGCGCATCGCTTTATGGATATCGGACGGCATCTGGAGCGGGCGAGTAAAACACTGATGCTATTGAATTACGCGTTTCAGAGTCTGAAGCCACAGGACATCAATCAGTGGGAGCTGATTTTGGAAGTGACTGATACGGTAATGACGTACCGTCGCCGATACCGGACGCGATTGCACCCGACTGCGATCTTGGATTTGCTACTGCTTGATACAGAAACACCTCGAGCCATTGGGTATTTGGCTCAGCGACTGGAGCATTTGGTGCAGGGATTACCAGTGCAACAGTTGGTCGGGCGGAAGACCCAACTCCAGCAGTTGGCGTTTCGGATTCATGCCAATCTACAGATGTCGCAAACTGATGATTTGATGACAATTCAGGGATCTCCGAAAAAGCCCTTATTTGACACGCTCGACCAACAGATTGACATCTTGTCGAGCCTCAGTGAGGCCATTACTCTGGCGTACTTCAGTCATGCCGATGTGCCACAACATCTCGTGAAGGTGAGCTGATGCGGTATCGAGTCAGACACCGTAACCGATACCAGTACGTGCATCCGGTGAGTTTAAGTCACAGTCACGCCACCTTACTGCCTCGGGATACGCTGAATCAGCAGGTTCTCAGTGCGCGCTTGACAATTCTGCCGGGAACCGACGATGTGCATGAGCGCCAAGATCTGTTTGGAAATCGTGTGTCACGGTTTTCGATTGAAGAAGTCCACACCGAGCTCAACGTTTTGGCTGAGTCTGAGGTTGAGGTTCGAGCCAATCGTGTCGATTTGAATCGAGATCTCGAGGTCACGGATTTATCAGGGATCCCAGCGAAGACCCGATTATATTGTCGACCAAGCCTCTATGTGCCAATTGGAAGCCCAGAGATTCAGAAATTTGCTGATCAATGTTTCACTGAAGGTCGTGGTCTCATTGAAGGGACGCGCGCGCTCAACGAGCAGATTTTTCATGAATTTGTGTATGACCAAACGTTCAGTGATGTGGAAACACCGGTTGCGTCGGTATTATCTGAGAAACGTGGTGTTTGTCAGGACTTCGCACATTTGATGCTGGCTTGTCTGCGTTCGAAAGGGATTGCTTGCCGCTATGTGTCTGGGTACCTCGAGACAGATCCGCCGGCTGGTCAACCCAAATTGATGGGTGCTGATGCCTCTCACGCCTGGGTCAGTGTGTTTGTGCCGGGGACTGGTTGGATCGACTTTGATCCCACCAATGGTCTGTTACCCTCTGATCGCCATGTGACCCTCGCTTGGGGTCGTGATTACGCTGATGTGGTTCCACTGAAAGGGTTAATGACCGGTGGAGGCCAGCATACTCTCGAAGTCTCAGTGGATGTGACGCCTCTCGAATAGATGCTTCGATTGGGTCTGTCGAGAGGGTGAATCCAGATCAATGGTCTGTGGTGCGCACTTGAATCGCTTGATGTAATGCCAAGGTTCGCTCTGCTTCTTCGACGTGTAAATTCTCGATCAACTGTCCATCTAATACGCAAAGTCCTTCACCTGAGGCCAAGGCTTTGCGCCATGCGTCCATGATCGATCTCGCCCGCTCGATCGCCTCACTTGATGGCGCGAATACTTCGTTTGCTATGTGGATTTGTGAGGGATGAATCAAGGTCTTTCCATCAAAACCAAGGCTGCGACCTTGCTCACATTGCAGTTGGTAGAGTTCCCGATGATCAAGGTCTAAGCACACGCCATCCAAGACATCGATGTTCGCTTCTCGTGCTGCTAACACACAGTGGCTGAGCGCATGGATGAGACCCTCTCGCTCAATGGAGGGAGGGACGCGAAGGCATTTGGCAAGATCTGAGGTGCCGATCAATAAGGCTCCAACCCGAGGGTGCGCAGAACAGAGCGCGCGAGCATTGAGCACTCCTGTTGGTGTTTCTGCCATTAACCAAAGCTCAACATCTGGACGATAGCCAAGGGCGTCCATCTGCTCACCAAGAGCGAAGACATCTTCGGCTGATTCAGCTTTGGGGACGACTAAGGCGTCAAGTGCAACCTGATGGAAGGCCGTAAGATCCTCAGCCATCCATTCGGTACCAAAACCATTGACACGAATGGCGATCTCTCTGGGGTCAAACCCGCCATCGGCAAGTGCAGCCTGTGCTGTGGATCGTGCTCTCAGTTTGGTATCAGGAGCGACCGCATCTTCCAGATCTAAAATGACCACATCACAGTCGAGTGTTTTCGCTTTGGCAATGGCTCGTTCATTATGGCCAGGCATAAAGAGTGCGCTACGACGAGGAGTCATGATGGATCCTTAGGGTGAGGGGTTAGGTTGGCTGACATGGATCGCTTCGATCTCATCGAAGAGCTCTTGCGATAACACTAAGCGATGCGTATCGATATTCTCCTTGAGCTGTTCTAAGGAGGTCGCACCGATGATGTTGGAGGTCAGGAACGGTCGAGAGGTGACAAAGGCAAGCGCCATTTCCGTGAGCGTTAAGCCGTGTGCTTTGGCGAGTTTGGCATAAGCCTCAGTTGCGCTTGTCGCTTCTGGATTGGAATATCGACTGAAGCGGTCAAAGAGTGTGAGTCGAGCACCTGCTGGACGTGCACCATCTAAATATTTCCCGGATAACACTCCAAAGGCGAGAGGCGAGTAGGCCAAGAGTCCGACCGATTCCCGATGCGCGATTTCCGCTAATCCGATTTCGAAGGTGCGATTGAGAAGTGAGTAGGGATTTTGAATTGAGGCGACGACGGGAAGCCCTTCACGTCGGGCAATCTCTAAAAAGGTCATCACACCCCAGGGTGTTTCGTTGGACAGACCGATCGCCCGGACCTTCCCGCTGACTACCAATGACTCGAGCGCGGTCAGGATCTCGTCAATCGGAGTTTCCTCAGCGTCTTGGTCGTGAGTGTATCCGAGTTGTCCAAAAAAATTAGTGCGGCGATCAGGCCAATGCAATTGATAGAGGTCTACGTAGTCGGTTTGTAATCGAGCTAAGGATGCATCAATCGCTTCATCGAGATGCACTTTGGTGTGTCTGGGTCCGCCCCGAAAATAGTTAACCCACTCCCCTGGCCCACAGGCTTTGGTGGCGAGGATCAAATCGTCACGCCGGCCACGCTGTTGCAACCAGGTACCGATATACTCTTCGGTCCGACCCTGCGTTTCCGCTTTAGGCGGAACCGGGTAGAGCTCTGCGGCATCGATAAAATTCACGCCACGTTCATCACAAGCATAGCTAAGCTGCTGGTGGGCTTCGGCTTCGGTATTCTGCTCACCCCAAGTCATGGTGCCGAGACAGATCGAGGTGACATCAATACCGGTCTTTCCGAGCGGGCGTTTTTCAATCATGGTGAGCTTCTCCAAAATGGTTCGGTGACATTAACGTGCATCCATTCGCCTTAAGGCTTCACTTAAGGTGGCGGGGCTGCAACCAAAATTCAAGCGAACAGCGGTCTCTGATCCGAAGGGCTTGCCTGGTGAAAGTCGCACGCCGCGTTTGGCAAAGTGTTCAGAGACATCGGTTCGCTGATGTGACTCAATCCATGCCAAAAAGGTCGCATGACCGGTTGTGACTTCATACTCCGGATGTTGGGTTGCCCAATCGAGGACTGTTTGGCGATTGGTTCGAAGCGCCTGTAAGAGCTCATGATGCCAGTCCCAGCCATCGCGGAGGCAGGATTCGGTGACTGCATAGGCTAGGGGTGTGACATGCGGCATGGCGATTTGTGTGTCCAAAAACCGTTGGCGCGTTGCTGGTTCAGGAATGATGGCGACGGCGCAACCGAAGCCCGCGATATTAAAGGTTTTTGTCGCAGCCATCAGTGTGATGGTGGGCTGAGTGGTCGGTGCAAGCCGACCCAGTGGGATATGTTGGTCGTCATCTAAAATCAAATCTGCCCAAATTTCATCACTGACAATCAGGCTGCCATGATTGGCGCCGATGCTAACCAATTGTTGGATCTGATTGCTTGAATACACGGTCCCACCGGGGTTCTGGGGGTTGCACCATAAAATGGCCGCAGGCGCTTTCAGAGCCTTTAGCTGATCATCGATGGCATCAAAAGACGGTTCGAGTCCCCACGCTTGATGATGGAGTTTGATCGGATGATGGGTGCGTTGTTCGATCCGAGGGACGGTCTGAAAATAGGGATAGGCTGGGCTTGGTGCAAGCACGTGGCGGATGTCTGGGTGGGCCATTAGTGAAAATCGCATCCCTGGCACGACGCCTGCGATGGGGACGATCCAGTCGGGATCGATTTCCCAGTCATGTCGAGTCTGAAGGTGTGTCACCCAGGCATCGCGGAAGTGTTTTGGCTCAGATCCGTAACCAAAAATTCCGTGCGCGACACTCGCCTCAATGGTTGTGGTGACGCATGGAGGAGGCGCGCAATCCATATCAGCCACCCACAGTGGCAGCTCCTGTTCAGGGAAGCTTGACCACTTCAGACTATGAAATGCCCGTCGCTCAGTTGGATTTGGATGCCAGTGCATGCGGTGATTGCCTTAATGCCAGAATGAGACCGGTTGCGATGAGTCCACCGGCAACCCAATGATGATAAGACAGCGATTCGTTCAGAAACAGCGAGGCTAAGAGAACGCCATAAAACGGCATCAAATGGATGTATTGGCCTGCGACCTGCGCTCCCAATTGACCGACGCCATAGTTCCAGCACACATAAGCGCCGAGTGACGCGAAGATGGCGACATAGCCGACTGCGTAGAGTGTGTCGAGTGTCATCGGCAGCGGCGCTTCATCGAGCGGATTGATCACCAACAACAGCCCGTTGAAGCAAACGCCAAAGAGCACGATGTAGGCTAAAAATCCTAGACCTGATAAATCACTGGGTTTCTTACGGAGTGTCAATGAGTACAGAGCCCAACCGATCGATGAGCTAATGACCCATAAATCACCAGGATTGACGGTGAGTCCCTGGGATTGCCCGCTGAAAATCAAAAAACTGACGCCGAACAATGAGACCAAGATGCCAAGCCCGCGTCGGAGGGTTAAGGAATCGTTGTAAAACAGAACACCAAAGAGCACGATCCAAACGGGGATGGACGAGTTGATCAAGAGCGCATTGGTGGCTTCGGTGTCGCGAAGGCCCAGATAGAGCAGCACGTTAAAACTCGCCACAGAGAGCAGTGCCAGTACTGTCAAAATCGGTAGATGGTTCAAGATGATGGGAAGTTCTTTACGAACCCTTGAGTAGGCAAAGGGCGCGAGTAGACACAAAGCCAGTAACCATCGATAGAACGACATGGTAATGGCGCCTAACTCAGCGGAAAAAGCTCGGCCCACAATGAAATTACCGGCCCAAAATAAGGGCGGAAGTAATAACACCACATAGGGCCAGGAACGCCCCATTAATCAGCAAGTCGACGGTATTTGACGCGTGTCGGGATCATGTCTCCGCCCAAACGTTTCTTCCGATCATCTTCGTATTCGCTGTAGTTGCCTTCAAAGAAGGTGACCTGAGATTCGCCTTCATAGGCCAAAATGTGGGTCGCGATTCGATCCAAGAACCAACGATCGTGCGAGATCACCATCACTGTGCCTGGGAAGGCCAGGAGTGCCTCCTCGAGCGCACGTAAGGTTTCCACATCCAAATCGTTGGTGGGTTCGTCAAGGAGTAGGACGTTACCACCTTGTTTGAGTGTTTTTGCCAGATGCAGTCGATTCCGTTCACCACCTGAGAGATCTTTCACGAACTTTTGCTGATCACCACCTTTGAAATTGAATCGACCCAAATAGGCTCGACTTGGGATGGTGTAATTACCAACGGTGATGTTGTCTTGTTCATCAGAGACTTCAGCCCAGACGGTTTTTGAGCCATCGAGGGTATCGCGAGACTGATCGACAAAGGCCAATTGGACGGTATCCCCCAATTCTACCGTTCCCGAATCGGGCGTTTCTTGTCCGATAATCATCTTAAACAGCGTGGATTTACCCGCGCCGTTACCCCCAATCACACCGACAATCGCCCCGGCTGGAACTGAGAAACTTAAATCGTCAATCAGCATCTTGTCATCAAACGCCTTATTGACATGATTGAATTCAATCACCTTGTCACCCAAGCGAGGTCCGGGCGGAATATAGATTTCCTGAGTCTCATTGCGCTTTTGTGTATCTTGGCTTTGCAGCTCTTCAAAGGCTTTGAGTCGAGACTTGGATTTGGCCTGGCGCCCTTTGGCATTTTGCCGAACCCATTCCAGTTCACTTTTAATCGTTTTCTGACGGGCATCTTCAGTCTTTTGTTCTTGCTCAAGCCGTTTTTCTTTGGCGTCTAGCCAAGTGGAATAGTTGCCTTCAAACGGAATGCCACGACCGCGATCCAGCTCGAGAATCCAGCCGGCCGCATTGTCTAAGAAGTAGCGATCGTGCGTGACGGCGACGACGGTGCCATCAAAATCGACCAAGAAGTGCTCAAGCCAAGCCACAGATTCTGCATCTAAGTGGTTGGTGGGCTCATCCAGCAACAACATATCGGGCTTTTGCAATAACAGGCGGCACAGTGCGACTCGACGTTTTTCACCACCAGAGAGATGCTCAATGCTTGCATCCCAGGGAGGGAGACGCAGGGCATCTGCGGCTTGTTCCAGCATCCGATCGAGTTCCCAACCATTGACCGAATCGATCTGGTTTTGGAGCTCACCTTGCTCCATCAACAGATCATTCATTTCGTCGTCGGACATGGGTTCAGCGAAGGCCGCCGAGATTTCATCGAATCGCGTCAGCAGTTGTTTGATCTCACCAACCCCTTCTTCGACCGCATCGCGCACGGTTTGTGTTGGATCCAGTTGTGGTTCCTGCGGCAGGTAACCGACATTGATCCCTGGCTGTGGCCGCGCTTCGCCATCAATCTCTGTGTCGGTGCCAGCCATGATTTTTAAGAGGGTCGACTTCCCCGAGCCATTGAGACCGAGAACACCAATCTTGGCGCCCGGAAAAAAGGAGAGAGAGATATCTTTTAAGATTTCACGTTTCGGGGGAACAATTTTGCTGACCCGATTCATCGTATATACAAACTGTGCCATTGAGCGCTTGGAGTCCTCTATGTTGATCGTGTCGATAAGTATGCGTGAGGATAACAAGATTTCGTGATCCGCGTGTTGATGTCATGGAGTGTTGCAACGCTTGATGGTTCAGATGACTCGACCTGATTGGTTGGGATAGGTATTCTCGCGCTCTGTTCTTGGGAAATCATTCATGCAAATTGTCCCCGTCTTTGGCGGTCCGCCAACACCCAAAACGCTGTGGTGGCTCACAGGCCTCATGTTGATGTTAGAGGGCCTTGCGCAGTTGTCTGACCGCGGTTGGTTTGGAGTGCTTGACCTGCGTGGTTTGATGATTTCCTATGGTGCATATTGGGATTTTTTGTTCCCACCCGGAGCTGTCGATCAAGCGCTGTTTTCCGGTCAGTCCTATACCATGTTACTGACGCATGCGTTTTTGCATGCGGGGACCATCCATGTATTGATGAACGCTGTGATCTTCATTGCGTTAGGTAAGACGCTGGCTGTGTCTTTTGGATTGCGGTTGGTCATGTTGACCATGCTGATTGGTGCAGTGAGCAGTGGAGTGGCCTTTGGCTTATTGGCATCAACTGCCGCTCCGATGGTCGGCGCGTCCGGCGTGGTCTTTGCGTTCATTGGGTTGTGGCTTCAGGCATCACGCAGTGAACTGAAGCGACTCGGTCGTCCGGGGCGGTCAACAGCGTCGGTGATCATGAGCTTAATCGTGATTCACGTGCTGTTGCACGTGTTCATGGGCGGACAAATCGCTTGGCAAGCTCACTTAGGGGGATTTGTTGCAGGCTATTTCTTAATGCCTTGGCTGATCGATCGGTCGCATACACCTACTTACTGAGCGCTATCCATTGAGCGCGGTTGACCTCTCGAATCTGAATCTGGTTGGTCACCGAAGGGTCGATCAAAATGTAATGATGATTCTGATCCGCGCTTTCAAATTTCAGCTCCCCGAAGTCGGCATAGCTGGCTGCGAAGAGTCCTTGAGCAACCAGATGGTTATCCGACTGAGTCACAGGCACCATGATGACAGGGACATCACCGGTGTTGCCGACATACTCACCGTTTAAGAACACATCCATCGACGCGAACTGAGAGAGCACAGCACTGGTTTCTGCGATGATAATCTGAGGTCCTTCAATGGTCTCAAGGGCAGCGAGAGGATCTGTTTTCTGAGGTGTTAGTTGGCAACCGGTGACTGTCATGAGAACAGCGAGGAAAAACAGGAGATGGCGCATGAAGAGATCCTTTCTTTAACATTACGCTAACGGATTTTTCGGGGCTTTGGAAGGGATGGGTCAGTCTGCGCTTGAGACCTAGGCCGAAAGACATGGCACACTCTCGCCATGACTGATGAATTACCCAGAAAAAATCCATTTCTTGCTCTCAAGTTTTATGAGTTCGCGGCAGTCTCTGCGTTAGTACTGACCTTTTTTCCTGTGTCCTTGGTGGTCTGCTGGCTTGCCTTTGGCACTGCGACTACCCGCGATTTGGTGGAAGCCATGATCAAAGATTGGATCCAGACCATGCTGATCCTGATTGGCTTGTTAGTCTTGGTCTTCGGTGGCATGGTTTGGGGGATTCTTGAATGGCTTTTCTGATGGCTCGCAGTGGGTTGTGCCTGTTGGCACTCGCCATCGCTTTGGGCGCATTTGGGGCTCATGGGCTTGAGTCCATGGTTACCGAAGACCGGTTGGTGATTTGGGAGACTGCTGTACGCTATCAGGCTTGGCTGAGTTTGGTGTTGGTCGGGCTGGGATTGTCGCGTCTGTCTCAGGCTCGTTGGGTATTTCCTCTGTTAGTCTCTGGCATGTGCATTTTTTCGGGATCATTGTATCTGTTGGTGCTGTTTGATCTCCCGATTCTTGGGGCGATCACACCGTTCGGTGGCTTATTGATGATGACTGGATTGGTGCTTGCTGCAGTCAGTCTGAAGCTGCAGCCTTAACGGGATTATCTCCGGCGAAGTGCAGGGGCAACCAACCTTACTGAGGAAAGGGCCATGGTTGCACCGACAGTTGAGGGTGTGAGTCGGCCTGATCACGAGTGTCGGATTCCCCGCCGCTTTTTCGAAAAAATCCTTGATCTCTTAAGAAGTTCATGTAACTGTCTGTTTCGAATTGATTTTTGGAATGGATTTCATGTCTTTCAGACAGTTGGTGACAGCATTGTCTTTGATGTCGGTGATCGGAATCACCGGATGTGCGTTTGAGCCGGTGAAGAATGGCTATTCAAAGGCTCAGGTCAAAACCACAGACGAGACCTTGGTTGCTCCCCATGATTCACTATTGGTCTTCCGGACGAGCGGTTTTAAGCTGTGGGAAAACCAGGATGCGGAATTCATTGTCAATGGAGCTCCTGTCGCTTGGTTCAAAGCCGGTGGTGCGCGTTACCTTCCTCTGCAGGCCGGACAAAACAGCATTGTGGTTCGGGAACCAGATCATTTTTTAAAATGTGAGCTCACATTTGATTTTGAGCCGGGGACCGGTCAGTTTGTCGAAATCTACGAACGCTTTGATCCCGGCGCTTTGATGGTGAGTTTTATCTTCGCAGACCTGCAAAGCCGACTTCTTTACGATCCGCATCCTGGGACGAATTGTGTGGGTGTGTATGGATTGTCGATGGGACACCTGAAACAGCAGCAACTGGCCGATGTCCATCGAGAGTTTAGTTTTCAGGTCGTGCAACGCTGACCATCAGGGTCTGATGTAGGCATAGCCTTGTTCTTGCAGTTCGATCAAGCGAATCACGCCAGATGGAGTGATCTCAGCAGCATCCAGTAATTTCACCTCTTTGCCGGCTTTCTTGCTCATATTTTTGTGGGTGTTTCCACAAGCCTTGAAGGCCAATTGGTCGATATCGAGGCTCATCCGTTCGATTCGATCAGCGACGGGGCTTTTGTCAGCAACGAACATGGTTAGCCCAGGGCCGTAAGCCACAACCTCAATGGTGACGGTATCGCCCTGCTCTTTGTAGTAGTTCACTGCATTTTGTACATTGTTGAGTGTCATATTCATGATTTGCGGGTCATTCTGATCGACGTGGAATGCGATTTGATGATCGGCAGCCCAGGCAGAGACAGTCATGCAGGCGGTCATGAGACCTGTGAGTAGTGTTTTCATGGTGTGTCCTTATGATTGTTATGCGATTGCAGGCTATCTTGAGTCTTGACTTGGCTCAATCGATGCTTTGGTTTGAGTGACTTTGGCACAGACGCGGTCTGGTCGTTGTGCGAGGCTTTATTCTTTAACAAGGAGAGTGTGTATGCAAAAGCAATTGATGTTGGGTGTGATGATCTCGATCCTGGCTGTTGGGGTCACAGCGGATGAAGTGCGTGACCATGAGCGGATGATCGAGAAGTCTGAAGCATTTCAGGAGCGGTTTGAGCAAGCATCGCCTGAGCAACAGAAAGCGATGCTCGAACGTCGAAACGAACGGTTGAAAATGACGAAGGAAGAGCGCATGCGGATGAAAGAACAGCATGGACACGGTGCTGGCTGGAAACAGCATCAGGGACATCATTCTTCATGACCTCACAGCCGACTCTGATCACAAGCTTAGTGTTTGTATGTCGCGCTTGATGCGTTGGCTGTCGGCCTGGTCGAGCGCTCAATGGCTTGAGTGGTTTGGGGTCATCACCGCGATTGTCTATTCGCTGCTGGTTGCCTCGAACACGGGCCTTGAGTTTATCGGCTTTACACTGCTTCTGGTGTCGTCTTTTTCGATTGGACTCTGGGCTTATCGGGGTGGGCATCGCGGTATGTTGTTATTGCAGTTTTTTTATGCCACTGCCGGGATGATCGGAATGCTCCGCTGGTTCTAGTGGTCGTCTACGAAAAAAGGGGGCAGCGTACCCTGCTGTTTTGATGACCGAACAAATGCTTCGGTGTGCTTTTTCTGACCGCATTGGCTTGTTCTTTGGAATCGAAGTGGTGGATGACTCAGCCATCGTGATTGCCCTGCACGGTTGCCCAAACATTGGTGTTCGAAGCGCCTGGCGCTCTCTGACTGCAGACGATTCTGGATCCTTGATGATCTCCTTTGCGAGGCAATTCCATCCGGAACTTACTTTATGTGGCATGCCTGTAATGCATTGGTTTTATACTGGATTATCAGAGCTCACCAAAGTATGTTGGAAGAAAATTCTGCACTTA
>JAHEDY010000026.1:0-17500 GCA_024640985.1 Gammaproteobacteria bacterium
GATTCACGACCGATCGTAACTAAATGCGTTCTGCAGTTTGAGTCATGAGTTTCGCACCTTCCCACATCAGTCGCCGGACGGGGGTTGGTAACCGTTGACCTCCCTGGTCCAGCGCTGTTTGTCCATGGCGAATTTCGTCATCCAGCATCTGCTGCAGAATCTGACGAGATGCGTGATCACCGGCCGGAAGCCGCTGAAGATGTTCGCGGAGGTGACGTTCGACGTTCTCTTCGGTGGCATGCACAAAACCCAGTGATACTTTATCTGAGACCAAGGCAGCGCCAGCACCCAAGGCAAAAGACACTGCATACCACAGGGGATCCAAGACACTCGGTTTGGCATTGAGTTCATGTAACCGCTCTCGACACCAGGCGAGGTGATCCAATTCCTCTTCGGCGGCCTTGGCCAATGCTGTGCCGGTGGCTTCATTAGAGGCAAACAAAGCTTGCCCGTTATAAAGCCCTTGGGCACAGATTTCACCGGTATGATTGACCCGCATCAAACCGCCAGACACTCTGATCTCGTCGTCTGTCATGGGATCAAGCAACGCACCACGTGATGGGGATGGGAGTTGCGCCTCAGGTTTGACTCGTGCAACTGTTCGCAGCAAGCCATCGAAGCCATGAATCAGGCGATCGATTGTATTCAACGATGAACCCCCAAATGCATTCCAAATGACTGCCCAAGATCACGGACTTCTCTGACCATCCGCTCCGGGTCATCGAGCCGTAAGACATGGGTCGAGGCTAATTCCTCAAAATCCAAATTCGCCTGAGCGGCACTCTCCTCGTCAGTCAGGATGCCAAACAGTAATCCATGCGATTCGGCTAATCGTCTGAATCGCTCACGATCGTCAGGATTCTCAAAACCGCCGGATACGACCACCGGGAAGCCGGCTCGTAACGAGAGTTCAGCCAGTTCAACCAAATGGCGATAGGTTTTTGGAGCGGTATTTTCTTGTCCTCCATAGAGCCTTTGACGCTCAAGATCTGAGCGTAAACGGATCATGCCAAAATCATCAATCAATTGGTGGGTTAGGCTTTGGCGAATATCGACGTCAAGACCGAGCGTAATTAACAGAACCCGCGGCCGGATGGTTGTTGCATGTTCGGCCATGACCGCATACCGACGATAACGCGCCAGTGGAGAAGTGTCGGATTCCGTTGGTAGAACAGGCGCATTGAGTTCCAGTAGACATTCTTTGGCACGGACCATCGCGCGATAGGCTTGGTACCCTTGATAGACCCAGAGTGCGTGATAATCACCACTGAGTTCGAGGTAACGATTGAGTAGGTGCCAGGCTGAGGCAAAATCGTCTCGTGCTTCAAGATCCACCGTCAAAAACGCGATCTCACTGATCACATCGATCCACCGGAACTCGGCGCGGTATTCAATGCAGTCGAATAACCGAATCTCTTCAGACTGAGTTTCAACCACGTTACCTAAATGGAGATCACCATGGCATTCTCGGATCATGCCCAAATCTTTCCGCTCGGCAAAGCGAGGCCACAATCGCTTCAGGTATTCGTGCGCCCAGGCCTCGAGTTGCAGCAGTTGGGCCAAGTCCTTGGCTTCTTTCAGTCGGGGTCTGACCTGGTCAAAATTCAGTTGCGCAGGGACATAGAGTGAATTGGGCTCACCAAAAGGCATCTCGATCCCCGAGACAGGGGCTTTCGCGTGCAGGTCGAACACCGCTTGGCAGAGCTTTTCCAAGCGCTCGTGATTCAGCCCTTCTGCATTGTGGATTTGATCTAAGGTGCTGTTGGGATCAAATTGATGCATTTTGACAGCATATTCGATGGGCTGACCTTCGCCTTGGCCAACTTGGATTCCAGCATCAGTGTGATAGATACCAACCACATCAATATAGAGTTCACTAAAACTGCGCTGGTTGAGTGTGAATTCGCTATGACAAAGTTCTTGTCTGGATTCGAGGCTGCTGGCATCCAAGAAATACAGATCGACCGGCTTTTTGATTTTGTACGCAAATTGACCGGTGAGAAGGATCCAGGCGAGATCAGATTCAATCACTTCGATCGTTGTCACGGCATGCGGATAGCATGATTGATGTCGCAATGCGTCAATGAGCGTCTCGCTCACCTCGTCCTCCCGGTATACTGGCG
Organism: Gammaproteobacteria bacterium; assembly: GCA_024640985.1. GTDB lineage: Bacteria > Pseudomonadota > Gammaproteobacteria > Pseudomonadales > Litorivicinaceae > HIMB30. Next base: position 2,124 of record JAHEDY010000026.1, read on the forward strand.
CCCATGAATCGATGGTGGCACCTGTTTTTGAAACTTTCTCTTACCCTACTGGTAGCAGTGGGGTTGGGTCTAGTCTATCTCAATGCGCATCTAACACGACAATTTGAATCATTGTCTTGGGCAGTGGGTGCGAAAATCTTTGCGAGACCGCTGGAGTTGTATGAGGGTGCACCTTTTACACTCGATCAAGTCCGATTTGAGTTGGACTTATTGAATTATCAGAATGTTCAGGGTCGCCCAGGTCAAGGTCAGTATCAGCTCGACGACCAAGGGATTCGAGTAGGAATACGAGGTCACGCGTTTCCCGATGGCATTGAGCCCGATCGTTTTGTTCGGATTGATTTTGCGCCGCGCCAAGTCAGCGCGCTGACCGATGGGAAAGCACAACCACTGGATATTATTCGCTTCGAGCCGCTTGTTCTGGCGCAATTATCGGGGGCGCATGCCGATCGAGAGATCATTCGCTTAAATGACTTGCCGCCGCGCTTTGTTGATTTGTTGATTGCTGTTGAGGATCGTGGGTTTTACGACCATGCGGGGATTTCAGTCACGGGGATTCTACGAGCAGCTCTGAACAATGTGTTGGCCGGACGATTTGCGCAGGGTGGAAGTACTCTGACGCAGCAACTGGTGAAGAACCTTTACTTAACCCGAGAACGCACCTTGTCTCGAAAAGCACTTGAGGCGATTTATGCGATCTTGATTGATGCTGGCTTTGCTAAAGAGCGGATTCTTGAGGCTTACGTCAATGAAGTGTTCTTGGGACAGTGGGGAAATCGTGCGATTCACGGGTTTGGAACAGCGTCCCAATTTTACTTTGGCCGTCCAATCAACGAGCTCTCTCTCAGCCAGCAAGCCCTACTCATTGGTTTGATCAAAGGGCCGAGTGCTTTGAATCCTCGGCGGTTTCCGGAGCGAGCGATCGAGCGTCGAAATTTGGTACTGACGTTGGCGGCATCCCAAGGGGTCATCACACAGACAGCTGCGGAGGCAGCCTCGAAGAGATCGTTATCGGTGCCAAATTCACCAGCTGATCGTATCGGTCGATTCCCTGGGTATGTGTCAGTGGTTCGCCGTGAATTGACGAATGATTACACCAGTAAGCAACTGACCATGGCAGGCCTTAAGATCTATACGGCACTGGATCCGCAGGTGCATCGGGGGCTCGTTGAAGGGCGGAAACAGAGTTTGGCTCGATTGCGGGATATCGGTCTTGATGCAACAGCTGAAGTTCAGCTCGGGGCCTTGGTGGTCGACATTCCGACCGGTGAAATCCAAGCGGTGTTAGCGGGTCGCGATCATCGAATCGGTTTCCATCGAGTGCTCGATGCGCGCCGTCAAATCGGGTCACTGGTGAAGCCCTTTGTTGTTGCCGCTGCGATTGAACAAGACACAGACTTGCATGCCGGCAGCTTAGTTCGTGATGAAGCGGTGTCCATCCTCGATGATCAAGGAGCGGTCTGGGCACCGAAAAACTATGACCGGACCGAGCAAGGCGTGGTTCGTCTTGAAACAGTCGTCGCAAACAGCATCAACCAGGCGACGGTGCATCTGGCATTTGGGGTGGGTCTCGATCCGATCCTTGAACGACTGCAAACCTATGGGATTCCGGTTGGGCCAACCAAACCGCCTGCGACGGTGCTTGGGGTATCTGAAATGTCGCCCTATCAAGTGGCATCACGCTACCAAGGGCTTCTCAATCAAGGACATTTGGCTCCATTGAAGGCGGTTCGGACGGTTGTGGATGAGACAGGCCGTACGCTGAGCAAGCGGCCATTTCAATCAAGCCGGCTGATGACAGCACGCGCGGCAGTGCAAGTGGATCACATGATGCGAGTTGGTGCCAAAGTGGGTACGGGACGGGCCTTCGGCACCCGCTATACTGAGGTGATGGCGTCGAAAACAGGAACGACCGATGATGGTCGTGATGCATGGTTTGTCGGCGCAGATGGTCGCAGACTCGGTGTTGCTTGGGTTGGATTTGATGACAATCGAAAAGCGGGTTTGGTGGGGGCTGTGGCGGCACTTCCGGTGATCACTGACGCCTTCCAGTACGTCCAGAGAAGCAACCGATCCAGCACATTACCGGATGGATTGCGCTACAGTTGGATCAATCAATCGGGACAAATTGTCGATCAGTCGTGTGAAGGTGCCGAAAAGCGTCCGTTACCGATAGACTATCCCGAGGCGAGAGCGGGTGATTGCGGCGCTGGTGATTCTGATTCGCAAGATGGTCGCTGGCTGAAAAACTGGTTTGGAGGATGATAATGCGGCTTGGGTTGAGTTTGGTTTGTATGGCTTTCGTGGTTGGGTGTACTCAGACTCCGGTATCAAGGCCTCCTGTGGTGGATGCTTCGTGGCGTGCAAATGAGGATGATCGGGTTGTTTCTTCAACTCGTGTCATTTCGATGTCTTCGCCAAATATCCAGCGAGAGAAAGGTGAGCGCAATGAAGTGACACCGATTGAACCGATTGCCAAAATTGAGCCAATCGACCAACCGAAACAGCAAACGGAAATCCCGCCTGCGGTGTTGTCACTGCTGGAACAGGCTGATCAATTGAAGACAGCGGGTGATTTAGCCGGTGCATCGTCCCGCCTTGAGCGCGCACAGCGGATTGCTCCAACAGAACCGGAAGTGTATTTCCAGTTATCCAGTTTGCGATTGGAACAAGGAAACCATGAAGACGCGATGAATATTGCGATTCAAGGCGTCGATTTGTCAGGCACCGATCAAGCCATGAAACGTGATCTTTACACTGTGATCGCAAGGGCACGTGATGCTCTTGGCGATTCAGCTGGCGCAACTGAGGCGCGCCGATTGGCGCGCGCAGCCGGTTCTTAGAGAGCGCTTAGAGACTCTCGAGCAGCGGTCAAGGTGTCGTCGATGACTTGATCGCTGTGTGTTGATGAAACAAATCCAGCTTCATACATCGATGGCGCCAAATACACCCCCCGGTCCAACATCAGGTGGAAGAAGCGTTTGAAAATTGCTTCATCGCAAGCCGTCACCTCAGCAAATGAGGTGACTGGGCGCTCTGCAAAAAATAATCCAAACATCCCTCCGCGACTCACACCTTGCATCGCGACTCCGGCTTCCTGCGCCACCCCCATCATTCCGTTGACGAAACGCTCAGTGGTGGCGGTGAGTGCTTCATAGAATCCCGGTACAGATAGCTCTGATAAGGTCGCAATCCCTGCAGCCATCGCCACCGGGTTCCCTGATAAGGTGCCTGCCTGGTAGACGGGTCCAAGTGGTGCAAGCATATCCATAATGTCTTGACGTCCACCAAAGGCACCGACAGGCATTCCGCCGCCGATAATTTTTCCAAGACATGTTAAATCCGGTTTGATTGGCATTAGCGCTTGCGCACCACCCTTGGCGACACGGAAACCGGTCATGACTTCATCAAAAATCAAGACGACACCGTATTGATCGCAGAGGGCTCTCAAGCCTTCGAGGTAGCCCGGCTGCGGCAGGATCATATTCATGTTGCCGGTGATTGGCTCAATAATGAGGCAGGCGATGGAGTCGCCCTGTTGTTCGAATAATGTTTGAGCAGCATCGAGATCATTGAACGGAAGATTCAGGGTGTGCTTGGCCAAATCTGCTGGAACACCTGGGGAGCTCGGCACACCAAATGTGAGTGCACCTGATCCGGCCTTGACCAACAAACTATCGGAGTGGCCGTGATAGCAGCCTTCAAATTTGACAATGGTGTCACGGCCGGTAAATCCGCGTGCCAGACGAATTGCACTCATGGTGGCTTCGGTACCGCTTGAGCAAAAGCGGAGTTTTTCCATGGATGGAAAAAAGGTTTTCACCAGTTCCGCCATGTCCGTTTCGATCGCTGTTGGTGCACCAAATGACAAACCATTTTCGATGGCATCTCGGACCGCTTGTAGCACTCTAGGGTTCGCGTGACCGGCAATCATGGGTCCCCAACTGCCGATATAGTCAATGTATCGTTTTCCATCGGCATCAAAGAGAAACGGACCTTCAGCTTTACTGAAGAATACAGGCGTTCCGCCGACTGCACGGAACGCTCGAACAGGAGAATTCACTCCACCTGCGATGGATTGACTGGCTCGAGCAAAAAGTTGTTCTGATTTGGACATCACGATTGTTCCTTAAAATAATTCTGAGAGCCGACGCGCCGCCTCACCGATCTCTTTGGCCCTGAATACAGCCCCGGAGACCGCTAGCATCGCAACTCCGGTATCTAAAATTTGTCGTCCATTATCTAGGGTGATTCCGCCAATTGCGACCGTTGGAATGGCGCACTGTGACACTAAGTCTTTGAGCTGGTTGAGGGATAAGCCTGAGGCTTGGGGTTTCGTGTCTGACTCGAATAGTCGGCCAAAGGCGCAATAACTAGCGCCGTCGGCCACGGCCTGTTCCATCAACTCCTGTGAGCCATGACAGGTGCGCCCAAGCAAAGCATTTGGCCCCAGCGATTGGCGAGCATCGAGCAGTGACCCATCGCCTTGCCCAAGATGAGCGCCATCGGCTTCCAGAACTTTAGCAATGGTCACTTGGTCGTTAATCAGGCAGGGCGTGAAGTTGCGACGACACGCCTCGAGCACCGCCTCGGCGAGCGCAAGATACAGGCCTGAATCGATCGTTTTATGTCGAAACTGGACCAGCTGAGACCCGCCGGCGACCGCCTCATCGACCTGTCGATAAAGGAGCTCGGGATCTGTAATGGAGGCGTCAGTGACGACATAAAGGCCTTGCATCAAAATGGCTTAACAATCACCAAAATGACAATGGCAATCAAGCTGACAACAGGCGCTTCGTTAAACCAGCGATACCAAACATGACTGCGAGTGTTGGCATCATTTTTAAAGGTTTTGACGATCTTCATGCACCAATGGTGGTAACCGAGGAGTAACACCACGAAAGTCAATTTGGCGTGCATCCATCCCTGACTCATATATTCGGGGACCAACATGATCAACCAAATACCAAGAGCCACTGCAACAACCATCGATGGCGTCATGATGCCGTTTAACAGCTTCCGTTCCATGATTTTGAAGCGTTCGATACCAGTTGTATCGGTGGCTTCTGTCATCGCGTGATAGACAAATAGCCGGGGAAGATAAAATAAAGCCGCGAACCAGGTGATGACCGCGATCAGGTGGAATGCTTTAATCCAAAGGTACATATTGCCTCCTGTTATGGAAACGGGAGTACACCAAGTCTGTCAGCGAAAGGCAAGGTCAGTCGCGTTCTTGGTGTCTGACCATTGATTGAACATCAATGACAGCCTTAAATAAGTCGCCTTCATTGATCACTCCCAAGAGTTCTCGATTCTGTTGATCGATGATCGGAACAGACTCACCCACGAAATCACTGACCACATGCATGGCGTGTTGAAGTGAGTGATCCACATGCAGCAATAAGGGGTCTGCATCAGCAAATTGGAAAACCGTTTGGTCGCCAGCTTCAATGGCTTGGTGTACCGACAGTTTCGCAGCCAGTCGTCCAGAATCAGACACAACATAGGCCTCGGTCTGTTGCTTCTCCCGCATCAAGGACAGTGCTTCATGTCCGGACGAAGTCTCAGACACTTTCACAAAATCGTCGCTTAAGTGAGTCTCAAGTGTATGTTGGGAGAGGGCGATCGCCTCTCGCCCCTGTGCCAAATCAATTCCACGATCGAGAAGTTGTCGATCGAAGAATGAGTGACCAAAGAGACGATGGGTGAGTAGCATGGAGGCCATCACAGCCATCAAGGCGGCGACGGCATAGGCATAGGACTGGGTGAGCTCGAGCACGATCAAGACGGCAGCCACTGGTGCACCGATGACGTTGGCAGCGACAGCTGCCATGGCTGCAATACTGACCGCCACGCTTAAATCCGGGACGCCAAGAATCGTTGCGAGCTGTGCAACGATCCCGCCGGCCGCAACACCGACAAACAATGCGGGAGAGAAAACGCCTCCAAATAATCCAAATCCAATACAGAGCGCAGTCATGGCAATTTTGACGACGAGCAATAACAGCAATGCGGGCATTTGGTAGGCACCGTCGAGCATGGCATTGATTGTACTAATCCCCAGCCCAAGGATTTCTGGAATCCAAATTCCGACAAGGCCGCAGATGGTCGCAGCGGTCAGGATGAGTCGCTCAGCTGACCAACCGGTTTGCTTTGCAAACGCAGCCGATCGCCTCAGGGCTTCCATGTAAACAATCGCGGCAAACGCGATGATAGGACTTGCGATAATTAATACCGGTATCAGAGACACAAGGTCGGGTGCTGATGACGAAATTTCGAAAGTTGCTGAATGCGAGAAAAATGCCTGACTGACCGCGGATGCTGTGACTGAGGCGATTGAAATCGGAGCAATCGCCCGGACCGAAAAATGACGCAGAATCGCTTCATGCGCAAAAACAATCCCCGCGATTGGAGCCCCGAACCCTGCCGAAATGGCAGCAGCCACACCACAACCTAAGTACACCTCATGTGACAGTCTCGAAGAGACGAAGCGCTTGACCACGATCCCGAGTGTGGCACCAAAGTGAACCAAGGGCCCATATTGCCCCACGGATCCACCGCCAGCAGCACTGGTAAATGCAGTGAGAGTTGATGCAATACCGTGCTTGATATCCAAGGGCTCTTTGGATTGTTGTGCATGGTAAATCGAGTCTGCTGGCCCGTGCCAGCGGACGACCCCAAAGACGCGTCGAATCAGAATGACGAAAGCCGCAGCGATCCACAAAAAGATGAGACTTGTCAGTTCAAACTGACTGCCGGCAAGCGTGATTTCGAAAACGGAATGATTTTCACGAAGTGCTGTGAAGAATTGAACACCAGAGACGTAGGCATTCGAGGTCCAGGCGATGAGTGTTCCAATCAGCCCTCCAATACCAAAAACAATCAGCAATTCGATGCCGGTATCTTTGACACGACTCTGCATAGACTTCCCCTGTCGAGTGCGTTTTGATGTCAGTTTGGCGTATTATGCGCGCAATTGTTGAATGGATGGAAATCGTAAGTGAAACGCATAGGCATTGTCGGTGGCACAGGGTATACGGGTGTTGAGCTGTTGCGAATGCTGGCTTCGCACCCCGAGGTCGAGGTCAGCTGTCTGACGTCTCGTTCTGAGGCTGGGAAACGTGTGGCTTCGTTATATCCATGGTTATCCCATGATCAGCAACTGAGTTTTGAAGAGCCGTCAGTCGATGCATTGGGCCACTGTGATTTAGTGTTTTATGCAACGCCCAATAAGATAGCGATGCATGAGGCTCGCGATCTACTCGAACGTGGCGTTCGAGTGATTGATTTGGCGGCGGATTTCCGATTTAGTGACCCGGAGGTGTGGGAGTCAGCTTACGGTGGACCCCATGGTGCGCCAGACCTGATTGATGAAGCCGTGTATGGATTACCTGAAAAATATCGACATTTGATTGCTGATGCCCGGCTAGTCGGGAACCCAGGATGCTATCCCACGGCCACCGCCCTCGCCCTGATGCCCCTGGTTGAAGCCGGTGCTTTAACGCAGTCACATGTGATTGTCGATGGAAAAAGTGGAGCGTCCGGTGCAGGACGATCTGCGCGCACAGACCTGATCGTGGCAGAAGCGTCCGATAATTTTCACGCCTACGCCGCCGGTGGTCATCGCCATGCCCCGGAAATGGCCCACCAACTCTCAAAAATGGGTCAGGAAGTGACGATTACTTTTGTTCCACATCTCTTGCCGATGATCCGAGGCATTGAAGTCACCGCTTACGTCTCCACATCATTATCATTGGATGAGGCGCGAGCGCTGTTCGAAAAGCGGTATCACGACGAGCCATTGGTGTCGTTGGCCTCCGATGGCGAGCATCCTGAGACCCGATGGGTTCGGGGATCGAACCGCTCGGTGATCGGTCTCTACCAACAGCAACCAGGACAGTTGATCATTTCGAGTGTGATCGATAATCTGGTTAAGGGCGCGGCCGGACAGGCGATTCAGAATATGAATTTAATGCTCGGGCTTAATGAGTTTGACGCGCTTCCATTGTATGCATTGAGCCCGTGAGACGTTATGGCTGAAGTATTTGTACCGACCCCGATTCAACTGACTGAGCGTGCTGTTTCGAAAGTGAAGGAGCTGATCAGTGGTGAGGGAAATCCTGATCTGCACTTGCGAGTCTTCGTGACAGGTGGTGGCTGCTCGGGATTCCAGTATGGGTTTAGTTTTGATGATGAGCATCAAGATGATGACACCGAGGTGGTTAAAGATGGTGTCACTGTGGTGATTGACGGAATGTCCTATCAATACCTCGTCGGTGCGACGGTGGATTATTCCGAATCACTGACTGGATCCCAATTTGTGGTTGAAAATCCGAATGCGTCGAGCACCTGTGGGTGTGGAGCGAGTTTCAGCCTTTAGTGGGCCGGATGATTGACCCGAGAACGCCTGACGCTGCTGACCCCGTGATGAACGTGGTTGGAAGCGGTTGGTTGTCGAAACATTGAAGCCCTAGCCAGCCAAAACAGGCGGCCTCAACAAAATCAGGATCGATGGCAAAGGCATCTGATGTCACGACCAATGGGTCAACGGTGTCATCAAGTGCGTCCATCAGGTGCGTGTTATGCACGCCTCCCCCGCAGACCACGAGAATATCAATCTCTTCAGGAAGTGCTTGATGCACGAGGGTGGCCGTGAGTTGATTTAGTGTGGCTTGCACGTCTGCTGCATTGATGGGCGCTAACTGATCAAGCGTCTGGTGAAGCCATGATTGAGAAAAATACTCGCGCCCGGTGCTCTTCGGCGCCCTCTGGGCGAAGTATGGGTCTTTGAGTAGTTTGTCTAGCAAATCTTGATGCACGGAACCTGATGCTGCGTACGCCCCGTTTCGGTCAAAAGCCTGATTCTGAGACCGCTGATGCCAGCCATCCGATAAGGTATTGGCAGGTCCAATATCCCAGCCGCTGATGGGTTGGCCGGGGACTAGTAGCGAAATGTTTGCGATCCCACCCAGATTCAAGACAGCGACATTTTCCGTCTCACGCTCGAAGTGCAGTTGGTGAAAGAGAGGAGCCAATGGCGCTCCTTGACCACCGCGAGCCATATCACTCCGTCGAAACTGGTGAGCGACTGGAATCCCTGTTGCTTCTGCCAGGTATTCTGCAAATCCAATCTGCAAAGTGGATCCAAGGTCAGGGGCGTGCCAAAGCGTTTGCCCGTGGAATCCGATGACAGAGATGGATTCGTCAGAGGCTTTGATTAACTGCTGACATTGTTGGACCACGACTTCGGTGTATTGATGTTCGATGGCAAGAAGCTCTTGGATATTGGCTTGTCCGGTTTCAATCATGCGTTTGAAGCCATCACGAACTCGTGGAGGGAAGGCTGTACTGAGAGTGGAGACGATCTCAACTCGATTTCCGTGACCTGTTTCTTTCACGATGCAGGCATCCAGCCCATCCAGACTGGTGCCACTCATCAGTCCGATGGCGGCGCGCGGAGTGCTAGCGGGTGGTGATGTTTTGAAAAGCCAGTTCAGCATTAGTTCGCTGAGCGCTCAATGAGGCAATTAATGGTTGGGCAATCGGCTCGAAGCGTGCAATTTCGCTCGGAGGAAGCGACTTCGCTTTGGGAAGTTTTTCAAGAATGGTGCGCGGGTTTCGGTGGACCCCGCTGACAATGAACTCGTAGTGGAGATGGGGTCCGGTCGCCAATCCACTCATACCGACATAGCCGATCACTTGGCCTTGTTTGACCTTTTGGCCTGACTTGAATTTGCCGTATCTTGATAGGTGGGCATAGCGCGTCTCGATACTGTTCCCGTGCTTAATAATGACCGTGCGGCCGTACCCGCCCTTAGTGCCACGGAAGGTAATTTTGCCATCACCGGCTGCGTAGATCGGTGTTCCCGTTGACGCCGCGTAATCGGTCCCTTTGTGTGCACGCATTTTTCCGAGGATCGGATGCTTGCGTGCAAGTTTGAAGTTGGAGCTGATGCGTCGGAAGTTCAGGGGTGCGCGTAAAAATGCTTTGCGCAAACTCACCCCTTTTTGATCATAGTATCCCGTGTCGCCCTCGGTATCGGTGTAGCGAACAGCGACAAAGGATTCGCCTGCGTTGATGAATTCAGCCGCCAGAATGTTGCCATATTCAATAAATTCGCCATCCAAGTAGCGTTTTTCGAAAGTGACGATGAATTGATCCCCTTCGCGAATTTCGTAGACAAAATCGATCACGTGCCCGTAGATGTCAGCAAGCTCCATGATTAAGTTATCAGGTAGGCCTGCACGAGCACCGGCCAGGAATAATGAGCTGTTAATTGTCGCGTTGGCGTGCTCAATGTAGATTTCGGCTTCGCGATGTTGTTGCTCGATCGTCCAACCGCGGTCTGTGTATTTTGCGAGAGTTTGGTCAAAAGGTGAGTGAATGACAGCAAGCTCCGCAAGGATTTTGTTATCGTTATAACGAAATTCCACGGTTTGTCCGACGTTGAGTCTGGATACGCGATTGTCTGAATCTTCCGCCTGGGTCAATGCATGCAGCAGTTTTGGCGAAAGGCCTTGGCGACTAAATAGACGGGACAGTGAGTCGCCTTGATTGACGCGTTCACTTCGGATTTCCAGCGCAGGCGCCGGATCATCAGGCTTTTTCATTGCTTCTGTGAATAAGGAAAGCGCAGGGATCGGCATCGTTTGATCCATGTTGGATCCGGTTTCACCAGTCGTTGGCCAGACAGCTAAAACGGTCACAAAAATCACAGAGCTGACGACGCCGAGAACGTGAATTCCCGGAAACGGATGACATATCGCGTCTAAGCGATTGATAAGGTTGCGCATTCGTATCCCAATGATCGGTTTCGAGGAGTGTACACAAATCAAATGCAGGTTGCATATAAAAAAAGAATGGAGGTTATGTACACTATGGCGCTTTCAAACATGAGTCGAGAGTACCTATGGCAACAGTGGACGGGCGTGATCTTCGGGATGCAATAGATCTGATTTCGCGCGGGGCGGACGAAATTCTTCCTCTGGAGGAGTTAGAGGTGAAGCTAGATAGCGGGCAGCCGCTGAAGATCAAAGCAGGCTTTGATCCGACGGCACCAGATCTGCATCTGGGGCATACCGTGTTAATCAACAAGCTCCGCCAGTTTCAGGACCTCGGGCATGAGGTGATCTTCTTGATAGGTGACTTCACCGGCTTAATTGGAGATCCGACCGGGAAGAATCAAACGCGCCAACCATTAACTGAAGAGCAGTTAATGAAAAATGCTGAGACCTATGCGTCACAGGTGTTCAAGATTCTCGATCGAGATAAAACTCGAGTGGAGTACAACAGTCGTTGGATGAATGACCTTAAGCCACAAGACTTTATTCGCTTGGCAGCAAAGTTAACGGTGGCTCGCATGCTTGAGCGCGATGACTTTAATAGACGCTTTAAATCTGAGCAGCCGATCTCGATCCATGAATTTTTGTATCCATTGATGCAGGGTTACGATTCTGTAGCCCTGGAAGCGGATGTCGAGCTTGGGGGCACAGATCAGCGGTTTAATCTATTAATGGGTCGCGAATTGCAGCGGGATGCGGGCCAGAAGCCACAGACAATTTTGATGATGCCGATCCTTGAAGGCTTGGATGGCGAGAAAAAAATGTCCAAATCGCTTGGTAATTATGTTGGCTTAAATGATGCACCAGGAGAGATGTATGGGAAACTCATGGGGATTTCCGATGAGTTGATGTGGCGTTATTTTGAACTGCTGAGTTTTCAAAGTAATTCCGAGCTCAAATCGCTCCGTGCTGATGTGGAGTCAGGGATAGTCACCCCAAATGCGGCGAAGGCTTTGCTTGCTAGAGAATTGATTACTCGTTTTCATGACGAAGATGCTGCCGATCGCGCATCAAAAAGTGCCGGGAATAAATTCAAAGCTGGCGACATTCCGGATGAAATGCCAGAGATGACCCTGCAATCGGATGCGGATGGCGGTGTTCCGCTGTCTGTTTTGTTACGAGAAACGGGATTGGCGAAGAGTTCGTCAGAGGCGCGAAGTTTTATTACTCAGGGCGCTGTTCGCATCAACGGCGAGTTGCAAACAGACTTGCAGTTCCGCGTTAATGCTGGAGAAACACAGGTGTTTCAGTGCGGAAAGAAACGTTTTGTTCGGGTCACTGTGACGAATTGATGACGAATCGATGAAAATTCGTTGACAGGCTGAGATTGCCCCCTATACTTCGCGCCTCTCCTGCTGAGCGGGGGAGTGCTTGAAGAGTTTGAGGAAATATTCAAAAACTTCTTGCAAGGCGAATAAAACACTGTAGTATTCGCGCTCCTCGATGTGGCGGACTTCTTCGGAAGACTGGATTCAGCGAGGAAAATTAAAGGTTGCATTCTCAGTGAAGCTCACTAAAATGCGCCGACCAAATTTGAGGCCTCGGCCTCGCAGGCAACCGCCAAGTTTTGTAAAAAAGTGGTTGCAAAAGACGTAGGGTTCGATAGAATGCGCGTCCACTTCAGAGAGGCCCTCTGAAGAGTTTTTTAACAAATTGATCAAGCAATGCGTGTGGGTGCTTGAGCTGGAAGTTGACACAATTTTCAGACAAGCAACCTGTATAAATTTATTTAGCAGTTTTGCGATTGTCTGAGCACAAAATATCACCTGGTTTACCAGGTACTCTTAACTGAAGAGTTTGATCATGGCTCAGATTGAACGCTGGCGGCAGGCCTAAGACATGCAAGTCGAACGGTAACGACACTAGCTTGCTAGTGGTCGACGAGTGGCGGACGGGTGAGTAACGCGTAGGAATCTACCTAGTAGTGGGGGATAGCCAAGGGAAACTTTGGGTAATACCGCATACGATCTAAGGATGAAAGGGGGCCTCTCTTTGAAGCTCTCGCTATTAGATGAGCCTGCGTAAGATTAGCTTGTTGGTGGGGTAATGGCCCACCAAGGCGACGATCTTTAGCTGGTCTGAGAGGATGATCAGTCACACTGGAACTGAGACACGGTCCAGACTCCTACGGGAGGCAGCAGTCGGGAATATTGGACAATGGGGGAAACCCTGATCCAGCCATGCCGCGTGTGTGAAGAAGGCCCTAGGGTTGTAAAGCACTTTTAGTAGTGAGGAAGGCTCAGTAGTTAATACCTACTGGGATTGACGTTAGCTACAGAAAAAGCACCGGCTAATTTCGTGCCAGCAGCCGCGGTAATACGAAAGGTGCAAGCGTTAATCGGAATTACTGGGCGTAAAGCGCGCGTAGGCGGCTTGGTAAGTTGGATGTGAAAGCCCCGGGCTCAACCTGGGAACTGCATCCAAAACTGCCTAGCTAGAGTATGGTAGAGGATGGCGGAATTTCCTGTGTAGCGGTGAAATGCGTAGATATAGGAAGGAACATCAGTGGCGAAGGCGGCCATCTGGACCAATACTGACGCTGAGGTGCGAAAGCGTGGGGAGCAAACAGGATTAGATACCCTGGTAGTCCACGCCGTAAACGATGAGAACTAGCCGTTGGACATCTTGCATGTTTAGTGGCGCAGCTAACGCGATAAGTTCTCCGCCTGGGGAGTACGGCCGCAAGGTTAAAACTCAAATGAATTGACGGGGGCCCGCACAAGCGGTGGAGCATGTGGTTTAATTCGACGCAACGCGAAGAACCTTACCTACACTTGACATCCTCGGAACTTTCTAGAGATAGATTGGTGCCTTCGGGAACCGAGTGACAGGTGCTGCATGGCTGTCGTCAGCTCGTGTCGTGAGATGTTGGGTTAAGTCCCGTAACGAGCGCAACCCTTATCCTTAATTGCCAGCGGTTCGGCCGGGAACTCTAAGGAGACTGCCGATGACAAATCGGAGGAAGGTGGGGACGACGTCAAGTCATCATGGCCCTTACGTGTAGGGCTACACACGTGCTACAATGGCCGGTACAAACGGTTGCGAACCCGCGAGGGGAAGCTAATCCGAGAAAGCCGGTCGTAGTCCGGATTGGGGTCTGCAACTCGACCCCATGAAGTCGGAATCGCTAGTAATCGTGAATCAGAATGTCACGGTGAATACGTTCCCGGGCCTTGTACACACCGCCCGTCACACCATGGGAGTGGGTTGCACCAGAAGTGGCTAGTCTAACTTAGGAGGACGGTCACCACGGTGTGATTCATGACTGGGGTGAAGTCGTAACAAGGTAACCGTAGGGGAACCTGCGGTTGGATCACCTCCTTAAACGATACGTTGACCGAAGGCTTAAGTGCTCACACGCATTGCTTGATCTAATGACCTGGTATAGCAGTGAACGGGTCTGTAGCTCAGTTGGTTAGAGCGCACCCCTGATAAGGGTGAGGTCGGCTGTTCAAGTCAGCCCAGACCCACCAATACTGTGGGGCTATAGCTCAGCTGGGAGAGCGCCTGCTTTGCACGCAGGAGGTCTGCGGTTCGATCCCGCATAGCTCCACCATTCTATACCAGCGTGGTCATTGAAAAACGCAACTGTGTTTTTCAATGACTATGTGGTCAGTGTTCTTTAACAAGTTGGATTAACAAGTTTTGTAATCAACAAAATTGGATACATATGTATCAATTTCAAAGATTACAGGCGCGTTTGGTGATGCTGATTATAAATCAGCATTTATCGTGTAATCGGTGCCATGCATGATTGGTCTCTTTGTGAGTTCCAGGATTGTATGATCAAGTACCGAAGTGCACACGGTGGATGCCTTGGCAATCAGAGGCGATGAAGGACGTTGTAGCCTGCGATAAGCGCGGGGGAGCTGGCAAACAAGCTTTGATCCCGCGATTTCCGAATGGGGAAACCCAGTCTTAGGACTATCCGAAAGGAAGCTAACCCGGAGAACTGAAACATCTAAGTACCCGGAGGAAAAGAAATCAACCGAGATTCCCTGAGTAGCGGCGAGCGAAAGGGGACTAGCCCTTAAGCAACTTGTGTTTTAAGAGAACAGTCTGGGAAGGCTGGCCATAGTGGGTGATAGCCCCGTATCTGAAAAGGCACTTGTTGTGAAATCGAGTAGGTCGGGACACGAGAAATCTTGACTGAATATGGGGGGACCATCCTCCAAGGCTAAATACTCCTGATTGACCGATAGTGAACCAGTACCGTGAGGGAAAGGCGAAAAGAACCCCGGAGAGGGGAGTGAAATAGAACCTAAAACCGTGTGCATACAAGCAGTGGGAGCCGTAAGGTGACTGCGTACCTTTTGTATAATGGGTCAGCGACTTACTTTCAGTAGCAAGGTTAACCGTATAGGGGAGCCGTAGAGAAATCGAGTCTTAACTGGGCGATCAGTTGCTGGAAGTAGACCCGAAACCGAGCGATCTATCCATGGCCAGGGTGAAGGTTAGGTAACACTGACTGGAGGCCCGAACCCACATCTGTTGAAAAAGATGGGGATGAGCTGTGGATCGGAGTGAAAGGCTAA